>URKW01000098.1 GCA_900548615.1 uncultured Eubacteriales bacterium | reverse complement strand
AAGCCCCTCTCAGTCACCTGCGGTGACAGCTCTCCCAAAGGGAGAGCCAAGGGCCTGTACCCCGCTACATAGCATGAAAATGGAGCGTATCGGTGCCGATACGCTCCATGAACTTTTTTTCGACCATCCGTCAATTGGACGGCACTCCTTTATCTCTTATTCAAACGTCAGCGGCGTATGGTCGCAGATTTCCTGTATCTTGGCCTGCAGAGCCTTCAGATCCTCAAAGGTCTCCGGCTTTTTCCGGGGGTCGCGCAGCAGCGCCGCCGGATGGAACAGCGCCATCATCAGCGTACCGTTGCGGTCGAAGAACTGGCCGTGCTCCTGCGAAATTTTGAAGTCCGGCTTGATCAGCTCCATGGCGCTGATGCGGCCCAGACACACGATGATCTTGGGCTTCATCAGCCGCACCTGCGCCCGCAGATAGCCCCGGCAGGCGTCCTTCTCCGTGTTCAGCGGGTCCCGGTTCTCCGGCGGACGGCACTTGACGGAGTTGGTGATATAGATATTCTGCCGGTGCAGGCCGATCATGGCCAGCATGTCGTCCAGCAGCTTGCCCGCCCGGCCCACGAACGGCTCGCCCTGGGCGTCCTCGTTGGCGCCGGGCGCTTCGCCGATGAACAGCACCTCGGCGTTGGGGTCGCCTACGCCGAACACCACCTGCGTGCAGGTCTGCCGCAGCTGGCAGGCCTGACATTTCAGGCACGTCTCTCTCAGTTCCTCCCACGCGGTCATGACAGTTTTCCCTCCATCCAGTTCCAGATATCCTGATACACCGCGCCGCGGTGCGCTTTTTCGTTCAGCAGTTCGTGCCGCAGACCGTGGTACAGCCGCAGCGTACAGTCGGTCACTCCGGCATGGCGAAACGCCTGATACGTCTGGCGCACACCCGCTCCCATGCCGCCCACAGGGTCGTCCTCGCCGGAGATCAGCAGCACCGGCGTGGTCTTGTCCATTTTCCGCAGGTTGGTAGGCCGCTGGTTGAAGCGGATGCCCCACAGCATCTCACGGAACAGACCCACCGTGGCGTCATGGCCGCACAGGGGATCGGCGATATATTCGTCCACGTTCTCCTCGTCCGCCGACAGCCAGTCGTACTCGGTGCGGTTGGGCTTGAAGGTCTTGTTGTACGCGCCGAAGGCCAGCGCCGTCACCGTGGCGTTGGTGGACGCCGCGCCGCGCTGGGCCAGCGTTCCCGCCAGCGCCAGACCGCCCGCCAGCGTGGCGGCGCTCTGCCAGCCGGTGCCCATGAGGACAGCGGCCTTCACCGTGCCGGGATAGCGGATCAGATACGTGCGGCTGAGGAACGAGCCCATGGAGTGGCCCATCAGCAGCAGTGGCAGGTGGGGGTACTGTTCCTTCAGCTTGGTGTGCAGCACGTAGATATCGTCCACCGGGGTGTTCCATGTGTTGCCGTCACCGAAATACACCGGCGTGCCGCCCTCCGGGAGAGACAGGCCGTGACCCAGATGGTCGTGGCCCACCACGATGACGCCGTGGCTGTTCAGGAACCGGGCAAAATCGTCATAGCGGCCGATATACTCCGCCACGCCGTGGACGATCTGCAATACCGCCACCGGCGTTACGTCCTCCGGCACCCACGCGATACCGTGCAGCCGCGTTTTTCCGTCGCTGGAAAGAAAAGTGAAGTCCGTCTTATTTGTCATGGCAATTCCGTCCTTCCTGTGATATACTGGTACCATCGAATGACAAGGGCAGACACGGTTTTGACGGGCAGAAATGCGCCCATACTGCGTCAAGTCCCTTGGCAATACGTCAAGTATTCCCTGCGGGCCTTTTCTTGTCTGGACACATTTCTGCTCCGACAAAACTGCAAAGCACCTGCCAGCGATGGATTTTCAAGTGATTTTTGGCTTTTGAGATGCAGGCGGGCTGGTGCCCGCCAAGGCGAAAAGGGTAAAAAGCGCCGAAAAGACACGCTGTCAGGCGTGTTTGCCCTTGTTATTCGATGGTACTTACTATTATATCCATCATACCACAGCAAGCTACTCTTGAAAAGGGGGATTTCTCATGGCTTCCTACATCCTTGCGCTGGATCAGGGCACCACCAGCTCCCGCGCCATCGTATTCGACAGACAGGGGGATATCGTGGGCCGGGGTCAGTACCCGTTTACCCAGCACTATCCCCGCGCCGGTTGGGTGGAGCACGACCCCATGGAGATCTGGCGTACCCAGGCCCAGGCGGCGGCGGACGCCATTGCCGGACTGCCCATCGGCTCCATCGCCGGCATCGGCGTCACCAACCAGCGGGAAACCACCATCATCTGGGACAAGGCTACCGGCGAGCCGGTGTACAACGCCATCGTGTGGCAGTGCCGCCGCACGGCGGAGCTGTGCGAGGAGCTGAAGCGCCGGGGACTCAGCGAGCGGATACAGTCCACCACCGGACTGCTGATCGACGCCTATTTCTCCGCCACCAAGATCCGCTGGATACTGGACAACGTGCCCGGCGCACGACAGCGGGCGGAGCAGGGCCAGCTGCTGTTCGGCACGGTGGAGACGTGGCTCATCTGGCGGCTGACCGGCGCCCACGTGACGGATTATTCCAACGCCAGCCGCACCATGCTGTTCGATATCCACACGCTGCAATGGGACGCGGAGCTGTGCGGCATGCTGGGCATTCCCATGTGCATGCTGCCCCGGTGCGCGGGCAATTCGCAGGTGTACGGCACGGTGAAGGAGGGCATCCCCGGCCTTGAGACCCTGGCGGGGGTGCCGGTATGCGGCGCGGCAGGCGACCAGCAGGCGGCGCTGTTTGGCCAGACCTGCTTCCACGCAGGCGACGCCAAGAACACCTACGGCACCGGCTGCTTTACGCTGATGAACGTAGGCGGCAAGCCTGTCCGCAGCCGTGCGGGGCTTGTCACCTCTGTGGCGTGGAGCGTGAACGGCGCTGTCACCTACGCGCTGGAGGGCAGCGTGTTCAATGGCGGCAGCCCCATCCAGTGGCTGCGGGACGAGCTGCATCTGATCGACTCCGCGCCGGAGTGCGACACGCTGGCGGAGTCGGTGCCCAGCAGCGGCGGCGTTATCGTGGTGCCGGCCTTTACGGGGCTGGGCGCACCCTATTGGGACATGTACGCCCGGGGCGCGATCCTGGGCGTCACACGGGGCACAGGCCGGGCCCACATCGCCCGCGCTGTGCTGGAGGCCATCGCCTTTCAGGTCACCGACCTGATGCTGGCCATGCGGCAGGACGCCGGGTGCGACATTACCTGTCTGCGGGCCGACGGCGGCGCCAGCGTCAGCAATATCCTGCTGCAAATGCAGGCGGATCTGCTGCGCATTCCGGTGGATCGCCCCGCCATGGTGGAGACTACCGCTTTCGGCGCGGCGGCGCTGGCAGGCCTTAACTGCGGGGTGTGGAGCAGTCTCGATGAGCTGGCAGCGCTCCGCCGCAGCGACCGGGTGTTCACGCCCCAGCGGGTGCAGGCGGAGTGCGACGACGCCTACCGCATGTGGAAGCGTGCGGTGCAGCGCAGCGCAGATTGGATCGAGCATTGAAAATACCGGCAAAAAGGCTGCGGCGTCCGCGCCGCGAATTCTGCGAAGCTTTTTTGACAAGCCACAGGGGCGGACAATTTGTCCGCCCCTGTGCTGTATCATCCCTCTAATTCCCGCAATATCTGCCGCAGAATGTCCACGAACTCCCGGCCCGACTCGCTGAGGGGCACGGAGCGCAGCTTGATATAGCCCAGACGCATGTCGTGCTGCCCCGTCAGGGGGACGGTCACCAGCCGGTCGTCGCCGAAGCCCTCCGGCAGCACGCCGCTTCCGGTGGAGACGCAGTTGGTGTGGGCGATGACGCTGTAGATGGTAGCCCGGTCGGAGACGTAGACCACCTGATTGAAGTCGGCGGCGGTGCCCACCACCACCTCCTCGGCGTAGTTGAGATTGGTGTCGCTCTGGGTGAAGGCGGCGTAGGGGTACTGGTGCAGCTGCTCCGGCGTTACCGACGCTTCACCGGACAGGGGATGGCCTTGCCGCATGAACACATGGGGCCGCAGACGGGCCAGCTGGTGGAACTCCAGATTCCGCCCCTCCAGAATACGGCGGATGAAGTGCTCCGTCATGTCGGAGACGAAGATCACGCCCAGATCGCTCTGCTGCTGGGCCACCTGCTCGATAACAGCGGCCATCTCCACCTCCTTGAAGCTGACCTCGATGCGTGGTTCCTCCCGCAGATGCAGGAACTCCACAAAGGCCTTGGCGCAGAAGGGATAGCGCTGGGCGGCGATGGACAGCGTGACCCGGTTTTCCGCCCTGCGCTCACTGTAGTAGCGGGTGATCTTGCGGCTGCGCTCCACGATGGGGATGATCTGGTTCAGCAGCTCCCGGCCGTCCTCCGTCAGCGCCACGCCCCGGTTGGAGCGGTGGAAAATGGTGATGCCCAGCTCCTTCTCCACCTCGGCGATGGCGCTGGACAGGGCGGACTGGGACACGAACAGGTTCTGGGCCGCCCGGTTGATGGAGCCGCAGCGGTCGATCTCCAGAATGTAGCTCATTTGCAGCAATGTCATGGCGCACACCTCGCTTTTCTCCTTTCAGCATACAGGAAAGCACAGCGGATTGCAAGGACTTTGAAAAACAGGCAAATTTTTACTTGTGAAAAAGCGCCAGATGGTGTACAATCAATCATGCAAAAGCTTTGCAGAAAAGGAGAGAGCGTATGAAAAAGAGCGTGTTGAGCATTGTCCTGACTGTGGTCATGCTGTTCAGCCTGACTGCCACCGTATGGGGCAGCGCGTGGCCCGTTGTGGACAGTGGCTATTGCGGCTATTGGGATGACAACTATAGCGATCGCAAAAACATGACGTGGCAGCTGATGAAGGACGGAACGCTGGAGTTCTTCGGCGAGGGTTATATGGAGGACTTTTCCTATTACAGCGTTCCTTGGAAGGACTATGTGGATCAGATCAAAGAGGTCGTGATCTATGGGCTGCAGGATGATCTGAAAAGCTGTATCCTTTCTATCGGAAGGTACGCTTTTAGCGGCTGTAAAAATTTGAAAAAGATCTCTATTCCTGTTTCGGTGGAGATAATCGGTTTCGCAGCATTTAGCGGCAGTGGAATTGAAAGCATTCATCTGCCCGCAAACTTAAAGACAATTTCCACCGCCGCTTTTAGCGGTTGCACCAATCTAAAGAGCGTGGAGTTCCCGGAAGCTCTGACGAAAATTGAAAGTCGCGCTTTTGAGAAATCCGGTCTGGTCCGCATGGAACTCCCCGACACTGTGACAACAATGGGTTCGGACGTTTTCTCCGAGTGCCCCAATCTGGAGTTTGTCAAGCTGCCGCGAAATCTGGAAGTCATCGAAATGAGCATGTTCAAGAAATGTGCAAAGCTGCAATCGGTCGTATTCCCCGAAAACGTGAAGGTAATCGGCAGATGGGCCTTTATGTGGTGTGATGAGCTGCAAAACTTTACATTGCCCGAAAGTGTGGAGACGATCGGCCTTCAGGCGTTCATTGACTGTGAGAGTTTGACGGAGGTCACGATCCCGGCAAATGTGACGATAATCGAGCAGAACTCCTTCAGCGGCTGTGGAAAGCTTCGCGCCATTTATGTGGCGGAGGGCAATCCGGCCTATCAGTCGGTGGATGGTGTACTGATGACAAAGGACGGCACAATGGTGCACACCTGCCCCGGCGCGAAGGAGGGAACATTTGTGATTCCCAACGGTGTTACCACCATTGCCTCTCTTGCCTTTTTTGACTGCCAGAACCTCAAGCGGCTGGTGATCCCCGCTACGCTGACCACCATTAACGAGAGAGGCTTTGACTTTTGTGATAATCTGCTGTCCTTCTACTTCTCCGGCGCCGCTCCGGAGGAGGAACTGCTTAAGAAAATGGACATCAGCAGCGACGCTACCCTTTACTACCTGGAAGGACAGTCCGGCTGGACAAGCCCCACCTATCTGGGGTACAAAACGGCGCTGTGGGATGGCAGCAGTAAGCTCCCCGGCACACTTCCCGCCGGTGACGCCAACGGCGACGGCAGGGTCGGCGTAGAGGACGTGCAGCAGCTGTACGGCTATCTTACCGGTCAGAACACGATCACCATCGCGGAAAAAATGGCCGCTGACGTGAACAACGACGATGAGGTGGATGTATACGACCTCCAGCTGCTGTATGAACGTCTGGCACAGGGAACGACCCTGTAGTACGAAAAGCAAAAAAGAGACTGCCTGGGCAGTCTCTTTTTTAATGCATTTTGTAGGCTATTGCTTACTCCTGCGGCTCGGCAGGGGTCTCCGGCTCGGCGGGAGCGGCGGGTTCTTCCACGGGAGCCTCCTCGGTCTTGGGCTCGACCTCTGCGCCGCACTCCGGGCAGAAGCGGGAATTGGTGGCGGTGCCGCACACGGGGCAGACCTTCAGCTCGGGAACCTGACCGTCCTCTTCCACCACGGCCTCCTCGTCTGCTGCGGACTTGGCGGCCAGAGTGGCCTCCATCTCCTCCACCTTGGCCTTGCTGGCCTCGATGGCGGCCACAACGTCCTTCACGGCGTCGGGAACCTCGCCCTCGTACTCGGAGACGAACCACTGGCCGATGGCGCGGTAGTTCTTCTCCATCTCACGCTGCTCGGTCTTGATGGCCATGTTCAGCTGGGCGGTCTCCTTCACGTCCTTGGCCTTGTCGGCGGCAGCCTCTGCCAGAGCGGTGGCCTTGTCGGCGGCGATGTTGGCATACTGCTTGGCTTTTTCGGTAATGTTTTCAAAGAATGACATAAGTAGTATCTCCTTTCAAATCAAATACGCTTGCTATTATGGCTGATTATAGCCATTGGGAAGCTGTTTTGCAAGGGTTTTGGCCCGAAATTCATTAAAAGTTAATCATCTGCCGCAAAAACCACCTGATATGGTGGGCAGCTGCCGCGGCCATCACAAGCGGAGCTTTCAGACTGGCGCCGGGTATCGTTAAACGGTTGTAGGGGCGGACGACTCTGTCCGCCCGCAA
>URKW01000097.1 GCA_900548615.1 uncultured Eubacteriales bacterium | reverse complement strand
CAAACCTGAAACGGCCAGGGCCCCCTGGTACGGCCACTTCTCCTTGCTCATTTCCTCCGCCGCCATATATGCGTTCACTGCCTCGATCAGTTTCATGTCAAATTCCTCCTATGCGTCCAGGCTGATTACCTTGACGTAGTTCTTGTATAGTCCATCGCTGCGGAACTGCCAGGTGTTTCCGCTGCTGTCCGTTATGGCCGGATCCTCCAGCCAGATATTCCACCCCGCCCGCAACGTCAGATTTGTGGAGGCCTCGATGTAAATGTTCTCTCCGCTCTCCAATGACATGCCGCCGGCAGACAGTAACTTCATGGCCCAGTCCATATACCCGCTGTTGGTATAGATGAACATGCGGTACCGGGCCTCGTCCTCGGTGCCTCTCCCGTTGTCGTCGAACCGAATGCCGCCCACCAGCAGGTTCCAACTCACCGCTCCGTAGTAGATCTCCAGGCCGTTGTCGCTGCTGGACACGCTGCGCAGGGTGGCGCCTGTAATGCTGCCGCCGATGATCTCGTTTCCCTGCAAAGTGATGGCGGAGATCGTGCCCGTCACAATGTTGTCCCCGTTGATGGTAGTGGCTCCGGAGGAGGACAAGTCCAGGAATGTCACCATACCGGAGAACGTGATCCTGGCGCTGGAGACAATGAAGCCGTTGCTGGTGAGGTACAGATAGGAACTGCTCGATCCGTTGGAGGCGCTGATTGCGAACCCGTCCACCGTCTGCTGCAGTGTGGAGATCTGTCCCTGGGCGTTTGAGATCTGCGTGGCCAGCCCCTGGGACGTGATCCCCAGTTGGATGATGTCGTCCTCGGCGTCGGAGATCTGCATGCTCAACCCTTCCGCCGTCGCCGTCAGAGAGGTGATGTTTCCCTCGGCGTCGTTCAGTCGCAGGGCCAGCCCCGCCGCCGTCAGCGGCAGGGGCTGGCAGGCGGCGAAGCACTGGCCGTTTTCTTCATAGTAATACATGGTGATTTCCCCCTTTTCAGCGGAACAGATTCTCCAGCCGCCGCAGCGTTTCCCGGTCATCCCGCAGGTAATCGGACACCGCGCCGTCCAGATTGTAGGTCATGCGTCCCTTGTCGGGGCACAGCGGCAGCACCACCGCCTCGCTGAGCCGCCGCAGCGTCAGATTGCGGGCGTAGACCCGGCGGTAGGCGGTCTCCAGTGCTTCGATGATATACAGGGTATTCTCGATGCAGGTGCGGGAGAAGGTATAGGCAGCGTCCGCGCCGCACTGGCGCAGATGCTCCGGATACACGTAGGGCAGTATCAGGTTCACCGACGGCTGCAAGCCGGAGCGCTCCATGTCCGCGTGCTCCACCGTGTCGCCGCCGATAAAGGGATACAGGGTGGACTCCACATACCATGCCCGCAGATTGGGGACAAAATACACATAGTCCACGTCACGGCCCAGCTGCTGGGCAAGATCCCGTCCCTGACCGGACAGAATGCCCACCAGCACCTCCTTGATGTCCACCTGCTGCTCTCTTGCCAGCGGGTCCAGCACGCCGATACGCCGCCCTGTGTGGAGCTGGTCGTCCACCAGGATCACCGGACGGCGGAAGGAGTGCACCACCCGCATCTGGTCGGACAGCGGCGCGTAGCCGGGGAAGGCCGCGATATGCTGGGTGCGCCGGTCGGCGGCAAACACCTTGTCGGTGTGAACGGTCTTGGTCACGGTGTTGGGGATGGCGGCCCGCCGCAGCAGCTTGCCGAAGGGCACGCACATATAGGGGCCCAGCACACGGGGCTGGGTGGGCGTCATGGGCACGCCGTTGAGGGCGGTGATCTTCTCCACCAGCCGGTGCAGCACCAGCTGGGAGGAGATGGTAAAGATCAGTCGTCCCGGATACAGCGCCACCAGTCCCAGCTTGAACCGCCGCCGTGCCTGCCGGATGGCGGACAGCACCGTTTCATCGCTGCTGAAGGGCGGCTTGATGGCGGTCTCCACATTTTGCAGGAACACCACCGGGGCGCTCATATCCGCCAGCAGCAGCGAGGGATCGCCGGGCCGCACCGGACGCATGCCCTGCTGCCGCAGCAGATCGTCCGCCGCCGGACTGGCCGGTGCATCCAGCGCCGCGAACAGCGCCCACAGGCAGTCCTGCTCCATGGCCTGGGCGAACAGCTGCGTCAGCAGCAATTGCATGGATTCCTCGTCCCGACCGTACAATCCGGTGACGCACAGCAGCTTGCCGGAGGCCATGTCGCGCACCTCGTTGACCCGCACGGGGTCGCTCAGCAGCGCCAGCAGCTCGCGGGTGCGGCGCTGGTCGTAGGACGCGGCGGCCAGCAGCTGGCTGCCGCTGTGGAGGGTCATGACCCGCTCGCCCCGGCGGCGCACCCCCTCGGCGGCGGCGGACGGCATGTCCAGCGTCTGCTGGAGCTGGGTCAGCAGGGCGTCGCCGCCCTCCGCCTCGGCAAAGTGCAGCGTGCCGGGGGACAGCAGCGGCTTATACTGGGGCTCCCGCAGATAGAGGCCCCGCTGATAGATATACTCCTGCACCACCGGGTCGATCAGGTGGGAGATATCCCGGTTCATGTCGATGTTCTCGCGAATGCGGGTGGAGCTGATATCCTCCAGCTGGGAGGGCAATTGCAGCTGCACCACCTTGCCGGAGATCATGCCCACATCGGCGTCCATGTCCTTTTCCTCCCCGTGAAGGGCGGAGACACGGCGGAACACGATATGGTTCATGCTGTGGACGGAATCGGGGCTGGGCGGCGCCTTGTAGGAGGACGCGCCGTGGATCACGTCGGAGCCCACGATGAGGTACAGCTCACGTCCGGCGAACATGTCCTTCAGCCGCCGCAGATCGCCGGGATTGGCGATGTTGACGGGGATATTGTAGGGGAACAGATGCACATGGAATTCGTCCGCCACCGACATGGAGGCGATCCTGCGGCGGATCAGGCTGGGCTGGGTCTTTTTCGACCAGGAGAACTCGTCCACCGCCAGAAACACCTCGTACCCCATGTCCCGGATGGTGCAGGCCAGCGCCTTGTGGGACAGGGTAAAGGGGTCGAAGGTGCCGGGGAAGAAGGCCACCCTCTGCCGCTGGCGGAAGGGGAAGGGGCCGTTGTCTGTCTCGTACCGGACGATGAACTGGTACATGCGGTACAGCGCCGCCGAGCAGTACAGGTCGTTCAGCCCGCCGCCCTGATTCTCGTGCAGCAAAAACAGCAGCTTGTGGGCGCACAGGGTGAACAGCCACGCCCGCCGCTCATCGGGGAACCGGGGCGAGGAGAACAGCGTGTCGCCCAGCACGTACAGCGCCTCCTGCTGTACCGCCTCGCGGTAGGAGGCCATGCCCTTCAGCAGCAGTCCTGCCAGACGGCGGCGACGGCGATCCCATACCGCTTCCTCCTCCGGGAAACGCTGGGGGTAGGCGCGATAGGACTCCAGCGCGAAGCCCACCGTGTCCAGCGCCGAGGCCGCCACGCTGTCGGCGGAATGGCTCAAAAGCTCCGCCAGATAGTCGATGACCTCGTCCAGCTCTGCCGGAGGAAGCCACAGCATGAACGCGCCCAGATACTGGGGGATATACTTGGAAAATTCGTAGTGGCCGGATTCCAGCGCCTTGGACAGCTCCACGGCGATCTCGTTGCGCTGGTCGCTGGTGAGCCGGGGCGCAATGCCCAGCAGAGCGCGGCCCGCCCGCTGACGCACCACCACCGCCTCGCTGACACGGATCAGGTTGGCGAAGTGGGCAGCGATCTGCATGGCGCTGCCCAGACCGCAGGCGGCGTACCGGGACAGCAGCTCCACGTTGACCACCTTGATCATCCACGGGGTGGCGGTTTTCAGGTTGTCCAGCAGGATATCCGAGACCTCCTCGCCGCTGAGGGCCAGCACCGCCTGCTCCGCCGGAACGCCGCACACACGGGCATACCGGTAGCGCAGCGACGGCAGCGGCAGCACGAGCTCCTCCTGCCGCAACCGCTCCAGCGCGGCGTGGAGCGGATGGCTCTCCGGCAGCGTCTGGCTGGCCCGGAAGAAGAATTGCAGCGCCGCCGCCTGCAGAGACGGCGTTTTGCCGTGGCACTGGGCCAGCGCGAAGGCGGCCACCCGCTCCGCCTGCTCCTCTGTCAGCAGCTTCAGCGGCAGATAGCACAGCGTGTCCGTCAAGGTCAGCGCCGCGCCGTCGTCCTCCACGTGGGGCGACTGGTAGTGGGACAGCAGCACCGACAGGAACTGGGCCGTCTCCTGGGGCGCGCAGTTTTCCAGCGTGGCGGATACCACCAGCTTGGCGGTGAACCGGATGTGGCTGGTCTGCTGGGGCGTCAGCTTGTGGTCGGGATAAAACAGCAGATTCAGGTATTGGGCCCACAGGGCGAACTGAGTCTGCTCCACCTCCGCCCGGCCTGCCGACGCGGGCAGCTCCTTCTTGTAGCGCAGGCTGAACTTGGCCATCACCCGGCCCATCAGCGCCGCCGCCTGACGGCGAATGTCACCCTCCGGGTGCAGCAGCAGCTCATAGAGGAAGTACACCGTCTGGATCTTCTGGTTGGCGGACAGATACGTGAAGTAGTCCTCCAGCACGCACAGATAGGTGCGCACTCGCGTCCAGTCCTTTTCGCTGCGGGCCATTTCCAGCAGGTCGGAGAACAGTCCCTCGTGGCTGAGACGGCGCATCATGTTCAGGTTGTGCTCCACCGCCATCAGGCAGAAGGCCCGGTAGTACTCCTTGGGCCCCATCAGGGCGATATCCATGGCCTGCTCCGGGTCGGTGTCCCGGCCCCGCAGCGTCACGTCCACGCCGTGGGCGATCAGATATTCCTCAAAGTCCCGCAGCTTCCGGTAAACGTACTCATACCGCCGCTTTTTGGCGGCGTCCACGTTGTCCAGCTTGCTGAGGATCACGTCAAAGGCGTCCTTCAGGGCGTACAGCGCCGCCGTCTCCCGGCCGTCCTCCTCCCGCCGCTGCTTGGAGCGGAAGTCGGCGTAGATCAGCAGCATGGACTCCACCGACAGGTTGGCCAGCTCCAGATCCCACGTGGAGTGGTTGCCCGCCACCTGTCCCACCTGAGGAAGCCCGGAACGGGTCAGCCACTCGTCGGTGTAGTAGTAGTGGAGATAGGGCACCCGCTCGCCGGGCATGCAGCCGAATTTGCCGATATCGTGACCTGCCGCCGCCGCGGAGGTCAGCGCCAGATCCACCGCCGCGCCGCCCCGCCGCAAGGCCCGGCCCGCCGTCATGGCCACGTGGTGCACCATGGCGATGTGCTGCAGGGTGCTGAAGGGCGTCAGCTCGCGGCTCAGGCGCAGCAGCTCATAGACGAAATCCTGCCGCCACACCTGCAAAAACCGCTGGTAGAAGGGGCTGCCCGCCGCCTCCTCGTCGGTGCAGAAGGCGAAGTCCATGGTCATGTCGAACCGCTGTGTCCGGCGCTCCTCCGCCAGCAGCAGCTGAACGGCCAGCAGGGCGCACAGGGCAAAATCCTCCTGCTGCTCCGTGGCCTCCCGGCGGTGCTGGGGATACAGGCGGGCGATGGCGTCGCTGAGCACATAGCCGCTCCATCCACCCTCCGGCGCAGGGAGCTCCGGCATGGCTTCAGCGGCGGCCTCAATGAGCTTTACGCAGCAGAGCCGCTGCCGCAGGGGCAGAAACTCCTCGGCGAACCGGGCCTGCGCCCAGCGCTCCGCCATGTTCGGGTCGCGGAGCCGCGCACGGAACGCGGCATCCCGGAACGCCTCGCCCCAGTGCTGGCGAAAAATGGCTTTATGGGTCATATTGTTCCCCCTTTCCGCCTGTTTTGGCGGCAGAATGGCATTTTTATGATATTGAAGTATAGCAATCTTGCACCGTGCTGTCAAATAAGATTCCTATAAATATTGTTTTTTTGATAAGGGTATTTCGCCCTCCGGGGCGACCTACTTTTGCCAATAGCGGCAAAAGTAGGCAAAAACGCCAGAAGGAACCTCCGGTTCCTTCACCTCCCGGCGCGCTATAACATTTTTTAGATTTGTGACCCTATACCACACGTTCGCGCAAAATTTTCCTTGTCGAGCGGTTAAAAGGATCGTCTCTGCTCCTACGCCGCTGCCGCTAACTGGTGCGGAGAAGGTGTTTTGCGTCTACCGTGCGGCGGGGTGTCCTCACCCCGCCGCCGAACAACGCTTCGGTGTCTACCGTTGAGAACATGAGCGGCAGCGGCGCAAGAAGAAAGTCGATTCGTCATACGCAACGATAACCACCGTGTTCTGTAAACACGTGGTATAAGGCCGCAAATTTGTAAAAGGGCATAGCGTGCGCGGATTCTTAAACCGCAGGTTTAAGCTGTCATTTTGGGTACTTTTGGGACAGCGGCCAAAAGTACCTCGTCCCCGCAGGGACGAAAATCTTTTTCATCCCTCCATATTCTCCCTCACAAACGCCAGGAACCGCTTGACGGCGGGGGACATGCTGTCCTCCGGCGGCGTGGCAATGCCGATTTCCACGTACTGGGGCGGTTCCAGCGGACGGAACACCACGTTACCTGTCAGCATCCCGGCGATCAGGTCGTTGACCAGTGCCACGCCAAGGCCAGCCTCCACCATAGCCATGGCGGAAAAATCGTCCTCCACCCCGGCAAAGCGGTTGCCCGGCTGCACGCCGTTTTCCGCCAGAACGCGGGAGTTGTCCGTCTCCCGGCCGGGGAAGATCTCGATATAGCTCTCCGTCTCCAGCCGCCGGATGGGCACGGACTTTTCCCGAGCCAGCGGGTGCTCCGGCGACAGCATTACCACCAGCTGATCCCGCCGCAGGGGAAACCACTGGTGGGAGCCGGGGCGGCGGCTGATGATGCACAGGTCGGCCCGGTGCTCCCGCAGCGCTCCGGCCAGCGTGGTGCTGGTGCCCTCGATGGTCTGGAAGGCGATGCCGGGGTGCCGCTGGCGGAACCGGGCCATCAGGTGGGCCAGCTGCCGGGAATAGAAGTGGTAGTTGGCGCCCACGGTGACGCTGCCCTGTTCCACGCCCCGCAATGCCGCCGGTGGGCGGCGC
>URKW01000096.1 GCA_900548615.1 uncultured Eubacteriales bacterium | reverse complement strand
GCATGGCCACGGGGGGGGGGGGCCCCCCCCCCCCGGTCCCCCCGCCGTTGTGGAGGCCGTGAAGAACTTCACCGGCAGCGAGCCCTTCAAGGGCATCAACCCCGACGAGTGCGTGGCCATGGGCGCGGCTCTGCAGGCCGGCGTTCTGACCGGCGACGTGAAGGGCCTGCTGCTGCTGGACGTTACCCCCCTGTCTCTGGGCATTGAGACCATGGGCGGCGTATGCACCCGCCTGATCGAGCGCAACACCACCATCCCCGTCAAAAAGAGCCAGATCTTCTCCACCGCCGCCGACAACCAGACCTCCGTGGAGGTCAACGTGCTGCAGGGCGAGCGTGAGATGGCCGCCGCCAACAAGAGCTTGGGCCGCTTCCATCTGGACGGCATCGCTCCGGCACGCCGCGGCGTTCCTCAGATCGAGGTCACCTTCGATATCGACGCCAACGGCATCGTCAACGTGTCCGCCAAGGATCTGGGCACCGGTACGGAGCAGCATATCACCATCACCTCTTCCTCCAACATGAGCAAGGAGGATATTGAGAAGGCCGTTAAGGAGGCGGAGCAGTATGCCGCCGAGGACGCCAAGATCAAGGAGAAGGTGGAGGTCCGCAATCAGGCCGACCAGATGGTCTATCAGGCGGAAAAGACCCTGAACGAAGTGGGCGACAAGGTTCCCGAAAGCGAGAAGGCCCCCATCAAGGCCGGTGTGGAAAAGCTGAAGGAGACCCTGAAGGGCGAGGATACCGACGCCATCAAGGCCGCTACCGAGGAGCTGACCCAGCTGTTCTACAAGATGAGCGAGAAGCTGTATCAGCAGCAGGCGCCCCAGGGCGATCCCAACATGGGCGGCCAGCAGCCCGGCGGCGACCCCAACGGCGGCCAGCAGTACTACGACGCCGACTATAAGGTCGTGGATGACGACGACCAGAACAAGTAAGTGATTCATCCCGCAATAAGGGGCAGGGTACACCTGTCCCTTGTTGCGGCGTTTAGGAAAAGCGCGTCTCTTGCGGTAAGATTTTCCGCATGGGCATCGCATCAAAAGGCCCTCTCTGCGAGGGAGGTTTTGGCCTAAGCGACACGCAGGCAATAACTTCAAAAAGGAGCGGGCATGACGGAGTTCTTTGTAGTACTGTTCGCAATACTGTGTGTCGATGTGACATACCGCATTTGCACCGCGTCGGCACGGGATTGGAAGCACAGCAAAAGCTATTGCCGCCAGTGCCGCGCGGAGACACCACGCTGGCGGAAACTGCTGGGGCTTTACCCCGACGGGGACTGTAAGGCCCCGTACCACCTGCGAAAATACCAGCGTTTGCGGCGGCTGAATCTAATACTTGCCGTTCCGCTTCTGCTGCTGTGCCATGCTCTGCCGCTGTGGGGCTTCTTTGCCTACATAGTGGTGATGGCTGTTCCCGCTGAAGCCGACGACATTCATATGAAACGGGCGAGCAAATGCTGGTTCGGTCGTCCCCACCAGTATGTGGATTACAGTACATTCCCACGTCCCTGAATTCCCGATAGAGTGAGAGGTCAATTTATGGCTCAGGAAAAACGAGATTATTACGAGGTCCTCGGCGTCAGCAAGGGCGCGTCGGAGGATGAGATCAAAAAAGCATATAAAAAGCTGGCCCGCAAGTACCACCCGGACATGAACCCCGGCGACAAGGAGGCCGAGGAGAAATTCAAGGAGGTCAACGAGGCCAACGAGGTGCTGTCCGACCCCGACAAGAAGGCCCGGTACGACCAGTTTGGCTTCGCGGGCGTTGACCCCAGCTACGGTGCAGGCGCAGGCGGCCCCGGTTGGGGCGACGGCGCGGCGGGCTTCGACTTCGGCGATCTGGGCGACATTTTCGGCAGCTTCTTCGGCGGCGGCTTTGGCGGCGCCCAGCGGCGCAACCCCAACGCACCCCAGCGGGGCGAGAGCATCCGCGCCAGCGTGTCCGTCACCTTTACCGAAGCGGCTTTTGGCTGCGAGAAGGAGCTCAACGTGGAGCGCAGCGAGCAGTGCCCCACCTGCAAGGGCAACGGTTGCGCCGAGGGCACCACGCCGGAGGTGTGCTCCGTCTGCCACGGCACCGGCAGCGTCCAGACCCGGCGGCAGACCCCCATGGGCGTGTTCGCCTCCACCTCCCCCTGCTCCAAGTGCGGCGGCACCGGCCGGATCATCCACCAGCCCTGTCCTGACTGTCACGGTCAGGGCCGGGTGCGCAAGCGCCGCGCCATCAAGGTCAACATCCCCGCCGGTATCGACGACGGCCAGACCATCTCCTTGCGGGGACAGGGCCACGCCGGTAAGAACGGCGGCCCCAACGGCGACCTGCTCATCACCATTATGGTGCAGCCCCACGAGATCTTCCGCCGGGAGGGCACCTCCGTATTCTGCGAGGCGCCCATCACCTACGCGCAGGCGGTGCTGGGCGGCACGCTGGAGATCCCCACCATCGACGGCAAGGTGAAATACGATATCCCCGAGGGCACCCAGACCGGCAGCGTGTTCCGTCTGCGGGGCAAGGGTATCCCCGCCCTGAACGGTCGTGGTCGGGGCGACCAGTACGTGACCGTGAACATCGAGACGCCGAAAAATCTGAACAAGGAGCAAAAGGAAGCTTTGAAGAAGTTCAGCGACCTGCTGGGCGAGAGCAACTACGAAAAGCGCAAGAGCTTCTTTGGTAAGAAACGCTGATGTATCTGGCTGATTATCATGTACATTCCTCCTGCTCGCCGGACGGCCATGTGACCATGGCGGAGCTGGCGCGGGAAGGGATCGCCCGTGGGCTGGATGAGATCTGCTTCACCGACCATGTGGACACCATTGAGTGGGGCTCCACCCAGCTGCGGACGGACAGCTTCGACTGGGCAAAGGCCCAACAGCAGTACGCCGACGCAGTGGCGCAGTACGGCCAGCGCATTCAGCTGAAGCTGGGCGCGGAACTGGGCGAGGCCTATCTGAGCTTCGACTGCGCCGCACGGCTGATGCAGGACGCGCCGCCGCTGGACTTCATCATCGGCTCGGTGCACATGACGCGGGACGAAAACGGCTGGTTCGACCTCTTTTACATCGACGGCGACCGGGACGACGCCTATTACCACGCCGTCATCGACGCCTATCTGGAAGAGGAGCTGAAGCTGGCCAGATGGGGACAGTTCAGCGTGCTGGGTCACCTGACGCTGCCGGTGCGCTGCATCAACGAGATGCGGCACAAGGCTATCTCCTTCCAGCCCCACATGGCGCAGATCGAGGAGATCCTCCTCACCATCATTCCCAAGGGTATCGGCATCGAGTGCAACACCAACCGGGGCAACACGCCGCTGCCGGACGCCGATATCCTCAAGCTCTACCGCTCACTGGGCGGCGAGATCATCACCCTCGGCTCCGACGCCCACGTAACGAACCATCTGGGCTGCGCCATTCCGGCGCGGCAGGAGCTGCTGCGTGACTGCGGCTTCCGCTATTTTACCACCTTTGACCGGATGAAGCCCTCATTTCAGGCGCTTTAACAGGAAATACACCATCTAAACCATCAGGAGGAACACATCATGAAAATTGCCATCGGCTGCGACCACGGCGGCTATCTGCTGAAGCAGGACATTCTGATCTGGCTGGAGGAGCACGACTACGAGTTCGAGGACTTCGGCTGCTACAACACCGAAAGCGTGGACTATCCCGTGTACGCTGAAAAGGTGGCCCGCGCCGTAGCCAGCGGAGCG
The DNA here is from genome assembly GCA_900548615.1 of uncultured Eubacteriales bacterium. Lineage (GTDB taxonomy): Bacteria > Bacillota > Clostridia > Oscillospirales > Oscillospiraceae > Vescimonas. The sequence goes on along the minus strand of URKW01000096.1, from coordinate 3,344 downwards.
TGCGACAAGGGCATCGTCATCTGCACCACCGGTATCGGTGTGTCCATGGCCGCCAACAAGGTCAAGGGCATCCGCTGCGCCCTGTGCGGCGACAGCTACAGCGCCGAAATGACACGCCGCCACAACGACGCCAATGTGCTGGCCATGGGCGCCGGCATTATCGGCCCCAATCTGGCCAAGAAGATCACCGAGGTGTTCCTGACCACCGAATTCGAGGGCGGCCGCCATGCCCGCCGTGTGGGCCTGCTGGACAACATCCAGCCCTGACTATGACCAAAGGGTATCATAACTACCGGGGCCGCGGCGGTCGTCAGAAGCGGCTGCTGGCGGTGGTGCTGGTGCTGGTGATCCTGGCGGCAACGGCGTTTCTGGTGATCCAGAATTACATCGTTTATGATGACGCCGGAAAGGCCCACATCGAGTGGCCCTTCCGCAAGGATGAGCCGCAGCCGGACGACAACGCCACGCCGCCGGTGTCGCAGGACGATGTGAACATCGACTATGTGGATAACGGCTACGCGCCCCATTTGCAGGAGCTGCACGCCCAGATGCTGCCGGGCAACGCGCTGCGGCAGGCTCCGGAGACCGTGCTGGCCGACCTGACGGAGGATGCCTTCGCCGTGGAGGTCAAGCGGGTCAACGGCTCCATCACCTATGCCACTGGGGTGGATATCCCGCAGGAGGTGGAGGCAGAGCAGTACGACACCATGGACAACCTGACGGCGCTGCTGGCGGATGACCGCTATGCCATCGCCCGCATGTCCGTGTTCTGCGACAGCTACTTTGTCCGGGCCTATCCCGACGCGGCGCTGCGTGTAGAGAGCGGCAGCTTCTGGTATGACGCCGCCAGCATGGCGTGGCTGGATCCCAGCCATCCCCAGACGCTGGTGTATATCACCTCTCTGTGTCAGGAGTACGCCCAGCTGGGCTTTGACGAGATCGCGCTGGACTACTTCAGCTATCCCACCACGGGGCAGCTGGAGTCCATCGGCGGCTTGGAGGACACGGATCGGGTGCAGGTGCTGACGGACTTCATCAAGAGTCTGCGGGCCAACCTGCCGGACGGCGTAAAGGTCAGTATCGTGCTGCGCAGCCAGCCGTCGGCGGAATTTGGTTTGTCGCCGGAAATGCTGGTTCAGAACTTTGACCGTATTTATGTGGATCAGGGGGTAGATGACACCGCCCTGCGGTCGGCGCTGCCCCAGCGGTTCGACTATGACACGCGGCTGGTTCCCATCGTGACGGAACCGCCGGAAAGCGGCAGTTATTTGATGAAATAAGCAAAAAAAGAAACGGCGTGAGCCGTTTCTTTTTTTGCTTATTCATATCAATCACTATCCAGCTTGAGGACGGCCATGAAAGCTTCCGTGGGCACCTGTACAGTACCGAGATTCCGCATCTTCTTCTTGCCCTCTTTCTGCTTCTCCAGCAGCTTCTTCTTGCGGGTGATATCGCCGCCGTAGCACTTGGCCAGTACGTCCTTGCGCATGGCCTTCACCGTCTCGCGGGCGATGATGCGGCCACCGATGGCCGCCTGAATGGGCACCTCGAACAGCTGACGGGGGATGTTCTCCTTCAGCTTTTCGCACAAGCGGCGGGCCCGGCCGTAGGCCTTATCCCGGTGGGCGATGAAGCTCAGGGCGTCCACGCCGTCGCCATTCAGCAGCAGATCCACCTTCACCAGATCGCTGGTGCGGTAGCCGGACAGCTCGTAGTCCAGACTGGCGTAGCCCTTGGTGTTGGCCTTGAGGGTATCGAAAAAGTCGTAGATGATCTCGTTAAGGGGCATCTGATAGTGCAGCTCCACCAGATGGGTGTCCAGATACTGCATGTCCTTGAACTCGCCCCGGCGCTCCTGACACATGGGCATGATGTTGCCCACAAAATCCTGCGGCGTGATGATGGACACCTTCACATACGGCTCCTCGGCATGCTCGATGCTGCCGGGGTCGGGGTAGTTGTGGGGGTTATCCACCTTCACCATGGTGCCGTCGGACTTGTACACATGGTAGATAACGCTGGGCAGAGTGGTAACAAGATCCAGATTGAACTCCCGCTCCAGCCGCTCCTGAATGATCTCCATGTGCAGCATGCCCAGAAAGCCGCAGCGGAAGCCGAAGCCCAGAGCCACAGAGGATTCCGGCTCGAAGGTCAGGCTGGCGTCGTTCAGCTGGAGCTTCTCCAGCGCGTCCCGGAGGTCGGGGTACTTGCTGCCGTCCTCGGTGTAGATGCCGCAGTACACCATGGACTGGGCGGGGCGATAGCCGGGCAGCGGCTCCGTGGCGGGCTCGGCGGCGTCGGTGATGGTGTCGCCCACGCGGGTGTCCTTCACGTTCTTGATGCTGGCGGTGAAGTAGCCCACCTCACCGGCCTGTAAACAGTCGGTAGGCTCGTTGCCCAGCGGCTTCAGATAGCCGCACTCCAGAATGGTATAATCCGCGCCGCTGGCCATCAGGTGGATGGTCTGGCCCTTGCGGATGGTACCCTCCATGATGCGGAACAGCACCACCACGCCCACATAGGGGTCATACTGGCTGTCGAACACCAGCGCCCGCAGGGGCGCTTTGGGATCGCCCTTGGGGGCGGGAACGTTGTTCACCACGTCCTCCAGCACGGCCTCGATGTTGATGCCCAGCTTGGCGGAGATCTCAGGAGCCTCCAGCGCGGGCAGGCCGATGATATCCTCCACCTCCTGCTTGGCCTTCAGAGGGTCGGCGGCAGGCAGGTCGATCTTGTTGAACACAGGGAGAATTTCCAAGTCGTGATCCATAGCAAGGTACGTGTTGGCCAGCGTCTGGGCCTCCACGCCCTGGGTGGCGTCCACCACCAGCAGCGCACCCTCGCAGGCGGCCAGAGAACGGCTGACCTCGTAGTTGAAGTCCACGTGGCCCGGCGTGTCGATGAGATTCAGGGCGTAGACCTCGCCGTCCTGCGCCTTGTAGAAGATCTGCACGGCGCGGGACTTGATGGTGATGCCCCGCTCCCGCTCCAGATCCATGTTGTCCAGCAGCTGGTTTTCCATCTCCCGCTCCGGCACGGCGTTGCACTTTTCCAGCAGGCGATCCGCCAGCGTGGATTTACCGTGGTCGATGTGGGCAATAATGGAAAAGTTGCGAATATGAGATTGGTCAAACATATAGTAAAGCCTCCTTAGTAAATCCACGCTGTCCGCGCGAAGCGCGTCCAAGCGTTTTGCGCAGCAAAACCTTGCCGCAGGCGGAATTCATTTCCGCCGAGGATGTTCAATAAAATAGGGGCCCCCGATTTGCCGTCAGGCAAAATGGGGAACGGATTTACCGTGGTCGATGTGGGCAATAATGGAAAAGTTGCGAATATGAGATTGG
>URKW01000095.1 GCA_900548615.1 uncultured Eubacteriales bacterium | reverse complement strand
GGATTTACCGTGGTCGATGTGGGCAATAATGGAAAAGTTGCGAATATGAGATTGGTCAAACATATAAAGTAACCTCCTTGGGGAAGTGTCAGATTTCGTAGGGGCGGACGACTCTGTCCGCCCGCAAGAAAGCTATTCCGTTAACGTCAGGGTGGACAGAGTCGCCCGCCCCTACAAGCCGTTTAACGAACATGCATGAATGGCGGTTACACCACTCTGCGGATCAAATTCACCGTTTTCCCGCCAGCTCGTCCACGTTGTGGACTACCTGCGCGGTGCTCTGGCCCAGACCGGGCGCGGCGGTCAGGTCGTCGGAGTTCAGCTCCGGCAGCTTCTCCGCCTCGGCCAGTGCCCGCAGATAGGATGCCCGGCTGCGCAGCATGGCGGCGTCCACCACACCGGCGTCAAAATCCACCGCGTCGGTGGCAAAAAAGTCCTCGTTGCCGCCGCCCCGCCGGTAGAAGTGCCGCAGCAGCGTGTACAGCGCCGTGCTGAGATAGTCTCCGGCGGCGGTGATGGCCGTCCGGTCGCCGCATTTGCCCAGCAGGTCGAACAGCACGCCGGTGGTGTTCACCACCAGCTTTTTTTGCAGCGTGGCCAGAATGCTGCCCTTCAGCGTGCCCTTTTCATCGCTGGCATCGTACAGCTCCGCCGCTTCGATGATGCTGCCGTCCCGGCTGGCGGTGCGGCCCAGCAGATAGTCCGCCGACACGTGGTAGAAGTCGCACACCCGCGTCACAAAGGCCAGTCCCGGCTCGCGGATGCCGTTTTCGTAGTGGCTCAGCAGGGCCTGTGAAATACCCAGCGCGGCAGCGGCCTTGCGCTGGGAGATACCCGCCTCCTGCCGCAGCAGGGACAGGGTACGGGAAAAATCAGTTGCCATGTTACTCTCTCACCCAGTTTCTATTCTTCTCTCATTGAATACAGCTTGTAAATTATACATGCTGTTATACCGTTTGTAAAGGGGAAAACGCGAAAAAAGGAAGTCCCGCAGGGAAAAACGGGACTTCCTTTGCGCTGATAAGCTTACCGCAGCTCCTGGGCCAGCGCGTCCAGCTGGGCGGGAGTCTCCTCCGTCATGGCGGAGCGGATGGTGACGGTGCTGCCCAGAGTCACGTTCTTGCAGCCCTCCAGCAGTTTCTTCATCTCCTTGGCGGCGGCAGGCGCCCAGGAGCCGTTCTCGATAAACGCCACCTGACGGTTCTGGTAGTTCCGCTCGGTCAGGTGCTCAATAAACTCCCGCATGGCCGGGAACAGGAAGCCGTTATAGGTGGGCGCGGCCAGCACCAGCTTGCCGTAGCGGAAGGCATCCTCCACCGCCTCGGCCCAGTCCTCTCGCTGCACGCAGGTCAGCACCACCTTGGGGCAGCCTTGCTCCTTCAGCTTCTCCGCCAGCAGCTGCGCCGCCTTCTCCGTGTTGCCGTACACGGAGGCGTAGGCGATCATGACGCCCTCGCTCTCCACATCGTAGCGGGACCAGATATCGTACAGCCGCAGGGCTTCCGCCAGTTCCTTGCCGGTCAGCACCGGGCCGTGGAGGGGACACACAGTTTGAATATCCACCGCAGCGGCCTTTTTCAGCAAGGCCTGCACCTGTGCGCCAAACTTGCCCACGATGCCGAAGTAGTAGCGCCGCGCCTCACAGGCCCAGCCCTCGGGATCCTCCACGTCCAGTGCGCCGAACTTGCCCAGTCCGTCGGCGGAGAACAGCACCTTGTCCGTGCAGTCATAGGTGACGATGACCTCTGGCCAGTGCACCATGGGGGCGGTCAGGAAGGTCAGGGTGTGGCGGCCCAGCGCCAGCGTATCACCCTCGCCCACCACCAGACGGCGGTCGGCGTAGTCGCTGCCGTAGAACTGCTTCATCATGCGGAAAGCCGCCTGAGAGGCCACCACTGTGACGGCGGGATAGGCGTCCATAAAGGCCGCAATGTTGGCGGAATGATCCGGCTCCATATGCTGCACCACCAGATAGTCCGGCGTGCGGCCTGCCAGCGCCGCCGTCAGGTTGGCCAGCCACTCCTTGCCGAAGTGGGCGTCCACCGTGTCCATGACGGCGATCTTCTCGTCCAGAATGACGTAGGAGTTGTAGGCCATGCCCAGCGGCACGTCGTACTGCCCCTCAAACAGCGTCACCTGATGGTCGTTGACGCCGATATAGCGGATATCGTTGCTGATAAACATTGAAGAACCTCCTTTTCAATAAGGGAAAAGGCGCCCGGCAGCAAGGCCGCCGGGCGTCCATGGAAATACGGTGTTTGTTACGCCTCGGTGGGACGGGGACGGCGATACTCCTGTGCCTTCTCCTCGCCGCGCAGGACACGCAGTGCGCCCTGTGCCAGCGCCAGCAGCTCGTCCTCGCCGGGATAGACGGTGATGGGAGCGATCCAGTCCACCATGGCGCTGATGGCGTTCACGGTCTCCTTGCCGTAGGCGATGCCGCCGGTCAGGATGATCTGATCCACCTTGCCCTTCATGACAACGGCCATGGCGCCCACTTCCTTAGCGATCTGATAGTGGAAGGCCTCCACCACGCCGGCGATCTTCTTGTCGTGCTCGGCCTCGGCCAGCAGATAGCGCATGTCGTTGGAGCCGGTGTAGGCCACCAGACCGCCGCGGCCGGACAGCATGCGGTTCAGCTCAGTCTCGGTATACTTGCCGGAGCAGCACAGCTTCACCAGCTGGCCGGTGGGCAGGGAGCCGGAGCGCTCGGGAGAGAAGGGGCCGTCGCCGTCCAGGGCGTTCTGGGTGTCGATGACGCTGCCGTGGCAGTGGGCGCCCACGGAGACGCCGCCGCCCAGATGGCAGACGATCAGGTTCAGATCCTCGTAGTTCTTGCCGTGCTCCTTGGCGAAGCGCTTGGCCACGGCCTTCTGGTTCAGGGCGTGGAAAATGCTGACGCGCTGGAACAGGGGATGACCGGCATAGCGGGCCACGTCAGCCAACTCGTCCACCACCACGGGGTCAACAATGTAGGAGGGGATGCCCAGAGAATCGCCGATCTCGCGGGCGATGATGCCGCCCAGATTGGAGGCATGCTGGCCCTGCACGCCGATGGTGCAGTCGTTCACCAGGTTGTCGTTGACAGCGTAGGTGCCGCCGCGGATGGGACGCAGCAGACCGCCGCGGCCGGAAACGGCAGACAGGGTGTTGATATCGAAATTTTCCTCCCGCAGCGCCTTCAGCACCAGCTGGCAGCGCCAGTCCTTCTGGGCGGGGATGGAGTTGAACTGGGCGATATCCTCGGCGCTGTGACGCAGGGTCTTGTCAAACAGCAGAGTCTCGTCCTCATAGACACCGATCTTGGTGGAAGTGGAACCGGGATTGATAACAAGGATCTTGAAAGACATTTTTTGTTCCTCCTATGTATGGTAATTCGCCACCATAAAAAATTTCCAACCCATATTATACAAAACTTTCTTCCCGCTGTAAAGCGTGAATTTACACAGAAAACCGCCGTAACGGTTGACAAACTCTACATTTTAGAGTATGATGCTTAAAAATATGCAAAATGGCGATGAATGAGAGAGTAACCGGTCAAAGCCGCCGAAAGAGAGCCCGGAAAGGTGAAAGCGGGCGCGGGGGAAGCCGGTGAACATGGCTCAGGAGCCGTCCGGCCGAGCGAAAACCGTCAGGCCGGAACGGGAGCGCCCGTTACCGCGCGGGAGTGTGCCGGCACTCCGTGAGGCTTTGGCCGTAAGGCCGGGGCGAAGCAAGGTGGTACCGCGATTTGTTCAAGTCGCCCTTAGCATAACGCTAAGGGCGTTTTTTGTTTGTATATCCCCGGAAAAAGCAGGAAAACTAATATTTTAAGCCGTCCTTCCATTCGGGGCGGCGGAAAAGGAGAGATATTCCCATGGAAAAGAAAAAGTTCTATATCACCACACCGATTTACTACCCCTCGGACAAGCTCCACATCGGCCACAGCTACTGCACCGTGGCCACCGACGCCATCGCCCGCTATAAGCGTTTGCAGGGCTACGACGTGATGTTCCTGACCGGCACCGACGAGCACGGCCAGAAGATCGAGACCAAGGCCCAGGAAGCCGGCATGCCCCCCCAGGCCTTCGTGGACCGCATCGTGGACGGCCCGCGCGGCGTCCGTGATCTGTGGAAGCTGATGAACATCTCCAACGACCGGTTCATCCGCACCACCGACGACTATCACTGCGAGGCCGTGCAGAAGATCTTCAAGAAGATGTATGAAAACGGTGACATTTACAAGGGCGCCTATAAGGGCAAGTACTGCACCCCTTGCGAGTCCTTCTGGACGGAAAGCCAGCTGGTGGACGGCAAGTGCCCCGACTGCGGCCGTGAGGTTCACGATGCCGAGGAGGAGGCCTATTTCTTCCGTCTGAGCAAGTACGCCGACAAGGTGCAGCATCTGCTGGAGGACACCGATTTCCTGCAGCCCCGTACCCGCGTCAATGAGATGGTCAACAACTTCATCAAGCCCGGTCTGGAGGATCTGTGCGTTTCCCGTACCAGCTTCAGCTGGGGCATTCCCGTGGACTTCGACCCCGGCCATGTGGTGTACGTGTGGGTGGACGCCCTGTTCAACTACGCCACCGCCCTGGGTCTGTATAACGACCGCTACCATGATTTCGACCGCTATTGGCCCGCCGACTATCACATCGTGGGCAAGGAGATCGTCCGGTTCCACTCCATCATCTGGCCCGCCATGCTGATGAGCATGGGTCTGCCCCTGCCCAAGCATGTGTACGGCCACGGCTGGCTGGTGATCGACGGCGGCAAAATGTCCAAGTCCAAGGGCAATGTGGTCGACCCCTATGCCCTGTCCGAGATGTTCGGCGTGGATGCCCTGCGGTTCTTCCTGCTGCGCACCTTCCCCTTCGGTTCCGACGGCAACTTCTCCAACGAGCTGCTGATCTCCACCATCAACACCGACCTTGCCAACAAGCTGGGCAATCTGGTCAGCCGCACCACCGGCATGGTGGAGAAGTACTTCGGCGGCAAACTGCCCGCCGACCGGGAGGATGCCCCCGAGGACTGCGACCTGAAAAAGACCGTCTGTGCCCTCCGCGACCGCTACGAGGCCGAGATGGAGAAATTGCAGCTCCAGAACGGTCTGGACGAGGTGTTCAAGGTCATCGACCGTGCCAACAAGTATATCGACGAGACCGCACCTTGGGTGCTGGGTAAGGACGAGACTAAGCGCGCCCGTCTGGCCACCGTCCTCTATAACCTGCTGGAGACCATCCGCGTCTGCACCACCCTGCTGACCCCCGTGATGCCGGAAAGCTGCGACAAGATCTTCGTGAAGATCGGCGCTTCCGCCGAGGATCACACTTGGGAGAAGGCCAATGTCTGGGGCACCCTGTCCGCCGAGGCGCAGGTGGCCAAGGGCGAGAACCTGTTCCCCCGTGTGGACACGGAAAAGGCGCTGGCGGAGCTGAACGCCATGCAGGAGGCCCAGAAGAAGGCCGCTCTGCCCGCCATCGAGCTGGAGCCCTACGTGGAACAGGAGGTGGATTTTGACACCTTCCTGAAGTCCGATTTCCGGGCTGTGAAGATCAAGAACTGCGAGGCCGTCAAGAAGTCCGACAAGCTGCTGAAGTTCACGCTGGACGACGGCAGCGGCACCGACCGCATCATCGTCTCCGGCATCCACCACTACTATGAGCCGGAGCAACTGATCGGCAAGACCGTCATGGCCATCCTGAACCTGCCGCCCCGGAAGATGATGGGCATTCCCAGCAACGGCATGCTGATCTCCGCCGTCCACAAGGAAAAGGGCGAGGAAAAGGTGCAGCTGATGATCATTGATGACAGCGTACCGGCAGGCGCGAAGTTGTGCTGAAATAGAAAACGATCAATAGAACTTTGTAGGGGCCGACGACTCTGTCGGCCCCTACGATGGCCGCTCCGTTGTCGGGCGGGCGGACAGAGTCGTCCGCCCCTACAGCAAAAACAGTACCCAACTTCGTTAACTTCGTCAAACCCTAAACTTATATGGACAATCACGCTTCTTTGCGCTACAATAGGCGCAAAGGAGCGTGATTTCATTATGCTGACACTATACGTAAAATACACCGCAAAGCCCGGCTGCCGGGAAAACTACGTCCGTGACATCGTGTCCGAGGGCATCCTGACCACCATCCGGGCGGAGGAAGGCTGCATCCGCTATGACTACTACTTCTCCGCTCAGGAGGAGAACGTGGTGCTGCTGATCGAGCAGTGGGAGACCGAGGAGCACCAGCGCATCCACATGCAGCAGCCCCACATGACCCGCCTGCGTGAGCTGAAGGCTCAGTACATCGACGATACCGCCATGGGTAAGGTGCAGCTGGTATGACGCTGTTCGACACCCACGCCCATTACGACGACGAGGCCTTTGACGCCGACCGTGACGCGGTGCTTGCCGCCTTTGACGGTCTGGTGATCGACCCCGGCTGCACGTTGGCGTCCTCTCAGGCGGCTGTCGATCTGACGGCGCGGCACCCCCATGTGTACGCCGCCGTGGGCATCCATCCGGAGAACTGCGGCGACTTTGTGCCGGAACACATGGACGCGCTGCGGCAGCTGGCGAGGGAGCCCAAGGTGGTGGCCATCGGCGAGATCGGCCTTGACTACTACTGGCCGGAGAACCCGCCCCGCGACTTCCAGCAGCAGGTGTTCCGGGCCCAGCTGGAGCTGGCGCTGGAGCTGGACTTGCCGGTGATCGTCCACGACCGCGAGGCTCATGGCGACTCGCTGGCCATCGTGAAGGAGTACCCCGCCTTGCGTGGCGTGTTCCACTGCTATTCCGGCAGCGTGGAGATGGCGCGGGAGCTGCTGGCGCAGGGCTGGTATCTGGGCTTCGACGGCCCTGTCACCTACAAGAACGCCCGCAAAACCGTGGAGGTGGCGGAGATGGTTCCCCTCAACCGTATTCTGATCGAGACGGACTCCCCCTATATGTCTCCCGTCCCTCTGCGGGGCAAGCGCAACGACTCCCGCAATGTGTTCTACATCGCGGAAAAGCTGGCCCAGATCAAGGGCATGACCACGGAGGAAATGGCCCGGCTGACCATGGAGAACGGGAAAAGCCTGTTTGGCATCCAATAAAGCGGGCCAAGCAAAAGAAGCATAAGAGTTGCGGTGTGCCGCTGCG
>URKW01000094.1 GCA_900548615.1 uncultured Eubacteriales bacterium | reverse complement strand
AAAAAATAAGAGTAACAAGGGATTTCCCTTTGTTACTCTTATTGATAGCATTTTCGAACAACCGATTTTTTGCTTTTTTTCTTGCATTTCTTGTCGCATCGGTATAAAATATTGAAGAATATTCACACGGAAAGGTTTTGCTCATACATGACTCACCCTTACAAGACCCGTGAAGGCGGCGCCACAGTCACCGTGTTCGTCCCCTATGACTGCCAGAACCACTGCCCCTTCTGTATCAATAAGCAGGAATATGCCGACTGCACCGGCTTTTCGCTGGAAAAGATCATCGACTCCATCCGCACACTGGACGCCATCACGCCCCGGTGTGATTTTGTGTTCACCGGCGGCGAACCGCTGGCGGATCTGGACGCGCTGCAGCAAATGCTGGATGCCATCCCCACCACCCACAAGGTGTATATCAACACCACCTTCCCGGTGCAGGAGCACACCACGCTGGACGAGATGGTGGCCTTTACGGAGCGGAACAAGGACAAGATCACCTGCATGAACATCTCCCGCCATTTGCAGAAGTACGTGGAGGAGAGTCCTGACGAGGTGCTGGGCCGCATTGCCTGCCGCACCCGCATCAACTGCGTGCTGTACAAGCGCTATCCCGCCGACAAGCTGCCCGCCTATGTGGAGCGCTTCCTGCCCTACGGCATCCCCGTGCAGTTCCGGTACGACTACACCGAGACCACGCCGGAGAACCTGTACGACGAGGAGCATGACCAGATTTTGCACGATCTGCGGCGGCTATTCACCTATAAGGGACTGGACGGCTGCCGCATGCGCAACGGCTTCCACTTCGAGTATAAGGGTCTGCACCTGACGTACCACAAGACGCTGCCCTATTCCACCATTGTGGAGAAGGGCGACGACGGCGTGACCTACGACATTCTGTACGATGTGCTCATCAAGCAGAACGGCGAGATCCACAGCGACTGGACAGGCGTGAAGATGGACGTGGACGCCTACCGCAAGGTGGTGTATGAACCGTATGATTTGAAGGTGCTGAACGGAACGATAGACTTTTGAGAAATAATACAACCACGCTGCCTCGACGGGGCAGCGTGGTTTTTTCATTGAAGCGTTGCAGGGGCAAAGTCTGCGGATGCCGCCTTGCGATCTCATGCCGTTGTAGGGGCGGGCAGAGTCGCCCGCCCCTACAATTTCTATCGATAGATCAATTGCAAGGAATGCCGCCGTGTTCTGTCATGCTTCCTCTTCCCGGCGCTCCTGCCGGGGCGTCAGGGCTACCAGTTTATTGAAATAGTGATAGAACGGGATCAGGGTCTTGAACCCGGCGATGATGTCCTCCGCCAAGGCGGAGGTGAAGATCCGCTCGTCCAGCGGGCCTTCCCACCGGAGGGAGAGGGATTTCTTCTGATACCAGGAGCGCAGGAGATCGGAGGTCTGGCCCTTGCTGCGGGCGTACTCCGGGCCTTCCAGCGTGAACACCGACTGCCTGTTGAACTGCCGCACCAGCTTGGAAAGCTCCTCCGGGTGGGCGTCAATCTGCTTGCGGTACGTTTCCATCAGCGCGGCGGCAGGCAACCAGAAACCCAGACCGAAGCTGTAGTAATCCGGCCCCAACTCAAACCAGAAGGTGGGGCGGCCCGTCCAGTCCTTGTCGCCGGTGCGGATGCACCACCACAGGTGATCCTTATAGGGGCCGCGGCCAAAAAGCCGCCGGGCATCCCGGTAGATGCGGGAGACCTTCAGCATCAGCGGCTCGTCCGGCAGCAGGGCATGCACCGCGTCATAGACCTGCTCGCCCAGCTCCCTGGTGGGGGTGAGAAAGGTGTTGATATAGTCGTCCTTGTGCTCCAGAAACCAACCCCGCTCGTTATTGAAGCGGATGCCCCACATGAAGTCCACCGTCTGTTGTGTATAGCCTTGAAATGCCATCTTGAACTCTCCTTATCGATTCATATCTTTGCCGCTATTGTACCCACTTTGGACGAAAAATGCAAGGGGTCACCGCTCTGTGGGAAGCGGGAGCACCGCCTCCGGATGGCCCAGCGATACGGCGCGGGTCACATCGCCCGCCAGCACCGGCACGCTGCGGCGGAGGTAGGCGGACAGGCCCTCCGGGCAGCCCGCGCCGCGGATGAACACCTCCGCCGCCTGACGCAGCAGGACTTCCGTCTCCTGACGGCTTCTGCCGGTCAGCAGGGCGGTCAGACGCTCCGGGTCGTACCGCAGCCGGGCCACGCTCTGCCGGGTCAGCACGCACCCCAGCGCCGCCGCCAGCACCGGGCCGTAGAGGTTCAGGATCAGCAGGGGGTAGTTTTCATCCAGTCCCAGCAGCAGGGCGTGGACGGTCTCCGGGGCGAAACAGCGAAGGAAACGGTTCTCGTGGGACAGGCAGCGGAGATACTCCTCCATAAACTCCACGCCGTCCAGCGGCGGCAGGCCGAAAAAGGTGGGGTAATCGGCGGTGATGTGGATCTCCTGGGCGGCGAGGGCGGGGCGGTACAGCTGGAAAAACCCGCCGACGCCGTCCGCCAGCGTGGCGCGGTAGAACTGGTTGGGGGTGGGAAACAGCGTCTTTTTCAGCTGGCGGTGGAGGGTGCGGGCGGCTTGCAGCTTACGGGTGATGCGCTTCTGTCCCGCCGCGTACAGCGCCGCCAGCGGCTCACGCCGCAGGCGCTCCACCGCTTCCTCCGGGGTGGGGCCGGCCTTCAACTCCAGTGAGACGATGTAGAGCACCGAGCCCAGCAGCTGCTGGGCCCGCTCCGCTGGGAGCGAGGTACTCAGGCCGTGGCTCCATGCGTCCGCCCGCTCCGCCAGCAGTGTCAGGCTCTCCCCTTGCAGGCGGCTCAGGTCGCGGTCGGACAGCAGGCCGCAGCGCTGGCCCTCCGCCAGCAGCGAAGCGAAGTAGTCCCGCCCGTCCAGCGCCAGCGGGTCGAGCAATGTCCGGCGGGTCAGATCAGTCATGGCGGCCCTCCTCCGTCAGCGGACGGGCGGCTTTTGCCCGCAGCTTCCGGGCCATGTCCGGCAGCGCCGTGCCGGTCAGCAGCTCCAGCGAGCCGCGGCACGGGCCGTCAAAGGCCCGCTTCATGTACTGCAGCAGGGCGTCGTCCCCCACCCTGTCCTCCGTCTCGTTTTTGAAGTAGTAGAAGGCGTCTACCAGCTGGTGCAGCGTCTCCTCGTAGCTCTCCTGCATCAGATAGGGCGAGTCACAGAAGGTCAGGACGACCTTTTGCAGAATGCTGCCGCCCAGCTCCACCCGGCCCGTTTTCCGCAGGGCGGCGGAACGGGTATCCAGCAAAGCCTGCGCCTGTTGGGGCGTTAATTGCAGGCCGTAGGCGGCGGTGGTATCGTTGCAGGCCAGCAGCTCCCGCGTCTGTTGGGCGGCGGACAGGGCGCCGCCCTGTGAAAGCACCGCCATGCGTAGATCAAAGCTCATAGCTCTCCCCTTTCCCGAAAAAACGGGCGCAGAGCTTCCGCAAGCTCTGCGCTATATTGCATAATGCTTGTTATATATTATACCATATTTTTCCGTTTTCCGCAAGCGGTTAGGACAACTTCGGTATAAATTCCCAGTGGGCGGCGTACACTAGTCCTGAAATGCGTACAAGGATGGGAGGGTCTGCTATGACCGACAGGAGATGGCGCAAGTGGGAGTTGGCGGGGCTGTTTCTCACGCTGATCTTCGGCAATTTGCTGCATTTTGTTTACGATTGGAGCGGGCAGAACAGCGTGGTGGCCGCCTTTGCCGCCGTCAACGAGTCCACATGGGAGCACATGAAGCTTCTGGCTATGCCGTGGATGATCTGGTCGCTGGTGGAGGCCGTGGCGCTGCGGAGCAGCCGCCAGAGCGTACTGATGGCAAGAGCGCTGGGATTGCTGGCGGGACTGGTGACGATCCCCACGGTGTACTATACCTACACAGGGGCGCTGGGCGTCAGCAGTATGATCGTGGACGTGGTGCTGTTTCAGGCGGCGGTGCTGCTGGGCGCCCTGGTCTCCTGGCGGGTGCTGGCAAAAAACAAGCTGATCGCCCCCATCTGGGGCGCGGTGGGGCTGCTGCTTCTGCTGGGCGTCGCGGCGCTGTTCGTCTGGTGGACGTATGCTCCGCCGGTGCTGCCTATTTTTATCGACCCCACCAACGGCACGGTGGGACTGCCCGCCATAGGGATGTGAGGAAAGAGACGGGGCAGCCCGTCTCTTTTTCTTGACCATGCACGGCAGTTGGGATATAATGTAGGCTGTAAAAGTATCTGTCCGCTGAACGGAGGCGATCGCGTTGAAGCAAGTTGTTCGTAAATCCACTATACCGCTGTACGCGGCGGCAGCCACATGGCTGCTGTACGCGCTGCTGTTCCCGCTGTACCGGCCGCTCCACTATGTGCTGGCGGCAGGCGCCGCCGCGGTGATCGGCATTGTGGCCCGGCTGCTGTGTCCCAACACGGTGGAGGAGGTGCCGGAGGAGCCGAAATCCACCGGCAACGCCGAGCTGGACAAGATGATCGACGACGGCAGGAAGGCCATTGCCGAGATGAAGCGGCTGGACGACAATATCGCCGATCCCACTATCTCCGCCCAGATCGTCCGCTTGCAGGAGCTTTCCGGCAAGATCTTCGCCCAGGTGGAGCAGAATCCGGAAAAGCTGCCCCAGATCCGGAGGTTCATGAACTACTACCTGCCCACCACGCTGAAGATCCTCAACGCCTATGACCGCATGGGCGAGCAGGGCGTGGCCGGTGAGAACATCACCTCCACCATGCATAAGGTGGAGAGCATGATGGCCACCATCATCACCGCCTTTGAAAAGCAGCTGGACAACCTGTTCGGCGCAGAGGCTATGGATATCTCCACCGATATGGTGGTGCTGGAGAACATGATGGCCCGTGAGGGACTGACGGACGATCCGCTGCACCGCACCGCCGCAGCTTCGGCGGAGGATACGCCGGAGGACGGTGGCATTACGCTGGAATTATAATACAAATCGCAATTCAAGGAAGAAAAAATACAGAAAGGAATCAAAAGCCATGACTGATACCAACATGCCTGAACTGACATTGACCCCCGATACCGCCGCTGCGGCGGAGATGCCCACCCTGACGCTGACGCCGGAAGCGCCCGCCACCCCTGCCGCCCCTGAGGTGAAGAAGGAGGTCGAGCCGGTGGTGCTGGACGACAGTATGCTGACGGAACAGGAGAAAGCCGCTGTCAACGAATTTGCCAAGAAGATCGACGTGCGGGACACCAATCAGGTGCTGCAATACGGCGCGGCGGCCCAGAAAAGCGTGGCCAGCTTTTCCGAAAACGCGCTGTCCAACGTCCGCAACAAGGATATGGGCGAGATCGGCGAGGATCTGAGCCGCCTTGTGGTGGAGCTGAAGGGCTTCGGCGCGGAGGAGGAGAAAAAGGGTCTGGCGGGTCTGTTCAAAAAGACCGGCAACAAGCTTGAATCCATGAAGGCCCAGTACAGCAAGGTGGAGACCAACGTGGACAAAATCGCCCAGAATCTGGAGAGCCATCAGATCGCCCTGCTGAAGGACGTGGCCATGTTCGACCAGATGTATGAGCTGAACCTGAAATACTACAAGGAACTGACCATGTACATCCTGGCGGGGAAGAAGCGGCTGGCCGAGGTGCGCGGCGGCGAGCTGGAGGAGCTGCGGAAGAAGGCGGAGCAGAGCGGTCTTGCCGAGGACGCGCAGGCCTATAACGATCTGGTCAGCATGTGCGACCGGTTTGAGAAGAAGCTCCACGATCTGGAGCTGACCCGGATGGTGTCCATTCAGATGGGGCCCCAGACCCGGCTGCTGCAGAACAACGACACGCTGATGATCGAGAAGATCCAGTCCTCGCTGGTGAACACCATCCCCCTGTGGAAAAGCCAGATGGTGCTGGCGCTGGGCATGGAGCACAGCCGTCAGGCCACGGCCGCCCAGAACGCCGTTACGGAAATGACCAACGAGCTGCTGAAGAAGAACGCCGACACGCTGAAGATGGGCACCATCGCCACCGCCAAGGAGGCGGAGCGCAGCGTGGTGGATATCGAGACGCTGAAGCACACCAACGAGCAGCTGATCTCCACGCTGGACGAGGTGGCCCGTATCCAGAAGGAGGGCGCCGCCCAGCGCAAGGCAGCGGAAGTCGAGCTGGGCAGAATTGAAGGCGAGCTGAAGCAGAAGCTGATGGAGCTGAGAGGCTGAACCTTTCAAAGCCTCCCCTGTGTAAGGGGAGGTGTCGCGGCGTAAACCGCGATGGAGGGGTTGTCTGTCGCTTGCGAGCAACATCGCACACGGACAATCCCTCAGTCAGCGCTTTGCGCTGACAGCTCCCTTTACACAAGGGAGCCTCGGTAAAACAGCGATCTCCTTATGGAAGGAGGAATCTCCTATGAAAATTTTCAAAAACCGCGCGGTGGCGTGGGTGGTGCTGGTGCTGGCCGTCGTGGGCAGCGTATGCATCGGTCTGAGCCGGAAGGACAGCTTTCTGGCAAAGGAGCCAGTGGCGTTGCCGGAGGTCGAATACCAGCAGTGGATCTGCGACGAGGCAGACATGCTGTCCGACGACACGGTGGCGTATATCACGGAGCGCAACGCGGATTGGGACGCGAAATACTACGCCGTGGTGGCGGTGGCCACCGCAGACAGCATTCAGGGCTGGACGCCGGAGGAAGCGGCAAAGCAGCTGGGTGCCGACTGGAAGCTGGGCAAAAACGACATGCTGCTGCTGATGGTGCGGAACGACGATTACTATGTGGCCTGCGGCGACAGCGTGCTGGCCGTGCTGAACCAGTACGACACCATGCAGGCCAAGCTGAAGCAGTCCATCGAAGGTCTCTACTACAGCGGCGACTTTGACGGCGCGGCGGCGGCGTTCTTCCGGCAGGCAGATGTGTTTTACGGCCAGATGGCCCAGATGCAGCCCTCCGGCGGTTACAGCAACAGCTATAACAGCGGCGGCGAATGGAACGCTCCGGCGAAAACCGGCTCCGGCGGCGTGTCCCTCGGCAGCGTGGTGCTGCTGATCGTGGCGATCCTTGTGGTGTGGGCGCTGCTGGATCGGGTGCGGTACAACCGCTACCGGCGGCGGTATATTCTGGGCGCGCCGGTGAACGTGGTGCGGCCCGTGTACTATCCCATTTTCTGGGGACGGCACCTGCGGCCCCGTCCGCCCCGCAGTCCCCGGCCGCCCCATGGCGGCTACCGTCCGCCGACAGGCGGG
>URKW01000093.1 GCA_900548615.1 uncultured Eubacteriales bacterium | reverse complement strand
TTGGTGGAGACTGCTGGACTCGAACCAGTGACCTCCTGCGTGTGAAGCAGGCGCTCTAACCAGCTGAGCTAAGCCTCCGTATATTCGGCAACCCATACGGATTGCCGAAGTGGTGACCCGTACGGGACTCGAACCCATGTTACAGCCGTGAAAGGGCCGTGTCTTAACCACTTGACCAACGGGCCATAACCCTATCGAGGGGTGCGGGAGAGATGTTTCCATCTCTCCCGCGATGGTAGCGGCGACTGGATTCGAACCGGTGACACTGCGGGTATGAACCGCATGCTCTAGCCAACTGAGCTACGCCGCCATATGCTCTCGACAGGCACGAACTACTATAGCATATACTGCCGTGTTTTGTCAATACCTTTTTGAAAAATTTTGGGTGCGGCTGGTGCGCTCTTGCCATCCCACGGTTCGTATGCTATGCTTGGGATATCACAAACAAGGAGGGATCCCTATGAAACGATGGCTGTTGGCTTTTCTTCTTTCTGCCCTGCTGCTTCTGGCAGGATGCGGCGGCACCGCTTCTGACGGCGCAAGCAGCGACGCCGTTGACGGCGAGGCAAACGACGCCGCGGCGTCTCAGGTGCTGACCGAAGGCGCGGAAGCCTTGACGGACGACGAACTGGCGCAGGCACAGGAGGCATTTGCCTCGGAGCGTTATGACGAGGCCACCGGAGCCAGCTCCTCCACGGAGATCAGCTGTTTCTTTACCTCCTACTATGACCGGGCGGAAGAACTGTCACTGGCGGAGTTTTTGCGATACTACCCCAACGATGAGCTCCTACGGGTGGACAACGCGGAGGATCAGGCGCAGTTCGAGGCACTGGAGCAGCTGGAGGACTTTCCCTTTCAGGCCGAGGAGGACTTTATGCCCTCGCTGACCTCCATTCCCACGCCCACCCGCCGGTATCCCCGGGCAGCCGTGGACGCCACGCTGCAAAAGTACGCGGGTATCACTACCGCCGACCTGACCAACACCGAGGGCGTGCTGTACCTGCCGGAATATGACGCCTACTACAACTTCACCAGCGACTGGGGCCCCGGCATGTTCCAGCCCGACGGCGGTGAGAAGCTGGGCGACACCGTACGCTTCTGGACGCAGGAAGGAAGCAGCCGCAATTATACCGTACTGACGCTGGAAAATGTGGACGACACGTGGCTGATCCGCTCCTTCCGAACGGAGACGATAGGGTGAATAAAAAAATCTGCCCGCATAGCGCGGGCAGATTTTTTTATTGCTTTATATGGGGCATCAATACATGCCGCCCATGTCACCCATGCCGGGAGCAGCAGCGGGTGCGGGAGGCTCGGGCTTGTCGGCCACCAGAGACTCGGTGGTCAGCACCATGCCGGACACGCTGGCGGCGTTCTCCAGCGCGCTGCGGGTCACCTTGGCGGGATCCACGATGCCGCTGGCGATCATGTCGCAGTACACTTCCTTATAGGCGTCGAAGCCGTAGCCGGTCTTGCGGCTGCTGCGAACCTTCTCCAGCACCACGGAGCCGTCGATACCGGCGTTGGCAGCGATCTGACGGATGGGCTCCTCCAGCGCCTTGGCTACCATCTGCACGCCCACCTTCTCGTCGCCCTCGGTGCTCTTCAGCAGAGCGGTGACAGCGGGGATCACGTTGACGAAGATGGTGCCGCCGCCAGCCACGATGCCTTCCTCAACGGCGGCCTTGGTAGCGTTCAGGGCATCCTCGATGCGCAGCTTCTTTTCCTTCATCTCGGTCTCGGTAGCAGCGCCCACCTTGATGACAGCCACGCCGCCGGCCAGCTTGGCCAGACGCTCCTGCAGCTTCTCCTTGTCATACTCGCTGGTGGTGACGCTGATCTGGGCGCGGATCTGGGACACACGATCCTTGATGGCCTGCTGGTCGCCCATGCCGTCCACGATGATGGTGTTCTCCTTGGTGACCTTGATCTGGCGGGCACGGCCCAGCATATCAACGGTGGTATCCTTCAGGGTCAGACCCAGCTCCTCGCTGATGACCTGGCCGCCGGTCAGGATGGCGATATCCTGTAGCATCTCCTTGCGGCGATCGCCGAAGCCGGGCGCCTTGACGCACACCACGTTCAGCACGCCCTTCAGGCGGTTCACCAGCAGGGTGGACAGAGCCTCGCCCTCCACGTCCTCGGCGATGATGAACAGCTTCTTACCGCTCTGCAGCATCTGCTCCAGCAGGGGCAGAATGTCGGAGATGACGGAGATCTTCTTATCGGTGATCAGGATATAGGGATCGTCCACGATGGCTTCCATCTTCTCGGTATCGGTGACCATGTAGGGGGTGATATAGCCGCGGTCGAACATCATGCCTTCCACGACCTCGCTGTAGGTCTCGGCGGTCTTGGACTCCTCGATGGTGATGACGCCGTCGGCGGAGACCTTCTCCATGGCCTCGGCGATCAGCTTGCCGATGTTCTCGTCACCGGAGGAGACGGCGCCCACGCGGGCGATATCGTCGGTGCCGTTGACCTTCTGGCTCTGGGCCTTGATGGCGGCCACGGCGGCGTCCACAGCCTTGGCCATACCCTTCTTCATGACGACGGGGTTGGCGCCGGCGGCCAGATTCTTCAGACCCTCGCGGATCATGGCCTGTGCCAGCAGGGTGGCGGTGGTGGTGCCGTCGCCGGCCACATCGTTGGTCTTGGTGGACACCTCGCGCACCAGCTGTGCGCCCATGTTCTCAAAGGGATCGTCCAGCTGAATCTCCTTGGCGATGGTCACGCCGTCATTGGTGATGAGGGGAGAGCCAAACTTCTTATCCAGCACCACATTGCGGCCCTTGGGGCCCAGGGTGACTTTTACGGTATCGGCCAGCTGGTTAACGCCGGACTCCAGCGCCTTGCGGGCTTCGTCGCCGCGCTTAATGATCTTAGACATAAAACATTGCCTCCAAATTAGTGAGATAAAGGGGTGCAGGGGTCTCCCCTGCTTTGCCGCCTGCGGCGGCAAACGATTTTGATTATTTTTCCGGCGGCGTGTACGTCGGAAAAATACCCCGGCTCAGTCGCCCGGGGCGACGACACCAGTGACCGATGTCAACTGGTGAGGGGGGATATATAAGGGGGATTTCATCCCCCTTATAAGAATCACTCCACGATTGCCAGAATGTCGCCCTGCTTGACGATGATGTACTCCACCTCGTCCAGCATAACCTTGGTTCCGGCATACTTGTCGGTAATGACCTTGTCGCCGGGCTTCACGGACATGGTAACGGTCTTGCCGTCCACGGTGCCGCCGGGGCCCACGGCGATCACCTCTGCCACAGAGGGCTTCTCCTTGGCGCTTCCGGTCAGGATGATGCCACCCTTGGTGGTCTCCTCGGCCTCGGTCATCTTCAGCACCACACGGTCAGCAAGCGGTGTCAGCTTCATAGTTGGTTGCCTCCTTATATGTTTTATTTCATTACGAAAACAGATTCAGCGTTAGCACTCGATTCCTTTGAGTGCTAACGCTGATTATCATACCACACTTTTCCTGAATTTCAAGGGGGAAAATGCAAATATCATAAAAAATTCACAAACGAACTGCCGCGCTACGAAAGGCCCCCCTGTGTAAAGGGAGCTGTCGATCGCAAGCGAGACTGGGGGATTGTCGTCCAACGGACAACCCCTCCGTCAAAAATCAAAGATTTTTGCCACATCCCCTTACGCAGGGGAGGCAAGGGCGATGCCAGCTATCTCGCCGTGGCGTTGCAGGAGCAGCCCTCCGGGCCGAAGAAATTCAGCTTCTTGTCGCACAGGCGGATGGTCACGTCGCTGCCGGTGATGCACTCGCCGTCCAGGCAGGTGACGATATCCGGCTTTTCCGAGTGGATGCGGATCACCTTCGGCGTGGAGCAATGGGCATAGGCGGGGAATTTGGCGTACTCGCCCCGGGAATACGGCCCCACGAACTTGGCAAAGGTGACGCGGCTGACCTTCTTCACCACCAGCGTGTTCAGCACGCCGTCGTCCATCCGGGCCTCGGCCACCGGCATGAAGCCGCCGCCGTAGTACCGGCCGTTGCACACCGCCACCAGCGAATAGTCGCCCTCCACGGCCACGCCGTCCAGCTCCACCGTCCAGTGGGAGGCGATCCCCTTGAACAGAAAGTTCACCGCCAGCGAGGCGATGTAGCTGGCCTTGCCGTCCAGCAGCGGACTTTCGCTGTATTTATGTACGTCGGCAGCCACGCGGGCATCGATGCCGGAGCAGGCGATGGTCAGCGCCACGCGGCCGTTGACATCGATGGCGTCCATGGGGAACTGCGGGCCGTCCCACAGGTTCTCCGCGTCCTCGAACTGGGCGGCGGCACTGCCGAAGTTCTTCAGGAAGTCGTTGCCGGTGCCCACGGGGATCACGGTCATGGCGGCGTTGTCATAGCCGATGACGCCGTTGGCCACCTCGTTGGCGGTGCCGTCGCCGCCGCAGGCATAGAACCGCAGGTCGTCGCCGGTCTGGCACAGCTTGCGAGCCAGCTCGGTGGCGTGGCCCTGATTCTTGGTGAGGATGCACTGCACCTCCTGCCCGTGCTTCTCCCGCAGGGCTTCCGCCATGTCGTAGATGCGCTGCCGGCTGTCATGCTTTCCGGCATTGGGATTGATAATAAATACGTGCTTCACAATAGCATCCCCTCCGCAGAGTGTTTTTTTATATTGTATCAGCGCTGTGGGAAATTGGATGAACAAAGGTTGAATTTTGCGGCGTTCAAAAGCCTCGCAGAGTTCGCCGCCCGCAGGCGGCGAATCATTTTAATCATTTTTCCGGCGGCGTGTACGTCGGAAAAATTCTTCTCGGCCGCCAGTGTGCCCGAAGGGCGCGCGCAGTCGGCCGCAATCCTCTTGGCAGCAAAATCGCCAGATTTTGCGCCAGTCCCGTTATACTTTATTCCCGTACATGAATACATCGCATTTGATCATGCCGTTGTACAGCTTCCTCTTTTTGGCGGCCTGCTGGCCGAAGGTGCGCTCGAACTCCGTGTGGCTGGAAAGCACCAGCGTGCGCCAGCCCTCCGGCAAACGCCGCCACACCTTGCCGAACTCCCGGTACAGCTCCTCCGCTTCCTGCTTTTCCATCAGGCGCTGGCCGTAGGGCGGGTTGGTCACCAGCTGGCCGTAGGGGCTGTCCCGGTGGAAGGTGCGCATGTCCGCCACCTCGAAGCGGATATCCTCCGCCACACCGGCCTTGTGGGCGTTGGAGCGGGCGATGGCCACGGCCTGGGGATCCACGTCGCCGCCCCAAATGTCGTAGCTGCCGTGGAACTCCCTGTCCCGTGCCTCGTCCTTGGCCTGCTGCCAGCTATTGCCGGGCACAAACCCCCACTGCTCCGCGTCAAAGACACGGTTCAGACCCGGTGCGCGGTTGCGGGCGATCAGCGCCGCTTCGATGGGGATGGTGCCGCTGCCGCAGAAGGGGTCGCAGAAGGGGTCGCGGCCCCGATAGCGGCTCAGCTGCACCAGCGCCGCCGCCAGTGTCTCCCGCAGGGGCGCTTCCACGCCTACGGCCCGGTAACCCCGCTTGAACAAGCCCTCGCCGCTGGCGTCCAGTGTCAGCAGCACCTGATCCTTGAAGATGGCGAAGCGCACCTGATACTTGGCGCCGGTCTCCGGGAACTGCTCCAGATGATAGGCGGACTTCATCCGCTCCACCATGGCCTTTTTGATGATGCTCTGGCAGGCGGGGACGGCGTGGAGCTGGGAGGAGATGGAGTACCCCTTCACCGGGAAGGCCGCGTCACGGGGCAGATAGTCCTCCCACGCCACGGCGCGGGTGCCCTGAAACAGCTCCTCGAAGCTGCGAGCCGGGAAATCCGCCAGCACCAGCATCACCCGTGCGCCGCAGCGCAGGTTGATGTTCAGCCGGGCGCAGTCGGCCAGCGTGCCGCGGCACAGGACGCGGCCGTTCTCCGCCTTCACGTCCTGCAAGCCGAGGCGCTTGCACTCGTCGCTTACCAGCTTTTCCAGTCCCAGCAGACAGGGGATCACATATGTATACATGGTCATACCTCGAAAAATTTCAGTTATAAATATACAGTATACCGAAATCTTTCCCAAAGCGCAAGGCAAACGGCAAAAAAATAACAGTGGAAGAATCGCCGCCCATCGTGTATAATAGAAAGTACCCCGAAACCACGGCCTTACAGGCCATGTAAACTTCAGGTTGCGCGAAAATTCCGGGCAAAACGGAAAACGCAACTTGAAGTTGATAGACATTTCCGGAATCTATGGTACGCTATTGGCAGAAAGAAACGGAGGAAGCAGAGAATGTCCTTTGGAGAGCAGCTACAGGAGGTGCGGCGGAGCAACGGCATGACGCAGGAGCAGTTTGCCGAGGCGTTACAGGTGTCCCGTCAGGCGGTGAGCCGGTGGGAGTCGGGCCGCAGCTACCCGGAGGTGGATAAGATCCTCTATATCTGCAACCGCTACGGCGTGTCCATCGGCACGCTGTTTGCCGAGGAGAATCCCACTCCCGACAGCGGCAGACCCCAGCCGCCTCAGACGGCGGCCCAGCCGCCCAAGGACAGCCTGTTCACCTCGCTGGATTCTTTCATCACCAACTTATCCCCCAAGAGCAAGTGGATCGGCATGGGTATTCTGGTGGGCGTGGCGCTGCTGGCGCTGCTGATTGGCCTGTGCCTGAAAGGAGGAAGCGGAGACATGTCAACAATCATATGGATCGCCGCCATCGTCATCTTTGGCGTGGTGGAGGCGGCCACGGTAGGACTGGTGTCCATCTGGTTCGTCATCGGCAGTGCGGCAGGCCTGATCGCCGCCGTGCTGGACGCGCCCATCTGGCTTCAGGTGGTGGTGTTCTTCATCGTGTCCATTGCGGCGCTGATCGCCACGCGGCCGCTGGTGAGGAAGCTGGGCAGCAAGGGCGGCACCGCTACCAACGCCGACCGGGTGCTGGGCGGCACCGCCCGCGTTACCGAGACCATCGACAACACCATCCCCTCCGGCGAGGTGTACATCGACGGCAAAACATGGACGGCCCGCAGCGAATCCGGCGCGGTCATCGCCCCGGAGACGCTGGTAAAGGTCATCCGTCTGGAGGGCGTGAAGCTGTATGTGGACGTTCCCCATAACGTGTAAGCAAGCAGAAAACTGTACATTATTTTAAGAAATAGGAGGAAAAGAAAATGGGAGGCTATATTGCAATCGGCGTACTGGTGGTTCTGATCCTGATCCTTGTGGTCAGCAGCATCCACGTGGTACAGCAGTCCAAGGCATTTGTGGTGGAGCGTCTGGGCTCCTTCAGCGCGGTGTGGGGCAACGGCCTCCACTGGAAGTGGCCCTTCATCGAGCGCGTGGTGAAGAAGATCAGCCTGAAGGAGCAGGTGGCGGACTTCGATCCCCAGCCGGTCATCACCAAGGATAACGTCACCATGCAGATCGACACTGTCATCTACTTCCAGATCACCGACCCCAAGCTGTACACCTACGGCGTGGAGTACCCCATGAGCGCCATCGAAAACCTGACCGCCACCACCCTGCGTAACATCATCGGCGAGATGGAGCTGGATCAGTCCCTGACCAGCCGCGACGTGATCAACGCCAAGATGCGCTCCATTCTGGACGAGGCCACCGACCCCTGGGGCATCAAGGTCAACCGCGTGGAGCTGAAGAACATCCTGCCGCC
>URKW01000092.1 GCA_900548615.1 uncultured Eubacteriales bacterium | reverse complement strand
TGCCCATCGGGCAGCGGGGGTGCTTGTGTACAGTATGATTGCGGGGAACGCCGGGACGGCTTATTCCGCTTTGTTGTCCGCTTCCGCCTGCATGGCAGCGAACTCCGCCTTGGCCTCCGCCAGCACCTTGCGGTCATGCTTGGTGGTCAGCGTCGTTTCATCGAACTTGGCGAACATGTCCGGACGGCGCAGCATGGTGCGCTTATAGCTCTCCTTTTTCCGCCAGTCCGCCACGTTGCCGTGATGGCCGCTCAGCAGCACGGCAGGCACCTTGCGGCCATGCCACTCCTCAGGCCGGGAGTACTGGGGGTACTCCAAAAGGCCGTCCCAGTGGCTCTCCTCCGTGTAGCAGCTCTCCTCCGGCAGTACACCGGGCACCATGCGGCACAGGCAGTCCGCTACCGCCATGGCGGGGATCTCGCCGCCGGTCAGGACAAAATCGCCCAGCGAAAGCTCCTCGTCCACGCATTCCTCCAGAAACCGCTCGTCCACGCCCTCATAGTGGCCGCAGACAAGAATCAGATGGTCATACTGTTCCTTCAATTCCCGGGCCACCTGCTGGTCAAAGGTGCGGCCGCAAGGGGACATGTAGATGGTGTGCACCCGCTGTCCCGCCTCGTCGCAGATGTGCTGCCAGCAGCGGTACAGGGGATCGGCCTGCATCACCGCGCCCCGGCCGCCGCCATAGGGATAGTCGTCCACCTGCATCTGCTTGTTGGTGGTGTAGTCCCGGATCTGGTGGGTGGCGATGGTGATATATCCCCGCTCCTGTGCCCGGCCGATGATGGACTGATCCATCATGGCGTGGATGGCGTCGGGGAACAGTGTCATGATGTCAATTCTCATCGGTGGCCAGTCCTTTCATGTTGTGGATGCGCACCACCCCCGCGTCAATGTCCACCGAGGCGATGAACACCCCCGGCACAGCGGGGATCAAATACTCACGTGCGCCCTTCACCTCATAGACCTTGTGGGCGGGGTAGTGCAGCACACGCTTCAGCTTGCCCAGCTCCTCTCCGGTGGCGTCGTCCAGCACTGTGCAGCCCTCCAGCTCCACATCGAAGTATTCGCCCTCCGGCAGCTCCACGTCCTCGGCGTAGATGGACACGCTCTTGCCCTTCAGGGCCAGCGCCGCGTCCATGTCCTCTACCCCCGGCAGCGTCAGCAGCAGCACGGATTTGTGAACGCGGGAGGAGCGCACCTCCGTCTCCTTTCCGCCGATGTTGAAGCGGTCAAATTCCGCCAGAAATTCCGGATCGAAGCCTACGGGGTTCAGCTTCACCTCGCCCCGGATGCCGTGTGCGTTGACGATGGCGCCAACGTTGATGAGTTCCTGTTTCATATGGTAAAAGCTCCTGAAGTTGTGTTTGGTGGACGGCGGGGTGTGGTCACCCCGCCCTGCGACCGCTAGCGATAGAATATCCGTAGGGCGGCATGACCACATGCCGCCGCAATGAAATCGAAGATTTTGCGCCAGTTCATATCGCCGGTTCCAGCCAGCCCAGTGAAAATTGCATCATCACCCGCAGGATATAGTACAGCGCCAGCGCCGCGATGGAGAAGATCAATCCCATCAGCGCCAGCACGCTCTGCCGCCGGTAGTACCGCACGCCCGCCACCACGATGCCCGCCACGTCGGACACGATGGGCAGGATCAGCATGATGGTGGATGGCACCATAGTGGCCCAGCTGTAGCCCCCGATGATCAGCGACGCCAGCTCCGCCAGATCGTAGGCGAACACCGGCCAGATCAAATTGATCACGCCGTGGACAAAGGCCAGAAGATCGCCCCGCTCCTGCTTCATGGCCGCGTCTCCTGACGGCGGAGCTCCTCCACCCGGTCGATGCGGAAGTAATCCCGGCGCTCGGCCTGCACCCGGCCCGTCACATAGATGAAGTCGCCCTTTTTCAGCAGCGGCAGCAGGCCGTTGGGATCGTCAAAGCCCGTCAGGTCGATCTCCAGCCCGAAGCCGGTATCCAGCATGCCGTCCTCGTTGATCCGCCAGTAGGGGAACCACAGGGACACAAGGCGGTCGGCGTACTTGCCCTGTTGGCCCTTCACGTACTCGGTGGATACCTGCTCGAAGCTCATGGGCACGATCTCGCCGTCCGGCATGTGGAAATACATGCCGCCGTACAGACGGCGCAGGCGCTTGCCCCGCTGGGTGCTGTGGGCCGCCACAAAGGCCAGCATCAGCAAAATAAACACCACGCCATACATGCCCTGTCCCATCACCAGACACACGATGGCCATGATGATGCCGGTGACAAGGATTACCTTGTTGGCAAGATCCTGATTGTTCCAGACCCGCTTGATCTGCTGCATAGACTCACCTCAAAAAAGAATGATTTTCTCGTAGCATTGTACCACAGGTTCGGAAAAACGTCAAATTGGGGCTTGCATTTGCCGTCATATCTGGTATAATTATTTTCAATGTGTGATTATTGACATATCGTCATAGCTTATGAAAGGATGGTTGAAATGGCCGTTAAACTGGAACTCTACAAGGTATTCAAGGAAGTGGCGGAAGCTGGCAACATCACCGCCGCGGCGCAGGCGCTGTATATCAGCCAATCCGCCGTCAGCCAGTCCATCAAGCAGCTGGAGGGCGATCTCCAGACCCGTCTTTTTGCCCGCAACAGCCGCGGCGTCACCCTGACCGCCGACGGCAAGCTGCTGTATGAATATGTCCGCAGCGCCATCGGCCTGCTGGAAACCGGCGAGGCCAAGCTGAGCCAGACCCGAGAGCTGCAAATGGGACACCTGACCATCGGCGCGTCCGATACCGTCACCAGCCAGTTCCTGCTGCCCTATCTGGACAGCTTCCACAAGCAGTACCCCGCCATTCATATTCAGATCGTCTCCGGCCGCAGCCACAAGGTGCTGGGCCTGCTGCAGTCCGGCAAGGTGGATATTGCCTTTGCCAGCACTCCCAACGAGGGCAGCTTCGAGACGATCCCCTGCTTCGCCACCCATTCCATCTTTGTGGCAAGCCCCGACTACCCCTGTGATTTTAACCACATCTACACGCTGGCGGAGATCGCGGATTTCCCGCTGATCCTGCTGGAGCGGAAGGCCAGCTCCCGCCTGTATCTGGAGAAATACTTCCTGCAGAACGGCCTGCGGCTGAACCCGGAGATCGAGCTGGGTGCACGGAGCCTGCTGGTGGATCTGGCGGCCATCGGCTTCGGCGTGGCAGGCGTGACGGAGGAATTCGTCCGCCGGGATATGGAGAATGGCCGTCTGCGGAAGCTGGAGACCACCTTTGACATTCCGCCCCGCAGCGTGGACATGTGTATCCTGCGGGGCGTGCCCCAGACGGCGGCGGCCCAGCGCTTCGCGGATTTCATCCGGGAGAGCGTGAAGTAAGCCGGAACAACGCTCGCGGCTTTGCCGCCGGAAACGCCTTCGGGCACTGCATATGATTTCTTTTTCACAGGGGTCGGCTTTGCCGATCCCTGTGAAGCATGTTATGCGGCCGCGTCGTTCGCGTTTCTCTCATAAAGTCAAAAACAAAGTGAAAAATTTTTCTCTTTTTGTGGCTTTTTTGCCAAAATTCCCCCTTGCATCTTTGCAAAGGGTGTGTTATAAATAGTAGGTAATCTGATATAAAAGCCATGAGGGAGAAGTTCCACAACGGGAACACGGCTCCAAGAGAGGGACGGTCACCGGCTGAAAGCCGTCCTGTGCCGTGATGTGGTGTTCGCTCCGGAGCTGCCGCGAGGAAATGCGCGGACGGGTCAACCTCCGTTAACGGGAAAACGAGTGCGCGGACATGTCCGCGAAGCTGGGTGGTACCACGGAAGTTTTGCCTTTCGTCCCTGTTTGACTGGGATGAGGGGCATTTTTTATACCCATATTCCCAAAGACTCACTTACGAAAACTCTTAACTATGGGCTGCTGGCGGGCAGGCCGCCTGATTGGATGGCGAAGAATTTTTCGTCAAGACAAGGCACAGAGATGCAGGAATACTTTGTGTATTTCAAATCTCTGCAACGAAGTATTGGCGGAAAAGGCTCGGCATACGACGAGGCGGAGCTGCCTGACAGACGCCCACAACCAAAAGGAGGAAGCGCTGAATATGAAAGAAAAACTGGAACAATTACTGGCTGAGGGCAAGGCCAGGATCGAGGCCGTCCGCACCGAGCCGGAGCTGCAGGAGGTCAAGGCGCTGCTGCTGGGCAAGCAGGGCACGCTGACGGGACTGCTGAAGGAGCTGCCCAAGCTGGACGTTTCCCTGCGTCCCGAGATGGGCAAGGCGGTGAACCAGGCCAAGGCCCAGCTGACCGAGCTGCTGGACAACCGCCGCAATGAATTGAAGATGAAGGCGTCGGAGGTGGATCCCGACTTCGATATCTCCGTGCCGGGCATTCTGCCCTCTGGCGGCGGTCTGCACCCCATCACCCAGATGTGCTACGACCTGAACGACGCGTTCCGCTCCATGGGCTTTGAAATTTTCGAGGAGGACGATATCACCAGCGAGCTGTACGGCTTCGACAACCTGAACTTCCCCCCCAACCATCCCGCCCGTGAGAGCATGGACACCTATTGGCTGGAGGGCCACGACAAGGGCGAGTGCTGGGACAAGCTGTGCCTGCGTCCCCACCTGACCGGCGGCTCCGTCCGCTATCTCCAGACCCACAAGGCTCCCTATCGCTTCGTGTACCCCGGCAAGGTGTACCGCAACGAGACCACCGACGCCCGTCACGAGCGCGCCTTCTTCCAGTATGAGGCGCTGATCGTGGACAAGGACTTCACCTTCTCCTCCGGCAAGGTGATGATCAAGAGCATTCTCAGCAAGGTGTTCGGCCGGGATGTTCCGGTGCGTATGCGTGCCGGCTTCTTCCCCTTCGTGGAGCCGGGCTTTGAGATCGACATGGGCTGTCTGGTGTGCGGCGGCAAGGGCTGCAGCGTGTGCAAGCACGTGGGCTGGATCGAGGTCATGCCCGGCGGCACCCCTCACCCCAACGTATTGAAGGCGGCCGGTCTCGACCCCGACGAATACACCGGCTTCTATGTCAACATCGGCTTGGATCGTCTGGTCATGATGCGCTACGGCGTGGACGATGTGCGTCTGTTCCACAGCGCTGACCTGCGGTTCCTGAATCAGTTCCGCTAAGGGAGGGCAAGACACATGAAAGTATCACTGAACTGGATCAAGGATTACGTCGACCTACCGGCGGATATGGATCTGAAGCGGCTGGCGTATGATCTTACCATGTCCACCGTGGAGGTGGAGGACACCATCGAGCTGGCCAAGCAGTTCGACCACATGGTGGTGGGCCGGATCAAGACCATCGAGCAGCATCCCAACGCCGACAAGCTGAAGGTCTGCAAGACCGATATCGGCGGCGAGGTCAAGGATATCGTCTGCGGCGGCAGCAACCTGACCGAAGGCATGAAGGTGGCCGTGGCGCTGCCCGGCGCCATGTGTAAGTGGCACGGCGAGGGCGAGCTGGTGGAGATCAAGAAGAGCAAGCTCCGCGGCGTGGAGAGCTACGGCATGATCTGCGGCGCGGTGGAGATCGGCCTTTCCGACCTGTTCCCCACCAAGGAGGAGACCCACATCCTCGATTTGAGCGACTTCGACGCGCCTGCCGGTACGCCGCTGGCCGACGCGCTGGAGCTGAACGATATCATTCTGGAGATCGACAACAAGTCCATGACCAACCGCCCCGACCTGTGGGGCCATTACGGCATCGCCCGTGAGCTGGCGGCGCTGTATCACCTGCCCATGAAAGAGTTCCCCCACTTCGACCGTAATGTGGAGAACACTTCTGGTTTCCATGTCACCGTAGAGGATGCGGAGCGCTGCCCCCGCATGACTGGCACCCAGATTGAGAACGTATTCGTCAAGCCCGCCCCCTACTGGATGCAGGTTCGCATCTGGAAGACGGGTATGCGTCCCATCAACGCACTGGTAGATATTACCAACTACGTCATGTTGGCCACCGGTCAGCCCTCCCACGCCTATGACTCCGACCACATTGCCGGTCACATCATCGTCCGACGCGCCAAGCCGGGCGAAACACTGACGTTACTGAACGGCAAGGAGCTGCCCTTGAGCACCGACGATCTGACCATCGCCGATGATGCGGGAATCGTAGGTCTGGCGGGCGTCATGGGCGGCGCCAAGGACTCCATCCTGCCCACCACCAACAAAGTCATTCTGGAAATTGCTAACTTCCAAGCTGCCGGCATCCGCCGTACTGCTCTGCGGTACGACAATCGCACCGAGGCCTCCGCCCGCTATGAAAAGGCCATTGACCCCGAGCGCTGCGATCAGGCGCTGGATCTATCGATGCAACTCTTCGGCGACCTTTATCCCGAGATGCAGGTCACTGGCTTTGTGGATGCATATCCCGTCCCCCTGAAGCAGGCGGAGATCGACGTGACCCTCAGCTGGCTGGAGCGCCGCCTGGGCAAGTCCCTGACCCCCGACGACGTGAAGCACAAGATGGAGCTGCTGGGCTATCAGGTGACCTTCGACGGCGACAATATGCACGTGGTGGTGCCTACGTGGCGCTCCACCGGCGACGTCAGCATCAAGGCCGACATCATGGAGGAAGTGGCCCGCATGTACGGCTACGAGAACTTTGAGGCCGCGCCCATCACCACCTCCTTCGACGGCGCTATCAACCAGCTGGACAAGGATCTGGAGCGGAAGATCAAGGAGTATCTGTCCTTCCGCTGCGGCATGCAGGAGATCTTCACCTATCCCTGGATGGACGAGCTGTATGTCAACGCCGTGCTGCAGAGCACCGACGGCATTCTGGCCCTGTCCACGCCGCCCTCTCCTGCCGAGCGGTTTGTCCGTTCCTCGCTGCTGCCCAATCTGTGCAAGGCCGTGGTGAAGAACGAGCGGTACTTCGACGAGTTCGCCATCTACGAGACCGCCCAGGTGTTCCGGGATGAGAATTACACTACCCCCTATGATCCCCGCGAGAAGCTGCCCTCCCAGCGCAAGCATGTGGCCGGTGCCTTCGTCTGCGGCGGCAAGGACGTGACCACCCTGTTCCGCAAGGCCAAGGGCGTGCTGGAAATGATGCCTCGCTACACCCACATGGAGGGCTTCACCCTTAAGCAGGTGGAAAAGCCCGTGTGGGCCGACAACGTGGTGTGGCTGAACGTCTATCTGGGCGAGGAGCGCATCGGCGATCTGGCCCTGCTCAGCAAGAAGGTGTCCATGGAGTGCGGCATCAAGAACCTGAACGTCATGCTCTTTGAGCTGGATCAGGATTGCCTGAAGCCCTTCCGCTCCCGCACCAACAGCTTCACCCACCTGCCGGAGTACCCCATGACGGAGTACGATATCTCCGTGCTGCTGCCCGGCGAGGTGAAGTGGGAGGACGTGGCCCAGACCATCCGGGGCGTCAAGAGCGAGCTGTTCCACGGCGCGCACTTCGTGGACGAGTACCGGGGCAAGCAGGTGCCCGACGGCAAGAAGTCCGTCACCGTCCGCCTGGCCATCGGCTCCAAGGAAAAGACCCTGACCTCCGCCGAGATCGAGGACGTGGCTAACGGTGTCATCAACAAGCTGGTGAAGCGCTTCGGCGCGGAGCTGCGCTCCAAGTAAAGGATTCGAGATAAAACGTAAGCGTCAAAACTAACCGCGCATAAAAGGCCGCCATCTCAGCTGTTGCTCATC
>URKW01000091.1 GCA_900548615.1 uncultured Eubacteriales bacterium | reverse complement strand
CGATGATTGGCTCATGCCGTGCATCTTTTCTCCAGCCTTCCATGAAAACACCCCCCCCCGTTTCCTCTATAATAGCAGAAGCAGGGGCGTTTGGGTAGTTTTTTGACAGACTGAGGCAGAGGGTCTTGCCCTCTGCCTTTTTCGCTGTGTAAGCTATGTCAACGGCCGTTCTGACCGAAGTAGTAGTTGTAGAAGTCGCGGAACATGTCGGAGTAGTCCTGACCGCCCTGCTGCTGGTTATCCTGCTGGTTATCGGTGGTAGTATCCTCGCCGGTGGTCTTAGGCTGCTCGTCGAAGGTCAGGTCAAGGGTGATATACTCGCCGTTGCGGTAGACGGTCAGCGTCACGGTGTCGCCTGCCTTATAGTTCTTCTTGGCGGCGGACAGGTCGGTCATGGAGGTGATGGCGGTGTCGTTCACCTTGGTGATCACATCGCCCAGCTGCAAACCGGCACGCTCACCGGCGCCGCCGCTCTCGGTGGAGTAGACGAACACGCCCTCGCTGATGCCGATGTTATACTGGGCGGCCATCTGCTCGGTCATGGTACCGGCCTTGATGGCCAGATAGGCCTTGCCCGTCACCTGACCGTTTTCGATGATGTCGGTGATGATGGCCTGCACGTCACTGATGGGGATGGCGAAGCCCAGGCCCTCCACAGAGGTGTCGGAATAGCTGGAATACTTGGCGGACACGATGCCCACCACCTCGCCGTACAGGTTCACCAGCGGGCCGCCGGAGTTACCGGGGTTGATGGAGGCGTCCACCTGGATCATGTTGAAGGGGGTGCCGTCCACGTTGATGGCACGGTCACAGCAGGAGACGATGCCCTGACTCATGGAGAAGGTCAGCTCGCCCAGAGGGTTGCCGATGGCAAGAACGGTATCGCCCACGTTCACGTCCTCGCTGTTGCCCAGCGTGACGGGGGACAGGCCGATGGCGTCGATCTTGATGACGGCCACATCGTAATCGCTGTCGCCGCCGATGACGGTGGCGTCGTAGGTGTCGCCGTTATACAGCGTCACCTTCACGGAGGTAGCGCCCTTCACCACGTGGTAGTTGGTGACGATATAGCCGTCCTGACTGATGATGAAGCCGCTGCCGGCACTGGCGGTCTCCACCGCCTGACCGAAGATGTTGGTGCCGCTGGTGGAGGTGGTATTGATGGATACCACGGAGTTCACTGTGGAGGCGTACACCTCGGCGGGCTCCATCTTGGTCTGACCGTCCACCTGCTTCACCGAGACGGTGACAGGCTCGCGGCTGGACTGCTGAATGACGGCGTTCCGGCGGCTGGCATTGCGGTACAGCGCCGCGCCGCCGAAGCCGCAGCCGGTGCCGACGATGGCGCAGGCCAGCACGATGGCGATCACCTTGGCTGCCGTGCTCCGGAAGAAGCCGGGCTTTTTGGTGTGCTGGGGTTCCTCCGGCGTGGGGACGCTGCCGGCGGGCTGATAGTCGTCGGCCGGCAGGTTGCTGTTGCGGCCGTAGTGGTACTGATTTTCATGGAAGCGGTCAAAATCATCGTTATACATATGGATTCCTCCTTTATTTTCAGAACGAACTGTGTTATCATTCATCTTGATTATTATCATATACAGTTTTCTTAATTCAACCTTTAAGGAAACCACAAAAATTTTGAACATTTTGTGACAGATGAAAGGAGGCGCGCCATGCTGCGGCTGGAGGGCCTGAAGCTCCCGCTGGACGGGGGAGAGGAACAACTGAAAGCAAAGGCCGCCGCCCTGCTGGGCTGCCGGACGGGCGAGATCGCCGCCTTGCAGGTGCTGCGCCGGGCCATCGACGCACGGGACGGCCTGCGGTTCGTGTACACTGTGGCCGTCACGGTGAAGGACGAGGCGCGGCTTCTGAAGCGCTGCCGGGACAGGCATGTGTCCCGCTACGCGCCGGAGGTCTATGCGCTGCCGCCTGCCGCCTCCGGCGGGGCTGTGCCGCCGGTGGTGGTGGGTATGGGGCCTGCGGGGCTGTTTGCGGCGCTGGTGCTGGCCCGGTGCGGGGCGAAGCCCATCGTGCTGGAGCGGGGCCAATGCGTGGAGCGCCGCCAGCAGGATGTGGAGCGCTTCTGGCGAAGCGGCGTGCTGGACACGGAGTCCAACGTCCAGTTTGGCGAGGGCGGCGCAGGTGCGTTTTCCGACGGCAAGCTGAACACCGGCACAAAGGACGTGCGGCATCGCTATATTATGGAGCAGCTGGTGGCGTGCGGCGCGCCGGAGGATATCCTGTGGGACGCCAAGCCCCACGTGGGCACGGATATGCTGCACATCGCCCTGAAGAATATGCGGAACGAGCTGACCGCGCTGGGCGCGGATATCCGGTTCGGCCATAAGCTGACGGGCGTTTCTGAGGAGAACGGCCAGCTGTCGGCGCTGACGGTGGAAGGCCCGGAGGGCGCTTATACGCTGCCCTGCCGTCAGGCGCTGCTGGCGCTGGGCCACAGCGCCCGGGACACGGTGGAGATGCTGCATCACGCGGGGGTGGCCATGACCGCCAAGCCCTTTGCCGTGGGTGTGCGGATCGAGCACCGGCAGGAGGACATGGACGCGGCCCAGTATAAGCAGTACGCGGGGCATCCCTGTCTGCCGCCGTCCACCTATAAATTATCCTGCCATCTGGACAACGGACGCAGCGCCTTTTCCTTCTGCGTCTGCCCTGGCGGGCAGGTGGTGGCGGCGGCCTCGGAGACGGGGCGGGTGGTCACCAACGGCATGAGCGAGTACGCCAGAGATAAGGAGAACATCAACGGGGCGCTGCTGGTGAACGTGACGCCGGAGGACTACGGCGGCGGTGACGATCCGCTGGCAGGTATCCGGTTCCAGCGGGAGCTCGAAGCGGCGGCCTATAAGCTGGGCGGCGGTGACTATCGGGCACCCTGCCAGCGGGTGGAGGACTTCCTGCTGGGCCGTCCCACAACGGAAGCGGGGCGGGTGAAGCCCAGCTACCGTCCCGGCGTTGCCTATACCGATCTGCACCGCTGTCTGCCGCCCTTTGTGGCGGAGACCATCGCCGGTGCGCTGCCGCTGCTGGAGCGGAAGATCAGGGGCTATGCCGCCCCTGACGCGCTGCTGACGGCGGTGGAGAGCCGTTCGTCCTCCCCCGTGCGCATCCATCGGGATGAGACGTACCAATGCAATATTCGCGGGCTGTATCCCTGCGGCGAGGGAGCCGGGTATGCCGGAGGCATCCTGTCCGCCGCTGCTGACGGCATGCGCTGCGCGGAACAAATGATAAAGGAGATACGACCATGAAAAAGATCGCGGTAGTGGAAAAATTCTTCGAGTCCCACCATCAGCAGCAGATCGAGACTGTGGCCGGAAAGCACGGCTATACGGTGGACTACTATCTGGACGGCGTGCTGCCCAAGGAGCGGGCCGGAGAGTATGAGATCGTGTACGGCATGCCCGACCGGACGGCGCTGAAGGATATGACGCAGTTGAAGTGGTTCTGCGCCAGCTTTGCCGGTGTAGACCGGTATGTGGACGAGGCGCTGTATCCCCACGAGGGCGTGCTGCTGAGCAACTCCGCTGGCGCCTACGGCGTCACCATCGCCGAGCACATTATGATGGTAACGCTGATGCTGCTGCGGCAGATGATGCCCACCATGAAGGCCGTGGGGGAGCGGGTGTGGCTCCCGCCGCTGCCGGTGCGCTCCATCTGCGGAGCGAACATCACGGTGCTGGGCACCGGCGATATCGGCACCAGCTTTGCCCAGCGGGCCAAGGCTATGGGAGCCAAGTCCATCTGCGGCGTCCGCCGCACCATCAAGCCCGCCGACCCTGCCTTTGACCGGATCGTGACGCTTTCTGATTTGGACAGCGTGCTGCCGGAGACCGACATTCTGGTGATGGCGCTGCCCTCCACCGGCGAGACCGTGGGCGTGCTGAGCCGTGAGCGCATTGCCTTGCTGCCGCCGCAGGCCATCGTGGTCAACGTGGGCCGTGGTACGGCCGTCGATCAGGAGGCGCTGGCCGAGGCGCTGAACGCCGGACGCATCGCCGGTGCGGCGCTGGATGTGTTTGTCCCCGAGCCGCTGCCCCGGGATCATTTCCTGTGGGAGACGAAGAACCTGCTGATCACCCCCCACGTGGCGGGCAACATGTCCCTGGGCTATACCCGCGACAAGGACGTGGACATGTTCTGCGAGGATCTGGAGAACTTCGCTGCCGGTCGTCCGCTGGCCCATCTGGTCAACCGGAAGCTGGGGTATTAAGATTCTGAATAACACCTGCCGGACAACCGGCCGTGTTTCCACGGCCGGTTGTCGCTTTTCCCGGGAAATATGAGGGGAAATCGGGCGAAAAAAGCAGAAAACATTATAACTTAAATAGATAACAGGGCATCGACTTTCCGAACTACCACATGGTTTGTTGATTGTGTTACATTTTTAGCAGGAGAGATTTTGTAAAAACGGCAATAATCAACAAAAATTATGATGCAGGAGGAGCAAACTATGATGAACCCCAATGTCGGTCTGGGCACCAAGGCCATTCACGCCGGTAATGTGAAGGACGCGCAGTACGGCGCGCTGACTACCCCCATCTATCAGACCTCTACCTTCGTGTTCGACAGCTGCGAGCAGGGCGGCCGCCGCTTTGCCGGTCAGGAGGGCGGCTACATCTACACCCGTCTGGGCAACCCCACCGTCTCCGTGCTGGAGAATAAGGTGGCGGCGCTGGAGGGCGGCGAGGCCTGCGTGGCCGCCGCTTCCGGTATGGGCGCCATTTCCTCCGCGCTGTGGACCATCGCCGGTGCAGGCAAGCACATCGTGGCCGACGGCACCCTGTACGGCTGCACCTTCGCCCTGCTGAACCACGGCATGAGCCGCTACGGCGTGGAGGTCAGCTTCGTGGATACCTCCGATCTGGCCGCCGTGAAGGCCGCTCTGAAGGAGAATACCTGCGCCGTCTATCTGGAGACCCCCGCCAACCCCAACCTGAAGATCGCCGATATCGCCGCCGTGGCAGAGATCGCCCACGGCTATAACCCCGCCATCAAGGTGGTGTGCGACAACACCTTCGCTTCTCCCGCTCTGCAGAATCCGCTGGCGCTGGGCGCCGACGTGGTGGTGCACTCTGCTACCAAGTACCTGAACGGCCACGGCGACGTGATCGCGGGCTTTGTGGTGGGCAAGGCCGACTTTATCGGTGAAGTCCGCATGTTTGGCCTGAAGGACATGACCGGCGCGGTCATGGATCCCTTTGCCGCCTATCTGATCCTCCGGGGTCTCAAGACGCTGGAGATCCGCATGGAGCGCCACTGCGCCAACGCCAAGGCCATCGCCGAGTATCTTGACAAGCACCCCGCCGTGGAGAAGGTGTACTATCCCGGCCTGAAGGATCACGTGGGCCACGATATCGCCGCCCGCCAGATGAAGGACTTCGGCGGCATGCTGAGCTTCGAGGTCAAGGGCGGCCGCGCTGCCGGTACCAAGCTGGTCAATGCGCTGCACCTGATCACCGTGGCCGTCTCTCTGGGCGACGCCGAGACGCTGAT
The DNA here is from genome assembly GCA_900548615.1 of uncultured Eubacteriales bacterium. GTDB lineage: Bacteria > Bacillota > Clostridia > Oscillospirales > Oscillospiraceae > Vescimonas. The sequence continues at coordinate 2,487 of URKW01000091.1, read as the reverse complement.
CGAGCATCCCGCCTCCATGACCCACTCCACCTATACCGAGGAGGAACTGGCGGCTTCCGGCATCCCCGGCGGTCTGATCCGTCTGTCTGCCGGTCTGGAGAATGCCGAGGATATCATCGCCGATCTGGAGCAGGCTCTGGCCCAGCTGTAAGAGAGAGTTCCAAACAAAAAAAGAGAGCTTCACGGCTCTCTTTTTTGCTGTTTCAATTGCTTTACCGCACCATGCTCCGGTCGATCTCCGCCAGAGAGTGTGCGCCGCACATCAGCATGGTATCCTCCAGCTCGGCCTTCAGCTTGGCCACCAGCACGGCAGGGCCTTCCTCGCCGCCGCCGTATACCATGTTGACGAAGGGACGGGCGATCAGCACGCCCTTTGCGCCCAGCGCCAGCGCCTTGAACACGTCCATACCGGTACGAATGCCGCCGTCCACCAGCACCATCACGTCCTTGCCCACTGCGTCCACGATCTCCGGCAGCACCTCCGCCGTGGCGGGGCACTGATCCAGCACACGGCCGCCGTGGTTGGACACGATGATGGCCTTGGCGCCGGCCTTTACGGCCTTCTCCGCGCCCTTGACGGTCATGATGCCCTTCAAGATAAAGGGCACGCCGGCGTAGTCGGCGATCTCCTTCAGCTGCTCCACCGTCTTGCTGCCGGCAGGCGGCGTCAGGTTCTTCAGGAAGGGCAGGCCCGCGCCGTCAATGTCCATGGCGATGGCCCACGCACCGCACTTTTTGGCCATGTCCATCTTCTGCATCACCAGATCCTGATTCCAAGGCTTGATGGTGGTGACGCCTGCGCCGTGGTTCTCGCCGATGGCATTGACGGCGGCCTCCACCACGGCGGGGTTCACGCCGTCGCCGGTAAAGGCCAGAATGCCCGCCTTGGCGCAGGCAGTGACCAGAATGTCGTTATAGGTCAGGTCGTCGTACTTGTCGCCGTAATGCAGTTGCATGGCACCCACAGGACCCGCCATGACGGGGATGGTCAGCTGATGACCGAAGAAGTCAAAGGAGGTGTCCGCCGGGCCATTCTCACAGATGGTGTCCATGTTGACGCACAGCTCCTGCCATTTCTGATAGTTGCGGATAAACCCGGTGCCCAGTCCCTTTGCGCCGGGGCCGGGGACGGTGTTCTTGCAGACCATGCCGTTGCAGATCTTGCAGGACTTGCAGTAAGGCCCGATCTGATCGCGGGAGCGATCCAGGATCTCTTGATATGTCATGTCTCATTCCTCACTTTCTGATCGCCGCACAGGGGCGGGGAGTATGGCATATCATACCACGATTTAGGAAATATGCAAGAACTTTCGGGACTTTTTTCGTCAAAATACTCAATCCGGCGTCAACCGACCCAGCCCATCAGCTGGAGGAAGCTCCACGCCAGCTTGCAGCCGTAGAAGATGATGACTGCGCCGCAGACCTTGTTGATGATGTTCAGCACCTTTTCGTTGAATTTGCTGCCCAGCAGCGACACCACGGTGGACAGCGTCAGGAACCAGATCACTGACGCGCTGCCAAAGCCGCAGATGAAGAATACGTCCGTTCCGGCGGGAATGCTGGCCCGGAACGCGCCCAGCATCATGGTGCCGTCGATGATGGCCTGAGGGTTCAGCCACGTCACCACGAAGGCGCTGGAGATCAGCTTCCAGATGGGGACGTTCACGTCACGGCCGCCCTCAAGGCTGGCCTTGGAGCGTAGAAGCCCGATGCCGATCCAGATGACGATCAGGCAGCCCAGCCCCAGAATCACCTTTTGCAGCCACGGCAGCGCCTGAATCAGCGCACCGGCGCCCAAAAAGCAGGAAAGCCCCAGCGAAATGTCCCAGAAGATCACGATCAGCGCCGTCAGATACACCCGTCCCCGCTTCTGGGTCAGGGCGCTGTTGATGACGAACAGGTTCTGCAATCCGATGGGGGCCACGTAGGCAAGACCCATGGTCAGCCCCTGAAGATAAATGTTCATTTGCTATTTACTCCTCTTTTCTTACTTGCTATAATACCATCATAGCACGAAGCCCGGAAAACGCAAGAGCGCAGATTTTTAGAACAAGGTCAGGAGGAGCTTACCATGTCCCACTACGATTGTCCCTGCATGGAGAAATGTCCGCTGCACTACGCCATGAGCGTCATCGGCGGCAAGTGGAAGGTGCAGATCGTCTGCGCCCTGACCAACGCCGGAGCCTTGCGGTATAACGCCCTGCGCGCCAAGCTGGACGGCATCAGCAACACGGTGCTGGCCACTTCTCTGCGTGAGCTGGAGGCCGACGGCCTTGTGGTGCGCACGGTGTATCCGGAGGTGCCCGTCCGGGTGGAGTACCGTCCCACGGAAGACTGCCGCGCCCTGCTGCCCATTCTGGAGCAATTGAGCGACTGGGCGGAGGCTAGGATGGCTGCTGCGCAGCCCAGTGAAGCAACTCTTATGCTTAGCCTGTCGAAAAACAATGCTGTACGTTTCGATAAGTGAGCAGCGGGGGAGTTTGAGGG
>URKW01000090.1 GCA_900548615.1 uncultured Eubacteriales bacterium | reverse complement strand
ACCGCGGAACAGTCATTACTATATCACATGTCAGCCATCTTGTCAACTACTTTTTTCATCTTTTTTCGATGTTTTTCGTTGTCTCGATTTCGACCGGACTGCTGTCTCTCGCGGACAGTTAGGTTAGATTACCACACCTTTTCCCCTTTGTCAACACATTTTTTACAAATTCTATCAAAAAAGTTTACATCTGCCATTAGCACAGCAAAAAGCGGGCCAAAAGACCCGCTTTTCAGAAGCTCCGTTTATGCTTACTCTGCTTTCTCGATCGCCAGCTTATAAACAGCACCGTCCACGATCTCCGTATCGTCCATACCCACCTGCGCATACTCGCCGTTAACATAGAACGCCCAATAAGCGTGGTCGGCATTATAATCATAGGTAACGCCGTTGACCGTCGTATACAGGCCGTTCTCGCCCTGAATGACGTTCAGCTTGCTGAGCGCCGCCCCCAGCGTCTTTTCATCCGAATTGACGGTGGCGGTGATGGTCTTGCCGTCAGCATCGGTGATCTCCAGCGTGAAGCTGTGAGCACCCTCACCCAGAACGGCACCGTCGGTGACTACCGGTACCTTAACGTCGGCATCCGTATTGGCGCCGTCATTAGCTTCCACGTTGGCATCATTGCCGCTGTCCGGCTGCTGGGCAGGCGTGCTGCCGCAGGCCACCAGACTCAGGGTCATGACCAAGGCCAGAATGATTGCTAAAAACTTCTTCATGATTCAAATCCTCCTTATTTATCCAGCAGCCCGATCAACAGACTGCCTTTGCGCACCGATACCGTGATCGGATTGCCCACAAAATGATTGCTGACGCCCAGCGGAAACTCCGCCGACAGCGGCGCGTTGTCCAGCGGATACTGCGCACCGGAGATCGACACACCTTCCGCATCCGCACCCATGCAGAACACCGACATGATGCCCCGTTCCTTCGATGGGAACATAATGCTCTCGTTGCGGATGACCGTATACTGTTCCTTGTCGCCGTAGAGCCAGCCCCGTGCGCCGTGGCAAGTCAGATACAGCAGTGACTGTATGTTGGCCAGCGTATGGTCGCTGCGCACGCCGCCCATCCCGCCGTACAAATGAAACTCTATCTGGCCGTGGGACAGGCCGTCCTTGATGGCCAGCATCATATCGCTGTCATCCTTTTCCACCGGCACGCGGTGGATATGGGCAAAATCCGGCACTACCGCCAGCGAGTCAAAGTCCCCCAGCAGAAGATCCGGCACGATACCCTCCTGTTTGCAGTACTGCCAGCCGCCGTCGGCGGCGATGATATAGTCGCCCGGCTCCGGCCGACGAGTCAGGCCATAGTAGCTGCCCGCCCCAAAAATAATACAGGCCATAATGTCTGCCTCCCCAGTAAGCTCACCGCTTCCGCCGTCTGCGCCACAGAATGGCGAACCGGCGCAGCAGGATATCATATACAATAAATACGACCAGTCCCAGCGCAGCCGTTATCCAGAGCAGCCACGGCGCGGTATCGGCAAATTCCTCCGTCACCTGCGTCAGTCCCAGCACATACAGCAGCACCAGGTACATGGTGCCCACGGACACGACCGCCAGCGCCAGCTTTGCCATCCAGCGCAGAGCGGGCCGCCGGATCGCGTCAAGCTTCGGCTGAAGCAGCGGATAGTAGCCCAGAAACAGATACAGCGCGGCAGCCTCCTTGTCCGGTCCAAGCAGCAGCGTCAAAAGCGCCACCGACGCCCAACAGCACCACGCGTATTGGGCACGGCACATCTCCCGCAATACCAGCAGCGCACAGGAAGCCAGCATCGGACAAGCGTATACTGCCAACGGGATCACGCCGCCCAGGCACAGCAGCACCACGCTCAGCGCCGTCATCACACCGCACAGCGCCAGCTCTTTCGTTGACCGTTTCATGCCTGTCTCCTTTCCGTTACTTCCGGATGCCGCTTATGATATCACACCCTGCTCAAAAAAGCAAATCGGATGATGCACAAAATAATTCCAAAAAATATAAAAAAAGGTGTTGACAAATTCCGCAAAATGCGTATAATAATTTTTGTTCGCCAGAACATAGCGGGATTGTGTAATGGTAGCACAGCGGACTCTGACTCCGTATGTGAGGGTTCGAATCCTTCTCCCGCTGCCATCGAAAAACCCTGTAACCACAACGGTTACAGGGTTTTTTCATGTCCATTTTTTAGCGTGCCAAAATTGTCCTTTCCCGCTCGAAAGTCCGCTCATTCTTGACAAAAAGAACCGTCCACTTTATAATAAGCCGCACGTTGTTGAAGCCCGAACTATGAGTGTTAGGAGACGGACATGGCAAAGATCGTAAAGGGAATCGCCGCTTTCTCTCTGGCGGCGACGGTCATTCTGGCCATTTCATATAAAGTGACATCCAGTGGAATATTACTTTCCCTTGCCATTACCAGCGGAACCATCGCCTACCATTTTGTTATGCGGCTGATGGTGGGACTGGCGTTTCACGCTACGATGCGGAACAAAGCGGATTACCGGAAACGATGGTATCAGGTAAGCAAGCGGGAAATGGCGGTATACGAAAAGCTGAAGGTGAAGCAATGGAAGCGCAGAATGCCCACCTACGATCCCGCGCTGTTCGATCCGCGGCTGCATACATGGGAGGAGATCGTACAGGCTATGTGTCAGGCGGAGCTTGTCCACGAGACGATCGCCGTGCTGAGCTTTCTGCCGATTTTGGCAGGTATCTGGTTCGGCGAGTATCCGGTGTTTATCGTGACGTCCGTTTTGTCCGCCGCGTGCGACATGGTTTTCGTCATCATGCAGCGCTATAACCGGCAGCGGGTCACGAAGCTGCTGAATCGGAAAAGTGTGAGATAATAAATGGCAAAAGGAGTGACACGTAATGTGTTGCTCCTTTCTATTATGTATCCCATGCCGCCGCAGACCTTTACCCGTCTCTCTCCTTTTGATAAAATCATAAAAATTTTGAAAATAATGTAATTTTCACGCAGAAAAAGGTAGTTATATAGACAAAGGAAGAAAGGAGGGCACACCGCCATATGGATGACAAGCAAATTATCCGTCTGTTTTTTGAGCGCTCAGAGCAGGCCATCACCGAACTGTCCCAGAAATACGGAGCGCTATGTCTCCAGCTTGCCGACAACATTCTGAACGATCATCAGGACGCGGAGGAATGCGTGAATGACGCCTATCTCGGCGCATGGAACAGCATTCCTCCCCAAACCCCCGACCCGCTGAGAGCCTATATCTGCCGCATCGTTCGCAACCACTCTCTGAAGAAACTCCGAGCCAACACCGCATTAAAGCGGGGCAGCCAATTTGAGGTGTCCCTATCCGAATTGGAGGACTGCATCTCCGGCAGTTCTTTGGATGAGCAGCTCGCCGTAAGCGAATTGACCGCGCAGATCAACGCATTTCTTTCCGCTTTGCCGAGGGACGACAGAGTCATGTTTGTAAAGCGCTACTGGTTCTCGGAATCGTTATCCGAGATCGCGGACACATTTGCCATCACCGAGAACAACGCATCTGTCCGGCTCAGCAGAATCCGGGGAAAACTACATCAACATCTGAAGGAGGCAGCGCTATGATGGATCACAAAATCGATAAGCTGATTTCCGCCATCGGAGACATGAATACGGCGTATCTGGAAGAAGCCCTTGCCTTTGACGGCGCAAAAGTGGGCCAACAGAAAGCTGTACGCTCCAAAAAATTATCCGCCGCGCTGGTGGCGGCACTGGTCATACTGGGCCTGTCCGTGACAGCCTTTGCCATCAGCAGGATCCCACTGTCGTGGCGTGACATTTTCTCCACCAGCCAGACTGTCATCGGCGACGAGGACGAGGAACCGGTGGTCTCTCAGCAGCCCGCGACCACAGAGGAGCTGCAAATCGAGCTGGAAAAGGTGATTTCCGACGAGCGAACCTTGTATATTCTCTATTCCGTGAAGGCCAACGAGGGTGCGGTTCTTGATCCAAAGGGTCAATTTGCCGAGCTCGATCTGTATTTTCCCGGCCAGATGATGTCCGGCGCCTACGTGTCGTACTTTCTGGAGCGGAGGGACGGCGTGCCGGAGAACGAACTGGAGGGCGTCGTATTGGCTGACTGGCAGCCGAGCAACAGTGCCAACGGCCTTGTGATAGGCTTCTCCGACTGGCAGGAGAAGCCGCTTGATAGTGAGAGCTTTACCACCGTGCTGTCGGGACACTGGCAGGTCACGCTGGACGAAACCCCCATCACCATCGAGAGCGAGGTGCTGGCGGAGAATGTTCCCCTGGCCTACGGAGGTGAGACGCTTCAGGTAAAAAAGGTCGCGTGCTCCAAGCTGTCCATGGCAGTCTATTTTGACAGCTATGTGGATTCCACCGCCGATAACTGGACATTGGAAATATTTGACGCAAACGGCGATCTTATTCCCAGCTGGTGGGGCTTTATCGCAGCGCAGACCGATGACAGCTGCATGTTCTTGACACGGTTCGACGAGCCCATCGAGCCGGAGACCATCCGCAAGCTGACGTTCAATGGCGAGACCGTGTTCGAGAGATAGCACCGGAGCGACCACCGATAAAAAACCGTCTCAAGCGGTGCGCTTGAGACGGTTTTTTTGCAAAATAAGAAGCATTACGGCACTATGGCGCTTGCCAGAAGGCTGGGCAGAGAGTTTTTCAGAACGCGGGAGAGGTACTCCACCACCTGCTCGGGATCATGTGCCTCCTTGTTGGTAAATTCCCCGATCAGCAAACCGGCGATGGCTTCGGTATAAAAATGAGAGAGAAATTCCTTGAACTGCTCCTCTGCGTGGATCCCCATCTGCCGCTCGGTATCGCAGATGACGCTTTGGGTGATGCCGATGAAATCCGCGCAGAAAAAGCGCTTCATCTCCTCCCGGCCCATACTGTCGTAGGCGCAGCACAGCAGATGCTTGTTGGTCTGCACGTAGTTCAGCACGAACAGCACCGCCTCCCGGTAGTCCGCAAGAAGATCAAACTGCTTGACCACCTCGACGGCTTCCTCCTCCAGCATCCACTTCAGCAGCGCGTAGCTATACCCGCATGGTGTTGACGGTAGACACCGCGTATGAGGGCGACGACACCTTCTCTCTGGTGGAGTCCATCCGGAACACGGCGGAGGAATACTATCCCGGCACGTGGTATCTGGCCGGTGAAGGCGTGTCCACCTACGATTTGATGGACACCGTCACCGCCGACATGGTGAAGGTAAATCTGGTGGCCATCGGCACGGTGTTTGTGGTGCTGCTGTTCACCATGAAATCGCTGATCGCGCCCATAATTCTGGTGCTGTCCATCGAAACAGCCATCTGGATCAACCTGTCCATCCCCTATTTCAGCGACCAGACGATCTTCTACATCGCCTATCTGATCATCAGCTCCATCCAGCTTGGCGCGACGGTGGACTACGCCATTCTGTTCACCGACCGGTATAAGGAGATGCGCCAGACCTACGAAAAAAAGGAAGCCGTTGTGCAGACCGTTTCCGCTGTGTCCGTCTCCGTGCTGACCTCGGCCAGCGTGATGGCGGTGGTGGGTTTCCTGATGGGCACGCTCTCCACCCACGGTCTGCTCTCGCAGCTAGGCTACTTTTTAGGGAGAGGAACGCTTTGTTCTCTGGCTATCGTGCTGTTCGTGCTGCCGGGGCTGCTGTATCTGTTTGGCAGGTTTATCACCCGGAATAAATCATCCAAGGAGGTTCTTTCTCAATGAAGCATATGCAGAAATTCACCGCAGCGGCGATGGCCGTGCTGCTGCTGGGTTTCACAGTTGTACCGGCCTTTGCTGAGACCGCACCCTCCGCCAAGGAGGAGGTCATCTACGCCATGGCAGACGCCTCCGGCAAGGTGACGGACGCCGAGGCGGTCAACATCTTCGCCGGCGGCGATATCGTGGACTACGGCGATTACTCCGCCGTCAAACCCCTAAACACCAACGACACGATCACCCAGAATGGGGATTAGATCGTCTTTTCCTCCACTGCCGATAAGGTCTACTATCAGGGGACGATGAAGAACGCCGCGCTGCCGTGGAATATCTCCATCCGGTACTATCTGGACGGAAAGGAATACGCCCCGCAGGACGTGGCGGGAAAGAGCGGTGCGCTGGAGATCCGGTTCTCCGTTACGAAAAACGAGAGCTGCGGCGGCAGCTTCTATGACGACTACGCTCTGCAGGCCTCGTTCACGCTGGACACCGAGCGCTGCCAGAACATTGTCAGCAACGGCGCTACCGTTGCCAATGTGGGCAGCGACAAGCAACTGACCTACACCATTCTGCCCGGTAAGGGGATCGACACAGTTATCACCGCCGATGTGACGGACTTCGAGATGGACGCGGCCGCCATCAACGGCGTGCGGCTGAATCTGGACGTCGACGTGGACGACACGGATCTGATGGACAAGGTAGACGAGCTGGTCTCCGCCATCGGTGATCTGGACGACGGCGCCTGGGAGCTGCATGACGGCACCGAGGAGCTGTACGACGCCACCAAGACCCTGAACAGCAAGGTGGGCGACCTGCATTCCGGCGTGGGCGATTTGACAGCGGGTGCCGGTGATCTGTACACCGGACTGACCGACATCACCGCCCAGAACCAGCAGGCCGACCAGCTGTATCTGGGCTATGTGAAATCTCAGGCCGACAGCATTTATCTGGCCTATGTCACCACGCAGGCCGACGCCCTCTATGCACAGGTGGCGGCACAGGCCGTCCGTGAGCAGCTGATCCAGAGCGGATACAGTGAAGCGCAGGCGGACGCTTATCTGCAAACCGCCGACGGGCAGACGCTTGTTGCGCAGACAGTTTCCAATATGACCGAGGAGCAAAAGGCACAGATCCTCAACGCCGCCGTGGCCAAACTGACGGATGAACAGAAGAAGCAAATTCTGCAAGGTGCGGTCGCCTCTCTGACCGAGGAGCAGAAAGCGGAAATATATAACATGGATCGGGCGGAGTATCTGCGGTTCGCCGAGACTGTCCGTGAGCTTTTGAAGGAGGATGACGACCATGAAGAAAGCTGAGTTTCTGAATAAGCTGAACGAAGAACTGGAAAAACGAAATGTCGCCGACGCGCGGACATTCTGGAGGAGTATGAGCAGCACTTTGATTTGAAGCTGGCGGACGGCTTCTTTGAGGAGGAGATCGCCGCGCGGCTGGGCGACCCGGCCATACTGGCGGCACAGTTTGACGAGACGGAGCGCGCACCGCAAAAGGAAAGCGGCAGCAAGCCGCTGACCGTGATCGGCCTTGGGTTTGCCGATGTATTTGCAGGGCTGTTCTTCCTGCTGCTGGCGGGCTTCGGCATCGTGCTGGCCGCCGCAGCGCTGTCCTTCGGGGTGGCTGCGGTCTGCCTGCTGGGCGGGCTGAATATCCACGGACTGCTGCCCGCCATGCCCTACTGGTGCGGCGTGATTCTGGGGTTGAGTCTGTTGGCGCTTACGGCGCTATTCGCGGTAGGCTGCGTCTACTACGGTGCGTTCCTGCGGCAGCTGATCCGCTCCTTCGGGCGCTTCCAGCACAACGCGATGGCCAACGCGTCCGGCTTGGCCGTGCCGCCGCCGCTGCCCATCAGCCCGCAGTTTTCCGCCAAAGCAAAGCGCCGCCTGCGCGTCGCTGATCTCACTGGCGCTGTTCGCCGCCTATTTCGTTCTGTCCTATGTGGTGTGTGCCCTGTCCGCCGGAAGTCTCCAGTTCTGGCATGTATGGGGCTGGTTCGCGAATTGAGGTGACTTCCGTGCTTGGCATGAATGCTGTTGCGCTGGTGTTCTTCGGCTGCATCAATGTGGCGTCCGTGAAGCAGCTGCTCCCGCAAAGCGGGTGGACGATGGCGCTGCCGGTGTATTACATTGCCCTGACGACGTTCGTGCTGCTGAAGATTCGCGGCTTCTTTCGCAAAAATCAAAAACAGTACCGTAAATTCTCCACAAAAGCAACAAGAGGTATGGCCGAAGACCATACCTCTTGTTGTTTTCATTATTATTGTTCGGCGTAGCGGGCCAGGAAGTGGCGGGTACGCTCCTGCTTGGGATTGTCAATGACCTCCCGTGCAGGTCCCTGCT
>URKW01000089.1 GCA_900548615.1 uncultured Eubacteriales bacterium | reverse complement strand
GGCTTACGCCGTACCGGCCTTTTAAGTTGTATAAGCTTACTCAGCCTCGGCCAGAGCCTTAGCCTCGGCGATGGCCTTCTCCTGAGCCGCAGCGGGGCAATCCTCGTAGCGGACAAAGTTGAAGGTGAAGGTACCGCGGGACTGGGTCATGGAGCGCAGGTCGATGGCGTAGCTCATCATCTCGGCCATGGGAACCTCGGCCTCCAGAACGGTCTCACCATCGCCGGTGGGGTTCATGCCCATCACGCGGCCGCGGCGCTTGTTCAGGTCGCCCATCACATCGCCCACATAGTTGTCGGGCACGGTGACTTTCAGCTCGCCGATAGGCTCCATCAGCACAGGCTTGGCCTCGGGCAGAGCGGCTTTGAACGCCAGATTGGCGGCCAGCTTGAAGGCGATTTCGGAGGAGTCCACCGGGTGGTAGGAGCCATCCACCAGAGTGGCCTTCAGGAACACCACAGGATAGCCGGCCAGCACGCCGTGCAGGCAGCTCTCGCGCAGGCCCTTTTCCACGGCGGGGAAGTAGTTCTTGGGCACGGAGCCGCCGAACACGTTCTCCTCAAAGATCATATCCTCCTGCTCGCTCTGGGGCTCGAAGATGATATGAACATCACCGAACTGGCCGCTGCCGCCGGTCTGCTTCTTATAGCGGCCCTGCTTGCGGACGGTGCTGCGGATCTTCTCACGGTAAGCGACGCGGGGGGTGCTCAGCTCGGAATCCACGCCAAAGCGGGACTTCAGCTTGCTGCACAGCACGTCGATCTGGATATCGCCGGCACCGGAGATAACGGTCTGGTGGGTCTCGGCGTTGTTGGTGACGGAGAAGGTGGGATCCTCCTCGTTCAGCTTGTTCAGGCCGGTGCCCAGCTTTTCGATCTCCTGCTTGGTCTTGGGGGAGATAGCGCGCTCATAGCAGGCGGGAGCAAAGGCCAGAGGCGCGAACTTGACGTAGGTCTTGGGCTCGCACAGGGTGTCGCCGGTCTTGACCTTGTCCATCTTGCCGATGGCACCGATATCGCCGCAGCAGATCTCCTTGGTCTCCTCGCTCTTCTTGCCCTTCATGGTGTACAGACGGCCCAGCTTTTCGGTGTTGCCGGTGGTCATGTTGTACAGGGACATATCGCCGGTGACCTTGCCGCGGATGACCTTGATCATGGAGTACTTGCCGTACTGGTCGGAGATGGTCTTGAACACGAAAGCGGCGGTGGTGCCGTTGGGATCGTAAGCGACCTCGATGGCGTTTCCGTCGTCGTCCTCGGCAGCCTCGGCGGGCATGTCGGTGGCCACGGGAACCAGATCCACGATGGTCTGCATCAGCATGTCAACGCCTATACCGGTGACGGCGGAGCCGCACAGCACGGGGCAGACAGTACCCTCGCGGACGCCGATCTTCAGACCCTTGGCCATATCCTCGGCGGACAGCTCCATGGTCTCGAAGAACTTCTCCATCAGCTCCTCGTCGGCGCCGGCGGCGGCTTCCATCAGCTCGGAGCGCAGGGCCTCCACCTCGTCGGCCATGTCGGCGGGGATGGCGCACTCGCCCTTGGCGTCGTAAGCCTTGTTGTGCAGCAGGTCAACGATGACGGTGACGGCCTTGTTGGCGTCAGCCTTGGTGGCAACGATGGGTGCGATGGCGGTGCCGAACTTGCCCTTGACAGCCTCGATGCAGCTGGCGTAGTCGGCGTTAGCCTCCTCCACGCGGTTGATGAACATCATGCGGGGCTTCTTGCCCAGCATCTTCCAAGTACGCTCCATACCGACGGACAGGCCGTCCTTGGCGTTACCCACGATGACGGAGCACTCGGCGGCGCGGATAGCGCACACGGCCTCACCGGCGAAATCGAAGTTGCCGGGGGCGTCCATCACGTTGATCTTCTTACCCTTATACATGACGGGAGCAAAGGCCAGAGAGATAGAGATCTGGCGCTTGATCTCCTCGGCGTCGTAGTCACAGGTGGTGTTGCCGTCAGCGGTCTTGCCCAGACGGTCAATACCCTTGGTCATGTACAGCATCTGCTCCACCAGAGAGGTCTTGCCGGAGCCGCCGTGGCCCAACAGGGCAATATTGCGAATGTCGTTTGCAGTCATAATGGTGTGTTCTCCCTTCAATTTGATCCAGCGCACGGGCGCTGCCGCGCGCAATACGCTCAACATGACGATTATAGCTCACTTTTGCAAGTCTGACAACCTTTATTTTTAATATTTGTAGGAAAAATCCCCTGTCTTACGGGAGATTTCGTCAACTTATACAACAAGCTTTCCCTTTTTCTGGTCAGGTCGACCAGAGTCGAAAAGCCACGGCGGAAAATCCGCCGTGGCTTTCCATCTTTATAAACCTTAGTAATGCTTCACCAGTCCGCTCAGCAGCAGCGTCGGCAGCAGCCACAGCGCCAGAAAGCCCAGCATGTACAGCGGCGACAGCGTGCCGTAGCTGCCCACGGAGGTCAGGTAATAGGTCAGCAGCAAACCCACCACCGCACCCAGATAGCACAGCCACGTTCCCGTCCGGGTGGCACTGCGCAGGCGGCGGGAGCCGATGGCAGCCTCGGCCAATGGCATCAGCCCCTCCCGGTAGATCACGGCGTTGGGGGCCTCGCCCCGCTGCTCCATAGCGTCGGACAGTGCCAGCCGTGCGGAGACATTGGGATAGACCGGCTTGCAGTCCAGTCCGAACTTCCGCTTCAGAAGTCCCGGCGTCACGTTGCCGCTGCGCACCGCCAGCACAGGCCGCATGCCCGCCCGGTGCAGTGCCCGCAGCGCCCAGTCCACATTGCGGGAGGGCTGGTACTTGATGACGAAGATAGCGCCCAGCACGCCGTCGATCGCCAGAAACACACCGGTTTGCAGCTTCAGGTCGTGGGGCAGCGTCACCTTCTGCTTGCGCATGAAATACGCGCTGCCCATGGCGACGGTCTCGCCCCGGATCATGCCGGTCACGCCGCCCTCCTCACAGAAGCGCAGGTCATCCACGCGGGCGGAGAACCCGCCCTCCGCCGCCAATTGCTGGCGAAACAGGGGCGACAGCTGGCTGTGCGCCGCCTGCGCCATTCCGGCGGCGTAGGAGAGCATCTTGATGCGCTCCTCGCCATAGACCTTGTAGCCGTTGAACGCCACCGTGCCGGTGGGGAACAGGTCGTTCTCCGTCACCAGCAGCTGGCGGCTGCGGCTCAGAGGCAGCGCCCCGGCATAGCCCGCCAGCGCGCTGCCGCCCCGTGTGAGACGGTGCTGCAGGCGGTGCAGCGGCAGCGCCGCCGTCAGCGGCAGCGACAGGGGCAGCGACACCGTCAGGTGGGCCGACCAGACCCGTAGGAAGCTCTCCATGCCCTGCCCGGACAGGCACACCACGGCGGAAAGCACCGTGGCGGCGCTCAGCAGCAGCGGCGTCAGATACCACTGCCAGCGACAGGCGGGATCGGGCTTGTCCGTCATGCGGTAAAAGCCCTCCAGCCGTCCCTTCTGCTTGCAGATACCCATGTCCAGCTGGGACGCCACATAGGGCGGCTCGCCGCCCACATTGGCCAGCTGGAACGCCTCGCGCCGTGTCTCGGAGCGCAGCAGCAGCGCCCACTGCTCCATCCACATCAGCAGCGCCGTGGTGGCGGCAAATGGCATGTGACCGTCCTGGGTAATAGCGGCGGACACGATGCCGTCAAACGCCACCGCAAAAACCAGCAGCAGCGCACCGAAGGCGCTGGTGACATGGCCCTTTTTCAGCTCCTGAAAGGCGTATTTCCACACGTCCATCGCGAAGATGGCCGCCAGCATCATCACGCCTACCGGCAGATGGCCCCGCAGCATGGCGTTCTCCTGCCACGCGGCAGGCATATAGCCCAGCCCGTCCAGCACCGCCAGCGCGATCAGCGCGGCCACGGGAAAGCTCAATATGGTCAGCGAGCGGCTCAGGTGCTTGGCCCGGCGCTTTTCCGCCCGGAAGGCCTCGTCGCTGTCCGGCTCCGGTTCAAGCGGCTCCGGCTCCGGTTCCGGACGCTCCGGCTCCGCCCACAGCTGCTCGGTATCGTGCCGCCGGGGCTTTTTCCGGGCATGGAGGCGGGCCGTCAGCTCGCGCAGCCGCTCCCGCAGAGTAAGCGGCTCCTCCAAGATCCCGTCGTCATTCTCCGCCAGCACCGCGTCCACCGTGTCGTACATGACGTTTTTCAGCGACACCCGATCCGGCGGCAGCTCCTCCTCCTCCGGCTCCGGTGCAGGCGGCACGTAGGGCTTCGGCGGCTGGCCGGTGCGGATCACCGGAAGCTCCGTGGTGTCGCCCTTTTCCGCCTTTTTGCGGCGCTCCCGCTTCTTCTCCCGCTTTTCCGTTTTAGGCAGGCGGGTGGTGATTTTCTCTTCCTGCTCCGGTTCAGGCTCGGGAGCAGGCTCCGGTTCCGGAATGGGTTTGGGTTCCGGCTCCGGCTCCGAAACAGGCTCCGGCGCGGGTGTGGGCGCAGGCTCCTCGATCGGGGCAGGCTGACGCCCACCCTTGCCGTATTCGGCCAGGATGGATTCCAGCGTAAACGCCTCGTCCTCAGGGACGGCGGGGGTATGCAGTTGTTCCTCGTCTTGCCTGCGCATGGATATCCTTTTTCTCAGCTCCGCTGGCGCACCGCCTCATACAGCAGGATAGCCGCTGCGGCGGAGGCATTCAGGGAGGAGATCTGTCCTTTCATGGGGATGCTGACCAGAAAATCGCAGTTTTCCGCCACAAGGCGGGTCATGCCGTCGCCCTCGGAGCCGATGACGATGGCGGCAGGGCCTTTCAGGTCGGCGTTATACAGGGTGGTGTTGCCGTCGGCGGCGGTGCCGAACACCCAGACGCCCTGCTTTTTCAGGTCTTTCAGCAGCGAGGGGATGTTGGCCACCCGCGCCACCGGCATATAGCTGACCGCACCGGCGGAGGTCTTTGCCACGATGGCAGTCAGTCCCGCGCTGCGACGCTTGGGGATGATGACGCCGTGGGCCCCGGCGCACTCGGCGGTACGGAGGATGGCGCCCAAATTGTGGGGATCGGAGATCTCGTCGCAGATCACCAGCAGCGGCGCTTCGCCCCTGTCGGCGGCGGTCTGCAAAATGCTCTCCACCGTCACATATTCCCGGACGGCGGCCAGCGCGATAACGCCCTGATGGGCGTGGGTGCGAGACATGGCGTCCAGCTTGCGGCGGTCGGCCTCCACCACCACAACACCCGCCGCGCGGGCCTTGGAAGCGATGTGGCCCAGCGTCTTGTCCGTCTCGCCCTTGGCAAGATAGATCTTGTCGATGGCCGTTCCGGCCCGCAGCGCCTCGATCACCGCGTTGCGTCCCTCGATCATGCCGTCGGCCTCCGCCTCCGCCACAGGGCGGCGCTTCGGCGCGGTCGTCTGCTCTTTCATAGAAACAATTCCTTTCCAGATATATCGATTCAGTATTGATTATACCATACCCCCACCGCAAGATAAAGTCCGATTCATAGAAATTTTACAGAAAATCCGCCAATGTGCCGCTTGTGGCGTACCGCCCTTTGTGGTATACTGTCATTTATACTTTATGATACCCGGATATCTCTTTAAGGAGGGTTCCATGGCAGATAACAACAATAACCGCGACAACCGGAACAATAACAACAAAAACAACAACCGCATGCGGGGCATCCTGACGCTGGTGCTGTGGGCCGTGGTGCTGACGGTGGCGATGAACTACATCAGCGCCTACTCCGGTAACACCGCCAACAAGACCTCCAGCCACGAAATCAAGTACAGCGAAATGGTGGACATGGTGGAGAAGGATCAGGTCAAGGAGATCCTGTTCAGGGACAGCACCATTTACATCACACCGGTGGACGGCTATACCTACACCGAGGAGGTGGAGGAGGGCAGCACCGCGCAGCCCAAGAGCTACACCCAGTCCAAGGAGACCCAGCTGACGCTGTTCACCAAGCAGCTGTCCGACAGTCAGCTGCTGCCCCTGCTGGAAGAACACAATGTGGCGTACACCGGCTACTATAAGGCGCAGCTGAGCCCGGTGCTGGCCTTCATGGCCAGCTACGTGCTGCCCATCATCATTATGGTGAGCCTGTTCATGCTGGTGATGCGGATCCTCAGCAAGTCCGGCGGCGGCTTCGGCGGCATCGGCAGCGTGGGCAAATCCAACGCCAAGGTGTACATGGAAAAATCCACCGGCGTCACCTTCAAGGACGTGGCCGGTCAGGACGAGGCCAAGGAATCCCTGGAGGAGATCATCGACTTCCTACACAACCCCGGCAGATACACCGCCATCGGCGCCAAGCTCCCCAAGGGCGCGCTGCTGGTGGGCTCTCCCGGTACCGGTAAGACTCTGCTGGCCAAGGCGGTAGCCGGCGAGGCCGGCGTCCCCTTCTTCTCCATTTCCGGTTCCGGCTTTGTGGAGATGTTTGTGGGCGTGGGTGCCAGCCGTGTCCGCGACCTGTTCAAGGAGGCCGCCAAGGTCGCGCCCTGCATCATTTTCATCGACGAGATCGACGCCATCGGCAAGACCCGCGACAGCCGCTTCGGCGGCGGCAACGACGAGCGGGAGCAGACCCTGAACCAGCTGCTGGCGGAGATGGACGGCTTTGACCCCAGCAAGGGTATCATCGTGCTGGCCGCCACCAACCGTCCGGAGGTGCTGGACAAGGCGCTGCTGCGTCCCGGCCGCTTCGACCGCCGCATCATCGTGGACCGTCCCAATCTGGCGGGCCGTCTGGCGACCCTGCAGGTTCACACCCGCAACATCAAGCTGGCGGAGGACGTCAATCTGGAGAAGATCGCCCAAGCGACCGCCGGCTGCGTGGGTGCCGACCTTGCCAATCTGGTGAACGAGGCCGCTCTGCGGGCCGTCCGCAAGGGCCGCCGCGCCGTGAATCAGAACGATCTGCTGGTGTCCTTTGAGCTGGTCATCGCCGGCAGCGAGAAAAAGGGCACTGTCATCACCGAGCAGGAAAAGCGCATCATCGCCTATCACGAGGTGGGTCACGCGCTGGTGGCCGCCAAGCAGAAGAACGCCCAGCCTGTCAGCAAGATCACCATCGTGCCCCACACGCAGGGGGCGCTGGGCTACACGCTGCATTTGCCGGAGGAGGAGAAGTTCCTCATGTCCAGGGAGGACATTCTGGCGGAGATCCGTACCCTGCTGGCAGGCCGTTCCAGCGAGGAGGTGGTGTGCAACACCATGACCTCCGGTGCCGCCAACGACATTGAGCGGGCCACGGAGATGGCCCGGAATCTGGTGGCCCGGTTCGGTATGTGCGACGAGTTCGACATGGTGGCGCTGGGCACGGTGCAGAGCCAGTATCTGGACGGTGGCTACTCCATGACCTGCGCGCAGGAGACCTACGCCGCCGCTGACCGCGAAACCATCAAGATCATCCGCCAGTGCCACAAGGAAGCCAAGGAGATCCTGATGGAGAATCGGGAACTGCTGGACAAGATCGCCGCGTACCTGCTGAAGAAGGAGACCATCACCGGTCAGGAGATGATGGCCATTATCGAGGGCCGCGACCCCGAGACCGTGGACAACTACGGCGCCACACGGGAGCCGGAGCAGCCCCTGTTCCGTCCCAGCGTGCCGGAGACCATCGAGGCGCCCGCCAAGCACATCAACATCGTCTCCCAGCCCATCCCCATGCCGGACTTCGACGCGAAGCCGGAGGAGGGAAAGGCGGAAGATCAGCCGGAGAATACCTCCGAGGGCGAATCCACGGAGGATAAGCCGGAAGACAAGCCGGAATAAGTAAATACCCTACAGGGGCGGACAGTTCGTCCGCCCCTACATTTTGTCATTGCGAACCAGTGCTCACACTGGTGTGGCAATCCGTATTCCCTTTGATAATGAAAAAATACGGATTCCCACGACAGTGACATCGGTCACTGTCTCGGAATGACAGGCTTTGCGGCGGGGCACATGGGCCCCGCCCTACATGGCTATGACATATCCGCCGTGTTCATTGGCGGCGGCATGTGGTCATGCCGCCGCACAGTAACGTAACGGTTTTCCTGTTTCCGTGCGTAGAGGAGGGGTCGACACGTTAAGAAAACATGCCGGTGGCATGTTTTTAGTGTCGATCTCGG
>URKW01000088.1 GCA_900548615.1 uncultured Eubacteriales bacterium | reverse complement strand
TATTGGGGAAGCCCCAGATGTTGCCCAGGCCGACCGCCGAACCGACAGCAGCCATTAGGAAACCAAAATTGGTTCCAAAGCCTTTTCTTTCTTCCATTGTTTTCTCTCCTTACTAAAAAATGTGTTTTTCCTGTCTATTGACAGGAAACATCCCGTAGCGCCGCCACGCTGTCGGAACACCACCCAAAGCGGAAGTTTTTCTTCCATTTAAGGTTTAAAAAAAGTATACAGGATTCATTTTCCATCTGCAATTAGCAATGTTGATAAAATTTTGGCATGGGATTTTATGTTTTTAACATTTTGTGAACAAGTTTCAGAAATGCTATTACGCACATTTTATTTGCCATACGCAGAATTTACTACATATTTTTACGCATTTATCAGCATATTTGTTAACAGTTTATACAATTTTCTTCTAAAGAAACATTAGATCGTTAAAAATTATACCCTTGACAAGAAAATGCAAGCCTTTGTGTACACTGAAAAGTGCGCAGGCACACGGCTTTTGCTTCTATTTCCCAAGCTTTTTCCTAACAAAGTAAAAGGGAACGTCCGCCGTTGGCGGACGTTCCCTTTTTGTCACATTTTTTAGTAAGAAGAGCTGCGGGATGGCGGTCCCGGAAATCAGCTTTTCAGGACAAACCTCTTACAGGCCGAAGAAGCTGGCCACCTGACCGTACAGGATGAAGAGCATGCACAGCGGGGTGATGACCTTGACGCAGATCTTGAAGAAGCCGTAGGAGCCCATCTTGTGGCCGGGAGTGGCTTCGCACTCCTCCTTGACCACCTCGGGGCCGATCTCCCAGCCGATCATCAGGGACATCAGCAGCGCGCCCAGAGGCATCATGATACCCTCAGACAGCATATCCCAGAAGTCCAGCCAGCAGTCATTCCAACCGGAATAGCTTTCCAGACCCAGCAGCTGCCACGGTGCGATACCGGCGTTGCCCAGAGAGTCGGCGCAGACCAGAATGCAGCCCAGACCGACAGCAGCAGCGGCGATCAGGCAGTAGCTCTTACGCTTGTCGCCCTTACCGGCCTCACGAGCCTTGTCGACGAAGTGGGCCACCACGACCTCCAGCAGGGAGATGGAGGAAGAGATAGCGGCGAACACAACCAGCAGATAGAACAGGATGCCGAAGATAGGACCGACAGCGCCCATCTTGTGGAACACGTTCTGCATGGTGACGAACAGCAGGGACGGGCCGCCCAGAGCGCCCTCGGGATCCAGAGCGAAACGGCCGGGGATAACACACAGACCGGCCATCAGAGCCACCAGCGTATCCATGACCACGATGAGGATGGCGTTCTTTTCCAGATGCTCCTTCTTATCCAGATAGGAACCGTAGGTGATCATGGCGCCCATGCCCAGAGACAGAGAGAAGAACATCTGACCACCGGCGGTGGAAAGGACTTCAAAGAAGCTGGGGGCTTTCTCAATGACACCGTTGGCAACGGCCCAGCCGGGAACGAACATGTACTTCAGGCCGTTCACAGCGCCGGGCAGGGTGCAGGCGCGGATGATGCAGATGATCAGGGCCACGAACAGGCAGGGCATACCAACGGAGCAGACCTTCTCGATACCGCCGCCGATGCCGCCCATAACGATGATCATGGTCAGGGCCACGAAGATCAGACCGTAGATAATGGCCTCAGCAGGGTTGCCCATGAAGTTGCCGAAGATCTCGGCGCCGGTCAGACCATTGGAGCCGAAGCCGGCATTGAACAGATCGCCCACGTTCAGGACGGTGTACTTGATGCAGTATCCGCCCAGCGCGCAGTAGAAGAACAGGATGAAGAATGCGGACAGGATGCCCAGCCAGCCCATCCAGCTGAACTTCTTGCTGAGCACCTTGTAAGCGCCAACAGCGCCCTGACCGGTTTTACGGCCCAGAGCCAGCTCGCCCACCATGACGACGAAGCCGCACAGAACGGCCAGCACCAGATACAGGATCAGGAACAGCGCGCCGCCGGACGCACCCATCTTATTGGGGAAGCCCCAGATGTTGCCCAGACCGACCGCTGAACCGACAGCAGCCATCAGGAATCCAAAATTGGATCCAAAGCCTTTTCTTTCTTCCATTGTTTTCTCTCCTTATTTTTATTCGCTCCCCTGTTGGGAAACGTGAGCCGCCTCCTGACCATACCTTCGGAAACGACCGCCCGAAAAAAGCGGGTGCTCTTATCAGGTTATAAAAAGTATACAGGATTTGCCGCTTTGCCGCAATTAGTAATATTTATAAAAATTTAACATCATAATCTACTATTTTAACAATCTATTAACGAGCAAACTTTCCGTCTTAACTGCGTTTTTCTTATTTAATTGTTTTCTGATTTGTTCTATTTCCTGTATTATCATCACTATTTTCTCTTGGATTTTGATTTTTCTTTTCAAGAAACAACCTACGTAGATGTTAAGGTCTTAGCAGAGTCGTGTTAAGATAGTGTTAATGTCTTGTCGCCAAGAAGCGCATTCTTTCCGCCTGACGGCTTGACAAATTTTGCTTTCCTGCTATAATCTGAAATCGGTTTTCATTTTCAAATTGGAGGTGGGACACATGTCCGTTACCTATATGACACGGCAGCAGCGGGCGGTGCTGGAGGGCGTCAAGGCCAGCCCGGAGGGCTGCACCACCGCCGCGGAGCTGACAGAGCAGCTGCACCGGGAGGGTCAAACCATCGGCCTGACCACCGTGTACCGGCAGCTGGAGCGGCTGGCCCAGCAGGGACTTGTCCACAAGGCCGTCACCGACCAGGGCGCTTACTACCAGTACTGCGGTCACGACGAGGGCAGCTGCTTTCTGCTGAAATGCGAAAAATGCGGCTGCATCCGGCATCTGGACTGCTCCCATCTGGGGGAGCTGTACCAGCATCTGGAGCGGGAGCACCACTTCCGCATTGACCCACGGCGGACGCTGTTTTACGGTCTGTGCGAGAGCTGCGGCAGGGAGGAGAACGTATGAAGCGGCTTTTCGCGCTGCTGCTGGCGCTGACGCTGGCGGTCTCCCTTGTGGGCTGCGGCCCACGGCAAAGGGCGGAGGACGGCAAATTGCAGGTGGTGTGCACCGTGTTCCCCTACTACGACTTCGCCCGGCAGATCGGCGGCGACGACGTGGACGTGACGCTGCTGGTGGCCGCTGGAAAAGAGACGCACAGCTTTGAGCCCACGCCGCTGGACGTGATCACGCTGTCGGAGTCTGACGTATTCCTCTATAACGGCGGCGAGAGCGAGGCGTGGGTGGAGGACATTCTGTCCGCCGCCGGAGAGAACATCGCCGTGACGCTGCCGCTGATGCCGCAGGTGTCGGCGCTGGCGGAGGAATGGGCCGAGGGCATGGAGGGCGGTCACGACGACCACGACCATGACCATGACCATGACCATGACCATGACAGTGAAGATCACAGCCACGACAGCGATGACATTGAATACGACGAGCACGTATGGACGTCCCCCGTGCTGGCCAAGACGCTGTGTCAGGCCATCTGCGACGCGCTGTGTCAGGCCGACCCCGCCCATCAGGAGGGCTATCAATCCCGGCTGACGGACTATCTGGCCCAGCTGGATCAGCTGGACGAAGCCTTCCGGGACACGGTGGCGGCGGGACAACGGCGACTGCTGGTGTTCGGCGACCGCTTTCCCCTGCTGTACTTCTGCAAGGAGTACGGGCTGGACTACCGGGCAGCCTTCCACGGCTGCGCCAGCGACACGGAGCCGTCTCTCGCCACGCTGAAATACCTCATTGATAAGGTGGAGGAGGCGCATATCCCCGTGGTGTATACCATTGAATTAAGCAGCCAGAAGGTGGCGCAGGCCATTGCCGAAACCACCGGGGCGAAGGTGCTGACGTTTCAGTCCTGCCAGACGGTGTCGCGGCAGGACATGGAGGCGGGCGCCACCTATCTCAGCCTCATGTGGGAAAACGTAGAGGCGCTGAAGGAGGGTTTGGCCTGATGGAAGAAAAAAAATTACTGATCGACTGCCGTGACGTGGCGCTGGGCTACGAGGGCAAGGCCTTGAGCCGCCACCTGACCTTTCAGGTGCGCGGCGGCGACTATCTGTGCGTGGTGGGCGAGAACGGCAGCGGCAAGTCCACGCTGCTAAAGGTGCTGCTGGGTCTTCTGAAGCCTATGGAGGGCCGCATCACGGTGGACAAGTCCCTGAAGGCCGGTGCCATCGGCTATCTGCCCCAGCAGACCCGTGCCCAGCGGGACTTCCCCGCCACGGTGTATGAGGTGGTGCTGTCGGGCTTTCTCAGCGCACGGCGGGGCCGGTTCTTCTACACCGCCGCCGAAAAGTCCAAGGCCCTGATGAACATGGGCAAGCTGGGGGTGCTGGAGCTGAAGGATCGCTGCTACCGGGAGCTGTCCGGCGGACAGCAGCAGCGGGTGCTGCTGTCCCGCGCGTTGTGCGCCGCCGGAGAACTGCTGATTCTGGACGAGCCGGTGACGGGCCTTGACCCGGAGGCGGCCCACGACATGTACCGCACGCTGGAATACCTGAACCGCACCGAGGGCATCGCCATCGTCATGGTGACCCACGACCTGCAGAACGCCCTGAAATACGCCACCCACATTCTCCACGCCGGACATAAGGGCTGGTTTTTCGGCACGGCGGCGGAGTATCTGGCCTCGCCCTACGGCAAAAAGTTTGGAGGTGACGGGGTATGAGTCTGCTACTGGAGATGTTTACCTACCCGTTTATTCTGCGGGCCTTCGTGGTGGGCATTCTGGTGTCGTTGTGCGCGGCGCTGCTAGGCGTGCCGCTGGTGCTGAAGCGGTACTCCATGATCGGCGACGGCCTGAGCCACGTGTCCTTCGGCGCGCTGGCGGTGGCGGTGGTGAGGGCCTTGGAGTAGTTTAGCGTGATCGTGTGCTCGCCGCGCGCGAGCATATTGCGCACGAGTCCATCAATGGCGGCGGTGTCCTTGGCAGACGTCGGGAGCGACGTGCTTGCCGGCGCTTTGACAAGGCTTGCGAGCGTCGCGTTTTTGACGGAGTGATACGGCGCGACCGTCCACGTGAGCGTCAGGCGCGTTTCGGGCTTGACCACGCGCGTCAAAAGCGCCGCGATCTCCGCGCGGCTGACGCTGCGGTCGGGGTAAAAGCTGCCCTTTGCGTCCATGCCGGAGAGCAGCCCGCGGCGGTACATCAGAAGTATTTCACTGCGGTAGGGCGTTTTGTCCGTCACGTCGGCGATGTACTCGCGGCTCCCGGAGGCCGAGGGGACGAGCGAGGCGTTGGGCTCGGTGTACCATTCCTCCGGCACGGCGAAGGCGAAAATGCCCGCCATCTGCGCGCGTGACGCGGGCAGAAGGTAGAAGCCCTCGAAGCTGTTGTCGAGCAAATTCTGGCTCTTTAAGTACGAGACATACGGCGCATACCACGCCTCATTCTCCTTTGCGGCGGGGATGACCGCGTCGCTGCCGGTCGTGTAGATGGCGCGCAGCCGCGCGGCGATGGTCAAAAGCTCGGCGATCGTCACATTGCCGTTCGGCGCAAAGGAACTCTCACTGCGGCCGTTCAAAAGCCCGTATTCATAGGCCGAGACGACCGGGGAGGCGAACCAGTCGCCGTCTTTCACGTCGGCAAACTGTCCCTCATAGACGCGAAGAAGCACGAACGGGGCGCTGTCTTCACTCGTCGTCTCCTCCTGTGCGGGAGCGGCAGTGTCCTGCGCGGGCTCCTCGCTGTAAGCAAAGGCGCTGATGCTCAGCGCAAGTGCGAGCGCCGCGACAAGCAGCGCAAAGCGGAACTTCATGGCGTTTGCTCTCTCTTTCTCACATTCTCAAAATTTCACGGGGATCACGGGACTAAAATGTTCTGGTCGTCGGCGGTGATATCCGTAGCGTAGGGGTTGAGCATCGAATTTGTCATTTCGAGCACCTGCTCGGGGTCGAGCGCGTAGACGGACATGCCCTTGTACCAGCCCGCACCGTCGCCGGGGAGGGTGGCAAAGCTGATGGCGTCCATGCCGCCCATACTGAGCGCCTGGTTGGCAAGCCATATGAGGTTGCCGAGCGTCAGGTCGGTCTTGACATACTTTAAGAACGTTTCCGCCATCGCGGGGACATTTTCGAGCTTCATGAGCTTTTGCGCCACGGTTTTCAAAAACGCCTGCTGTGTGCCGATGCGGCCGAGGTCCTGCTGCCCGCCGTAGCCGGTGTTGTCGTTGTTGTGGCGGAAGCGCACGACCTCCATGGCCTGCTGGCCGTTGAGGTGCTGCAATCCCTTTTTGAAGTGGATGTGCAGGTCTTGGTAGGGGTCGTCGTAGTCCATATCCTCGGGCACGTCGAAGTCGACGCCGTCGATCTGGTCGATGAGCGTGATGAAGCCCTTTAAGTCGACAGAGACGTAAAAGTCCACGGGGACGCCGAGCATGTCTTCAATGTTGCTGCGCAGCTTTTCTGTGCCGCCGTTATTGTAGGAGGAATTGAGCTTGTGGCCGTTGCTCATCAGCGTGTCGCGCGGCAGGCTGACGACGTCGACCGTCTTGTTTACCGCGTCAAAGCGCATGAGCATATTCGTATCGCTGCCGCCGGCGTCGTTGTCCACGCCGTAGAGCAGGATATTATAGCAGTATTTACTTTTGCGTTCCCTGCCGTTGGAGATGGTCTGGATGGCGTCGCTGTCCTCCGCCGTGCCGTCCTGCTGCGTCTGCTGGTCTTCACCATCCGTGACGGGCTCGGGCGCGCGCACGACGTACTTGACCGTCGCCACGACGGCCACGGTCAGGAAAAGAAGCGACAAAAGCGTCACGACCACGCGCTCGCCGCGGCTGTCGGACTGCTTCTTTTTGCGCTTTTTTGCCTTTTTGCTGCGGCGCGGCTCATCGTCATAGCCGCGCTCGTAATAATCCTGCTCTCTCATCTCAAAGCTGCTCCGATCATTTTTCTTTTAGTTTACAATAACGGTATTCTACCCTGCGCGGCGGAATTGTGCAAGAGTAATTTTGCCGCGCAGGAGTCACACTCTTATGTTAGACGCAAAAAGTCGAAAAAAGTTTCAAAATCCCTTGTATTTTTTTCGCGTGGCCATGCCGCCGCGGATGTGACGCTGGGCCTTGTTGACCTCCAGCACCTCTTTGACCTGCAAGTATAGGCTGCGGTTGAACTGCGGCAGGCGGTCCTGCAGGTCCTTGTGCACGGTGGACTTGCTCACGCCGAACTTTTTTGCCGCGGCGCGCACGGTGGCGCGGTTTTCGATGATGTAGGCGGCCAGCGCGCAGGCGCGCTCTTCCATGTTACCCTTCATGCAGCACACTCCTGACTCATGTTGCTCCATCTATATGCGTGCAGAAGGGGAATATGCGCATCGGGAATGAATACGCGGCAAAAACGTTGTGCAAAGCGGTTCAGGCGTGTTATAATTTCTCTGTCTACACCGAAGACGGCACAAACGAAACGACAGGGAGGTCCTGCATGGAAAATAAACTCATCCGCAGCAAATACTTTTTATACCTGACCGAATTTTTTGCCGGTATGTCCGTCATGGCGGTCGAGCTCGGTGCGAGCAGGCTCATGGCCCCGTACTTCAGCTCGTCGCAGATCGTGTGGACCGTTATCATCGGCGTCATTATGATCGCGATGGCCATCGGCAACGTCTGGGGCGGCCAGCTCGCCGACAGGAGCGCGACGCCCGATAAGCTCTACCGCCGCCTCATCATCGCAGCCATCTGGATCGCGCTCATCCCGTTTGTTGGACGGTACCTGATCGCGGGCATCTCGCTGCTGCTGGCGCTTTTTGTGACGAAAAACTTCCTCGTCTGGGCGGCGCTCGCGGCGTGCCTTGTGATCTTCGCGTTCCCGTGCGTGCTGCTCGGCACCGTCACGCCGTCGCTCACGCGCTTCACGGTCGACAATCTCGACGACACGGGCAAGACTGTGGGCAGGCTCAACGCGCTCAACACCATCGGCAGCATCATCGGAACCTTCGTGCCGACGTTTGTGACGATCCCCGCCGTCGGCACGGCGGCAACGTTCTTGATCTTCTCCGGTGTGCTCGCGGCCATCGGCATCGCGTACTTCGTGTTCGAGAAGAAAAAGAGCGTGCCGGGGATCGTCTCCGTC
>URKW01000087.1 GCA_900548615.1 uncultured Eubacteriales bacterium | reverse complement strand
GCGGAGAAGGGCGGCTCCCTCATCGGCGTCAACACCTTCACGCTGGACGGCGACGAAGCGGCAATTTCCGAAGCAAAGGATGTACTGGCCAAGAAGGGCGCTACCTATCAGAATGTGTATTTTAACTCCGATGGTGAGGCGGGAAAGTTTACCACCAACATCTTTGCCTATCCTACCACTTATGTGGTTGACCGCAACGGCAACATCGTGGGCGAACCCATCGTAGGCGCCATCACGGAAAAAAATCAAGCGGAGACGCTGCAAAAGCTCATCGACCAGGCTCTTGCCGCCGATGCAGGCTGACAAACGGATTTATCCTCTCAGAAAAGTAAGGTGGCTGTCCTTTTAAAGGGCAGCCACCTTACTGCTTTTGGGAAATAGTATGGAGCGCGGGTTATTCGCCCGCGCCCCTGAAGATAAGACTTTTACTTTTTGAGGATTTACAGTGATTTTTTCTCCCGCCGCCTGATTTTCCATACGATCAGTGCAACGCATCCGGCAAAAGATGCACATAACGCGGTGCTCCACAAATTCATTTGACCGCTGTCACCGGTCTGCGGGATTGTAACCGCGCGCCAGCCGGCATACACAGTCCTGTCCCCGGTCAGATAAATGTCTGAGACCTTGTTCACAAGGCTCTGTTCGCTGTACCAGCCGACAAAGGTATACCCGTGCCGAGTGGGAACATACTTGGTCAAATCAATGTAGGTATTGTACGTTTCCCGCACGCCGGGAATAGCACTGCCGCCGCCTGTTTCAAAGCGCAGCGTGTAGTAGTTGACGGGCGGATTGTTGTCGCCGGTATGCGTCCAGTGGGCGTAGACGGTGGTATTTGCAGAGAACACGGTATCCGTCGTAATCTTTGTGCCGCCGCTCTTTTCGGTGTACCAGCCGTTGAAGCTGTGCTTGCTGCGGGAAGCATCGGGCAGAGAGGTCAGCTTCTGCTTGGTGGTGGTCATGCTGCCGACAGAGGGCGTACCGTCGTTGCCGTCAAAGGTGACGGTATACTCCGTGGGCGTAGGCGGCGCATCCTCCTCGAAGATGGCCTTGACCTCCACATCGCTGCCGGGCATAGTGAACTTGTCGTCCCTTACCGTCACGTCGCCGCTCATAACCTGCCACTCCTTAAAATGGTAGCCCGCGTTTGGCGTAGCGGTCAGGGTAATCTCTGTGCCGACCACGGCTTTTGCGTGAGAGGCGGAAGCCGTTCCGTTTCCGTCCGTTTTCACGGTGACGGTGTACTCCGTGGGCGTAGGCGGCGCATCCTCCTCGAAGATGACCTTGACCTCCACATCGCTGCCGGGCATAGTGAACTTGTCGTCCCTTACCGTCACGTCGCCGCTCATAACCTGCCACTCCTTAAAATGGTAGCCCGCGTTTGGCGTAGCGGTCAGGGTGATTTCCGTTCCGGCCGTCGCCGAGGCGGGGTCCGCGCTGCCTGTGCCGTGACCGTCGTCCCTGACGGTAACGGCGTATTCCGCCTCGGGAGCCTTGACTATCGTGATGGAAAGCTCCTTAATATCCTCACCCAAATCGTTGACCGCCATAACGGTAAAGACCTCGGTCCCTTCCCCGGCGGGCGTGCCGCTTATCTCTCCTGTGTCCTCGTTTAGGCTAAGTCCCCCGGGCAGGACGCCGCTCACAATGCTCCATGTGATGGGCACGGTACCCTTGGCGGTCAGGCGATTGCTGTAAGCCTCGCCTTCCATGCCGTCGGGCAGGCTTTCCGCGACGATTGTCGGCGGCATAGGGGGTCGGTTATCGATAAGCTTCACCCGAATCGCGGCTGTTACCGCAGGCTCCGGCTGCTGAAAGATGTCTCCGTCATCTTCACTAAGCACCGGCGTGCCGATGATGGTCTGCCAATCCACAGACTCCGCATCATAGGACGATTCATCCCATGTCACGTCGATCCAGCACCACGCGCCGTCAACGGCATTGATGCACACATCTTCCGGCAAGCCAAGTTCTGCAAAGGGTGTGCCGAACGGCTTATCGGTAATGGGATCCGGTTCATCGATATCCTTGATGGTGTTTTTAACGGCGTTTATTTTGATGGTAATCTCCGTCGGCTTGTGGAGACGCAGGTCGTCCGGCGTGAATACCACCGTCACATCGTGTTCACCCGGAGTCTGGAGGTAGAACGGCGGGGCATTCTTGAAGGAGAACGTGCCGGGGGCGACGGTATCCGCACCCTTGACCTTTGCCACGCCGCCGACGAGCGTGCCGACTTCACCATTGTAGGTTCCCACCTGAAGCTTTCGCCAGGTGAATATGGTGTTGTCGGGCAACGTAAAATCGCCGTTCTTCCATCGGAATACGGGCAGCTGCGTGATCTCCGTCTCGGCTGGGTCAGGCTGCAGCTGAACCTTTCTCACGGCTCGGAGGTCGGTGCCATCGGGTATGGTGAAATACTTCTCCAATTCGGCGCGGTTGACTTCGCCGTAGATGGTCTGCTCCTCAAACGAATTGGGGTCGTAGGTCGAGCTGTCCCACGAGGTGACGACATCCATGGAATACCCCTCGAGTTCTCCGGGGGGCGTTTCGTTGCTGACCGCGGAGAAACTGAACGACATTGACGGATTCAGCTCCTCAAAGGTCGTTCCGATTTTTTTGTTGGGAATGTGTACGATATCGGAGCTGATAAATATGCGGGGAATGACGTCCACGTCAACGGTGCATTCCGCCCTGTTGTACCGCTTCAGATTGTCGGGCGTGAAGATGACCTTCAGCTGCAGCGACCCTGCCTGCAATAGCGTGCTCGCCGTCAATGAATGTCCGTATATTTTCTGATCTTTGTCCAGCGTGAACTTGCCGGGAACCGTTTCGCCGTTCGCCGTGGCCGTTCCGCCGGAGAGGTACTTGTCGGCAAACACAAGGAAGCACAGATCGCCGCCGTAGAGTTGCTTGGAATAGGTGGGCGGCTCCAGCGTGGGCGTAAAGACGCGGTCGTCAATAAGCGTTATTCTTGCGGTAGCCTTAATCTTGCTTGTCGGCTCCACACCATCCGTGAAGCCGCTCTTTTCAACATGCAGCTCGCCGGTAATGATCTGCTCGCCATATTTGTTCGGGTTATAGGTGGAGCCGTCCCATGTCACGGGGACGGGGCTGTAGCTCGCGCCGGTGTTGGTCTCTACCTTGACGCCGGAAGGAAGCCCCAGATTCTCAAACGCCGTACCAATGGGCTTGTTCGTGATGATCACGTCGTCCGGGACTCTTGTGACCTTGCGCTTTGTCCCCATCACGATAAGGGTACATTCCGCCGTGGTGTATGCCTCCGTATCGTTGGGGGTAAAGAGGATCACCATATGGTTTTCGCCCGGGTATACTCTGCCGCCTTCATAATCCCTGAAGCTGAACGTACCCGGAACAACGGTGTCCGTCCCCTCGGCCTTCGCTTCGCCGCCCATGAGCGCCTTGTCGGTGTACTCATTGCCGACATAGGCCGGAAGGCGCAGCGTGGGCGGGGTGGTGATGACCGTTTTGGCAGGCTGCAAAAGCGCTCCGTAAGCCGTATGACAGGTTTCGCAAACAGCCCTCTCCGTGGATGTAGCCTTGCCGCCGGAGCAGTTGCCCGTTTCGGTATGGCTGCTGTCCGCGGTACAGTTGCGTGTGTGCGTTCCGTTGCCGTTGGAAGTCCATTCGCCCCAGCTATGATTGTGCACCTCCCATATGGCATAGATGGTTGTGCTCATATCAACCCCATGTACTACCAGACACTCGGTATAACCGCCGTTTCCGCCATATATCGGCGTACCAGTCCGATAATTCGCCCAACCTATGAAGGTATATCCGTCACGGGTTGGAATTATTTCTGATATGGGAACCCATACATGAAATTCCGAACTGGTCACGCTCTGACTTGGCGGTGCGCCGCTGCCGCCGTTGGCATCGTAATACAGCGTATAGGTGTATTGGGTGGCAGCGGGACGGACTGCCCCGCTCCTCGTTTTTGGCATCATAGTATCGGATGCCCCTGCCGGGTCTGCGCCGCAGGCCTCGTGGTGTTCATACATGCCGCCCGTTTCCGACGCGCGTGCGGCAACCTCTCCATCCGCCGCGAAGACCGTCGCGGGCATCATGGTCAGCACCATACAGCATAGAAGCAGAATGCTGAGTACTCGTTTCTTCATGTCGTTTTTCCCTCCTGTTCCTGCGGGTCCGGCTTGCCTGTCCCGCCCTTTTTCCGGTTTTCTCTGATTCTGAACCGCATGCACAGCGCGGTGATTGCCGCCGCAGCGGCAAAGGATACAACAGCCACCAGCACATAGCCGCCCGCATCCTCGCGCAGCAGCATCGCGCCGAACACACCCCATGCAGCGGTCTGTCCCGGCCTGACGGCCGTGCTTATCGCCTGCATCAGCACCGCGAACAGCAGCATACACGCGGCACTCAGTCCGTATATGCCGTGCTTCTGCCTTCGGCGGGTGTTTTTCCGTACCCGCTGCCGGACGAGTGCGACCCGTCTTGCGGTATCGTACATACAGTTTGACCCTCCTCTCCGGTTTGTCTGAAACTGTGGCCTAAAAACCCTTTCACTTATATAGGTACATAAAATCGGAAAAACTCTCACCCAAAACGCAAAATTTTCCAAAAAAATTTGAGAGCCGCCAAAAAAGCAGCTCTCAAGGTGTGAATATTCGGTTATTTCATCCGCGATAAACGGAATGTAGACAGCCTTCCCGCCGCTACCAGCAGCACCGGCAGGGCGTAGGCCACATACTGCGCCGCACCGCCGTAGGCGATGAGCAGATTGTAAACGGCATGGAGGGTGATGGCCGCGCCCAGCAACCCCCAGGTGCCTGCAATTTTCAGCCATGTCCGCTGCCACGCATAGGCAAGCCCGCCGCCCACGATCAGACCGCAGAGGACGTGCATGGCTCCCGTGCCGAAGCCACGGAAGAAGATGAAGGAGAAACGGTCTGCTCCGTTCTGAATGAGATAGCACACGTTTTCAAAGGTGGCAAAGGCAAGGGCAACTGTTATTGCGGCAGCCTTGATTTTATCCCCCTCCGGCTCAAACACCAGAAGATAGAACACCAGCGGCAGCAGCTTCATCATCTCCTCCACCACCGGCGCAATCTCCGCCGTGGCGGCAAGGGCGTCCGCCTGACACACCGACGCGAGGAAAGTATTGATGTAGGCCGAAAGCAGGCACACACCCATTCCGACGATGCAGAACAGAAAAAAGCGGAGATGCCGCCTGCCCATGCACAGAGCAGCCACCAGCAGCGGGGACACCATGCACAGAAATATGTTTTCAATATAGGTCATGCGTCCACCGCCTTTCTCACAGCGGGCAGCAGCCCCAATATGGTCAGCGTCAGCAGCATATCGCACCAGAAGACGGGGCTTGCCGGGGAAGTATCCGGCCAGAAGCAGCCCGCCGTCCAGAGCAGATACTCCGCGAACGTAAAGCACAGCACGCCGATGTGGAAGCACCGCATATTCCGCGCCGCGCCCGTCCGGATCTCTGCATAGGCAAGCCCTCGAATGGCGCAGTAGGAAAGCCATATCATCATGCCGCACCAGATCAGGTTGGAGAGAATGTCCCCGAAGGTGCAGTAGAACGCCAGCAGCGGCACGCCGAACGCAGGCGCAAGCCATGCCCTGCGACAGCGGAAGCTGTGCTCATCTGCGCCTGCCAGCGTGGCCTGCAATATCCGCAGAAAAATCACACTGGCCACCCAGCCGAACTCCGACACATAAAACACCTTCGGCGTGGTATCGAACAGCAGCAGATACAGCGTCCAGTAGAGCGCGCCGAGGGCAAAGCAGCCGTAGAAGCACAGCAGCAGAAAATACGCCTGCCTGCGGCTTTTCCGGTAGGATATGCCCGAAAGCAGCGCGCCGACGAACGTGACCAGCAGCTGCAGCAGGTTCTCAATCAGCTCCATGCCGTTCCTCGCTTTCCTTATCCTGTGTGTCATCCCGATTCATTTGCCGCAGCCGGAAGCACAAAACAGTCACGCACACGCCCAGAAGAAACGCCAGAAGCCCGATGACGATGTATCCCAAGGCTGCGCCGCCGTGAAAGATGCTTGCCGCCGTTTCAAAGCCCGCATAGCCGCCGGTTTGAATTTTTACGGCAATATCAGGCATGACGAAAGACACACCCACAATCAGCGCAAGGCACGCCGCCACAGCGGAAGCCGCGGTAATCGTATTGCGCCGCAGCCGTTTCTCCCGCTCCATCTTGGCGATGCGCCGCTTTGTCTCCGCGACGCGTTCTTCATGACTCCGCATTTGTAATCCCCTCCCGTTCCAGAAGCCTTCGCAGACTTTCCTTTCCGCGATACACCATGTTGGTAATCTGCTTTACCGTTTTTCCCGTAACCTCCGCCGCCTGTGCGTAACTCATACCCTCAAAATAGGTCAGATATAGAACCTCCCGGTAATCCGGATTCATTTCACCCATGCAGAAGTGCAGAATGCGGTTTCGTTCTTCCGTTCGGATAACCTCCTCCACAAGCAGCTGCCCGTCCGATTCATCGGTCAGCTCGTCCAAACGGAACAGACACTTCCGCTTGCTCTTATGGCGCAGCGCCATATTCCGCGCCGTCTTATACAGATATGCCTTGAAGCCGCCGTCCCGGATGCGAGGCTTTTTCGTGAACAGATAGGCGAAAACATCCAGCATCAAATCCTCTGCTTCGTGGACATCGTGCAGATACCCGTCGATATACAGGGTTAGCGGATTGCCGTATTTTTTCATCAGGGCCTCCAGCCCCGCATCGTCGCCGTTCAAATATCGGTGGTAAAAAGTCTCGTCGCAGGTCATAGCGTTCACTTCCTTTTTGCGGGTGCTCCAAATGCAGAGGGGTATCCGCCAGGCGTTTGCCCTGCCGGAATTTCGGTGCTGTTCCTGGAAGCGCGGGTCAGACGGCTTTTCCGCGTTCTCTTGGTCAAATTATATCACAGGATACATACGGATAGCAACCGGAAGCGCAGATCATGCCAATAGCATGCGCAGCCTGCCCAAGGTGCTTTTAGGTGAGGTCACACTTCGTCCTTTCTCCTCTGCTCCAAAAGCCAGGCTGTCATGTCCCGCAAAGTATCCTTCACCGGGCGCGGATGATATGCAAAGCATTCCGATGCTGCGGCATGGCTGAATTGTCCGTTTGAGGCAAGGACGGCAACGGAATAAGGTGTGAAAAACAGCGGCTTTCGCTTTTTCAGGCTTCGATGTTCATAGTATGGAGCCGCCAGCTTTGCAAGCCCCAGTGGTAGGCAGATGGGGCGATACTTCCGCTTTGCGGTCTTTCCCACAAGCTGAAGCATCTTGCGAATGGTAACATAGTGGCCGGACAAAATGTATCCCTTACCGGGTTCTCCGTTCTCGGAACAGTCGAGAATGCCCTTTGCCACATCCCGTACATCCACGAAGTCATATCCGCCGCGAACGGCAAAGGGCAGCTTTCCGCGAAGAAAAGATTTCGCCATCGAGGTGAAGCTCCCTCCCTGCATGTCGCCCGGCCCGATGATGCCGGAGGGAAAGACAATGCTGGCATTCAGCCCGCGCTTCGCCGCATCGAATACCAACTCTGTCGCAGTCGCCTTGCTCTTGGCGTAATCTCCGTCCACAAGCCCCGGAGAGAATTCGCAATCTTCCGTAATGATGCAATCCTTTGACTTTTCCGGTATGGCATGGACGGAGCTGACATAGACCATTTTGCCCACATCATGCTCCATACATTGCCGGAGAACCCTCCATGTCCCGCCTACATTGACCTGATAGAGCTTCGAACCGGGTCTGGACGCGACAGAGACGATACCGGCGCAGTGAATCACACAGGTACGGCTGTCGGCATCCGCAAAGAAGTCTGCCAACGAGCTTTCCACGCACACATCACCGATGACGGTATGGACTTCTTTGGGGAGCAAATGGATATAGGGGTCATCACGCAGCACAAGCGCATGCACTTGCGCTCTGCGGCGTACCAGCTCCTCCGCAACAGCCCTACCGAGGAAGCCGGTAGCGCCTGTAACAAGATATTGATCAAACATGCAAAAAGCCTCCTCTCAAATAAGCATACAAGTGTTGATTATCTTTCACAAGTACAGTATACTTGAG
>URKW01000086.1 GCA_900548615.1 uncultured Eubacteriales bacterium | reverse complement strand
CAGGGAGAACGGAGGGGGGGGGGGGGGGGGCTCCCGCCCCGCCCGTCAAAAACTCCCCATCAGGAGGCATTAGAATGAATCAAAAGGATAAGATCATTTTGCAGCAGCTGGACGTGATCCGCTCCATGACGGAAAACGGCATGAAGCGGATGAACAGCGATTTCTGGGGCGCACCTGCCGCACCTCAGGCCCCTGCCGCGCCCAAAGCGCCCACGCCGGAAGCGGGCGGCAAAAAAGCCGCCGTTTCCACCGGCCAGAAGGAGGCGGAGCCCAAGGAGGAGCTGCCGCCGCCGGAAAAAATGGAGGATCTGCTGAAGGAGCTGGACAGCTACATCGGCCTTGACGTGGTGAAGGACGAGGTGCGCAGCCTCATCAACATGGTGCAGGTCTACAAGCTGCGCCGGAAGCACGACCTCCCCACCACCGACATGTCCCTCCACATGGTATTCACCGGCAATCCCGGCACCGGCAAGACCATGATGGCCCGCATGATGGCCCGCATCTACCGCTCGCTGGGCATTCTCAGCAAGGGCCAGCTGGTGGAGGTGGACCGCAGCGGACTGGTGGCGGGCTACGTGGGCCAGACGGCCATCAAGACCCAGAAGGCCATCGAAAAGGCCATGGGCGGCGTGCTGTTCATTGACGAGGCCTACGCCCTCAACGGCAAGTCGGAGAACGACTTCGGTCAGGAGGCTATCGACACGGTGCTGAAGGCCATGGAGGATCACCGGGACGATCTGGTGGTGATCGTGGCGGGCTACACCGACCTGATGGAGAAGTTCATCCACTCCAACCCCGGTCTGGAGAGCCGCTTCAACCGCTTTCTGCTGTTCCCCGACTACACCACCGACGAGATGATGGCCATTTTCAAGATGCGCTGCGGCAAGGGCTACGTGCTGACCGCCGAAGCCGAGCCGCTGGTACGGGACTACATCGCCGAGGAGAGCGCCGCCGGAGACAGCTTCGGCAATGCCCGCGGCGTGCGGAATATTTTTGAGCATATTCTGGTGGCTCAGAACAACCGCCTTGCTAAAATGGAAAACGTCACCCGCGACGACCTGATGGCCCTGACGGCGGACGACGTGCTCCACGCACGGGGCAAGCTCGACGAAGCATGACGATCGTTTATCAGGACGAGCGGATTGTGGTGGCGGTAAAGCCCAACGGTGTGCTGTCCACCGACGAGCCGGGCGGCATGCCCTCGCTTCTGCGGCAGACGCTGGGCACCGACTGCATCCGCACCGTCCACCGTCTGGACGCCCAGACCGGCGGACTGATGGTCTTTGCCCGCAGCCGTAAGGCGGCGGCGCTGCTGTCGGCGCAGGTGCGGGAGCGGCAGTTCAGCAAGGGCTATCTGGCGGTGGTGCATGGCGTACCCCAACCGCCCGCTGGGCAACTGCGGGATCTTCTGGGGCGGGACAGCGTCCGCCGCGTCACCTTTGTGGCGGACACACCCTCGGCGGAAACGCGGGAAGCCCTGCTGGATTACGAGACGCTGGAGAGCAGCGGCAGTCTGTCGCTGGTGCAGGTGCATCTCCACACCGGACGCACCCACCAGATCCGGGTGCAGTTTGCCTCTCGCGGCATGCCCCTGTGGGGCGACCGGAAGTACGGTCTCCCGGAGGAGGATGCTTCCCCGCTGGCCCTGTGGGCCTGTCAGCTGAGCTTCACCCATCCCCAAACCGGCAAGGAGATGGCCTTTACCTCCTTGCCGCCGGAAATAGAGCCGTGGACGCAGTTCGCACGCATAAAGCACATATGACGAAACGGCGGGGTGTGGTCCCCCCGCCGTACGCACTGTGCATCGAACTTTTTGTAGGGCGGGGCCAATGTGCCCCGCCCTACAATGAACGCAGTGGGTACAGTAAACATTTAAAGGATGGCCGCCGGCATTCGCCGATGACCATCCTTTTCTTACTTAAAATACACCCACACCGCCAGCGCAATCTGCGCCAGCAGGATCAGGGGGATGCCCCACACAAAGTACCAGTGCTTCGTCTTGTGGCGGAATACCAGCATACCCAGCAGCGCGCCCACGCTGCCGCCCAGCAGCGGCAGCAGGAACAGCGTCTTTTCCGGTACGCGCCACGCACCGCGTCTGGCCTTGGCCTTATCCACCCCGTACACCGTAAAGGTCACAAGGTTTACCGCCGCCAGATACCACAGCAGATACGTTATGACAGGCTGCACAGCTCACAGGCAGTCTTGGCCGCCAGACGGGCGTTGTTGTACACCAGCTGGATGTTGGCGTCCAGACTGCTGCCGCCGGTGATATCCTTGATCTTGGCCAGCAGGAACGGCGTGGTAGCCTTGCCGTGGATACCCTGCTCCTTGGCTTCCTTCACCGCCTCGTCAATGGCGGTGTTGATGACGTTGGCGTCCATGGAGTACTCCTCGGGGATGGGGTTGGTCACCAGCATGCCGGTCTTGAGCCCCATCTCGCGCTGGGCGTGGAAGGCGGCGGCCAGCTGAGCGGGGGTATCCAGACGGTAATCCACGCCGAAGCCGGACTTGCGGGTATAGAAGGCGGGCAGCTCCTCGGTGCCGTAGCCGATGACGGGCACGCCCTTGGTCTCCAGATACTCCAGCGTCAGGCCCAGATCCAGAATGGACTTGGCGCCGGCGCACACCACCATCACAGGGGTCTGAGCCAGCTCCTCCAGATCGGCGGAGATATCCATGGTGGTCTCAGCGCCGCGGTGCACGCCGCCGATGCCGCCGGTGGCAAACACGGAGATACCCGCCATGTGGGCGATCATCATGGTGGTGGTCACGGTGGTGGCGCCGTCACGCCCCAGTGACACCAGCACCGGCAGGTCACGGCGGCTGGCCTTGGCCACGCCTGCGCCGGTCTTGCCCAGATAGTCGATCTCCTCGGGGGTCAGACCGGCCTTCATGCGGCCGCCGATAACGGCGATGGTGGCGGGCACCGCGCCGTTTTCCCGGATGATCTTCTCTACGTTCAGGGCCGTCTCCACGTTCTGGGGATAGGGCATACCGTGGCTGATGATGGTGCTCTCCAGCGCCACCACGGGCTTACCGTTGGCAAGAGCCTCCTGTACCTCAGGGGCAATATCCAGATAGCGATTCATATCACATGTCCTCCTTATTGAGTATATAGTTGATGTTCTCCCAGCTCATGCCGGGGTGAATGGTTTCCTCGGATGTGCAGGCCAGCGCGCCTGCGCCGATGGCAAGACGTGCGCGCTCCTCCAGCGTGCGGCCCTGTGTGATGCAGGCCGCCAGCGCCGCCGCCATGGCGTCGCCGCCGCCGGTGGCGTTGGCCACCGTTACCTTGGGACAGGGGATGCGAGCCGTCTCGCCTGCCGCGTTCTTGGCAAACAGACCGTCGCCGCCCATGGAGATGTACACCTGCTGCAAACCGGTGGACAGCAGCTTGTCCGCTGCCCGCTCCACATCTGCCGCGCTTTCGATCTTCACGCCGCTGAGAAGCTCCGCCTCCATGCGGTTGGGCTTCAGGGCCGTCAGCTTGCCCAGCACCGGCTCCAGCCGCCGCGCCTTGATGGTGGACACCGGGTCGGCCAGAATGGGCGCCGTGCAGTGCTGACACAGCCATTGCAGCGATTCCTCCGGCAGATTCGTCTCCACCACCACCAGACCGGCCCGGTTGATGAACTCCAGCCGCTGGCGCAGGAAGTCCGGCGTAATGTGGTCGTAAATGGCCATGTCGTTGACGGCCAGCGCCATATCGCCGTCGCTTCCGGCAATAAACAGGTACGTACCGGTGCGGCCGCCGGGGATCACGGCGCTGTGGCTCAGGTCAAGGCCGATGGCGGCGGCATTGTCCCGCACGCTCTGGGCGAAGCTGTCCTGCCCCAGCACCGTCACCATGGACACCTGCTGCCCCAGCAGGCACAGGTTGTGGGCGATGTTTCGGCCCACGCCGCCCAGCGAGGTGGTCACCTTGCCGGGGTTGGAATCCCGCGGCACCAACGGATCATGGGACACCGCGCCGATGTCCATGTTCACGCCGCCCACCACCACGATGTAGGGCGCGGTGCGCAGCAGATAGCCCCGCCCGGCGATGTAGCCCTTCTTCATCAGGTTGGAGATATGCACCGCCGCGCTGGAACGGGTGATGCCCGCCTTTTCCGCCAGCTCCTGCTGGGAGATCATGGGGTCCTGCCGGATCCACTCCAATATCTGTCGTTCCCGCTGGGTCACGGTCTCACCTCCATAAGCAAATTCTAATTTTTAATCATGTGCTTATCATACACAACTTCTGCTCATTTGTCAAGCCCCCATAAAGGGCTTTTTTCGGTACAAAAAAGCCCTTTATGGGGGCAAATACAGCCTTGTAAAAGCCCTTGCAATGGTATATAATAATTAGCATTGCAAAATCTCACAGAAAAAGGTGAAAATGATATGGAACGTATGAAAATCGCAGCAGTCTTTGCCGACGGCGATGCGCTGGGCGGCAAGGAGATCACCGTCTGCGGCTGGGCACGCACCATCCGCGACATGAAGACCTTCGGCTTTATCGAGCTGAACGACGGCTCCTGCTTCAAGAACCTGCAGGTGGTCATGTCCGCCGAGGAGCTGGCCAATTACAAGGAGATCGCCGCCCAGAACGTGGGCGCGGCGCTGATCGTTCACGGCACGGTGGTGCTGACCCCCGACGCCAAGCAGCCGCTGGAGCTGAAGGCCCACACCATCGAGGTGGAGGGCAAGTCCACCCCCGACTATCCCCTGCAGAAGAAGCGCCACAGCGTGGAATTCCTGCGCACCATTCAGCATCTGCGTCCCCGCACCAACCTATTCTCCGCCACCTTCCGTGTCCGCTCCGTGGCGGCCATGGCGGTGCACGAGTTCTTCCAGGGCAACGGCTTCGTCTATGTCCAGACCCCCATCATCACCGGCTCTGACTGCGAGGGCGCCGGCGAGATGTTCCAGGTGACGACGCTGGATCTGAACAATGTGCCCAAAACCGAGGACGGTCAGGTGGATTACAGCCAGGACTTCTTCGGCAAAAAGACCAGCCTGACCGTTTCCGGCCAGCTGAATGCCGAGAACTTCGCCATGGCCTTCGGCGATGTGTACACCTTCGGCCCCACCTTCCGGGCCGAGAACTCCAACACCCAGCGCCACGCCGCCGAGTTCTGGATGATCGAGCCGGAGATGGCCTTCTGCGACCTGGCAGGCGACATGGACGTGGCCGAGGCCATGATCAAATTCATCATCCGCCGGGTGCTGGAGCGCTGCCCTCAGGAGATCGACTTCTTCAACAGCTTCGTGGACAAGGGGCTGAAGGAACGTCTGGAGCATGTGGCCTCCTCCGATTTCGGCCGCATCAGCTACACCGACGCGGTGGAGATCCTAAAGCAGCACAACGACAAGTTCGACTATAAGGTAGATTGGGGCACCGATCTGCAGACCGAGCACGAGCGCTATCTCACCGAGCAGGTGTTCAAGCGCCCCGTGTTCGTCACCGGCTATCCCAAGGAGATCAAGGCCTTCTACATGCGCCTGAACGACGACGGAAAGACCGTGGCCGCGGCAGACTGTCTGGTGCCCGGCATCGGCGAGATCATCGGCGGCAGCCAGCGCGAGGAGCGGTTGGACATTCTGGAGAGCCGCATCAAGGAGCTAGGCATGAACCCGGAGGATTACTGGTGGTACTGCGACCTGCGCCGCTACGGCTCCTGCCGTCACGCCGGCTTCGGTCTGGGCTTCGAGCGCATGGTGATGTACCTGACGGGTGTCAGCAACATCCGCGACGTGGAGCTGCATCCCCGCACAGTGGGCAACGCGGAATTCTAAAATTCTGGCGAAAAAGCTTCGCTTTTTCTGCCAAAGGGATTGCGGCCCGCTGCGCGCCTTTGGCACTTGCTGGGCCGAGAAGTATTTTTTTCCACGCACATGTCATGGCAAAAAATAATTGAAATTTTTCGCGCCGTGCGCGGCGCGAACTCTGCGAGGCTTTTGAGGCTTTTCGGGGTATACTAACCCCATCTTTACAAAAGAAAGGAGCATCGTTATGGCTCTGTTTCATGCAAATGAGGACAATTTCAAGGAGCTGGTGCTGGACAGCACGGAGCCGGTACTGGTGGACTTCTGGGCCACCTGGTGCGGCCCCTGCCAGATGCTGGCCCCGGCGCTGGAGGAGCTTTCCCAGCAGGTGAAAGTGGTCAAGGTGGACGTGGATGAAAATCCCCAGCTGGCCATGGCCTTTCAGGTTTCCAGCATTCCCACCGTCGTCTCCTTCCGGGACGGCAAGACGCTGAAAAAATCCGTGGGCGTCGTCCCCGGAGAAAAGCTGCTGGAATTGCTGAAATAAACGTGATAAAAGCACGCGATACGAGTGTATCGCGTGCTTTTATCGTTGACAGATGCTTTCCCATCGTGTACAATAAGCAAAAATCGACCGACGAAGGAGGGTCATTATGAACATTGCATTACTGGGCTTCGGCGTGGTGGGCAGCGGCGTATACGAGTGGTGCCGCGACCGTGAGGATCTCCACGTCCGCCGCGTTCTCGTCCGCTCGGAAAAGCCCCAGATCGCGGATATCGCCACCCATGATTTCGAGGATATTCTCCACGACGACAGCATCGACATTGTGGCGGAGGTGATGGGCGGTCTGCACCCCGCCTACGAGTACGTCACCGCCGCATTGAAGGCGGGCAAGCACGTGGTCACCGCCAACAAAGCGCTGATTGCCGCCTACTATCAGGAGCTGACGGAGCTGGCAAAGGCACAGGGCAAGGCGCTGCTGTGCACGGCGGCGGTAGGCGGCGGCATTCCGTGGCTGGTGAATCTGGCCCGGTGCAAAAAGCTGGACACCATCTGCCGGGTGGGCGGCATCATGAACGGCACCAGCAATTTCATCATGGACGCCATGCACAAGTCCCCCGTCTCCTTCCCCGCCATTCTCAAGCAGGCACAGGAGCTGGGCTATGCCGAGGCCGATCCCAGCGCCGACATTGACGGCGACGATATCCGCCGCAAGCTGGTGATCTCTGCCAACATCGCCTTCGACGCGCTGCTGCGGGAGGAGGACATTCCCATGTTCGGCATCCGCACCGTCACCGACGGCGATATCAAGACCTTCCAGAGCCGGGGCTTCGCCTGCAAGCTGCTGGCGGAAGCAGCGCAGGCGGAAAACGGCGTGTGCGCCTACATCGAGCCAACGCTGGTGGACGCCAAGGCGCTGGAGGCCGCCGTGCCCGCCAACTTCAACCTCATCACCTACGAGGGCGAGAACATCGGCCGCCAGAGCTTTTACGGGCAGGGCGCAGGCCAGATGGCCACTGCTGCCAACGTGATGCAGGACTGTCTGTCCATTCTGGAGGGTCGTCTGGGATTCTATGCCCAGCAGGCCGTGCCCACGGCACTGAACGGCAGCGGCGAGGCTCACCCCTACTATGTCCGCACCAGTGCGCCCGACGCGTGGCTGAAGGAACACACCGCCGACGTGTGGGATAACGGCGTTGTCACCGGCGCGGTAAATGCCTACGAGATGCTCTCCTGGGCCAAAAAGCAGCTGGCAGCCGACTGTGCCGCTCTGGAGGCTGGCGAGTCCGTGTCGCTGCTGGCCAAGTGGCTTCCTTCCGTCAATGCCTCCAACGAGGATGCGATCCGGCAGGCAAAACAAATTGCCCGATCACTGGGAATGAACGACGCCCAGTACCGCAAAACGCTGAGCGCCCTGCGCACCAAGATCAGCATCATCGAGAACAACCTGCGCGAAAAAGACTACACCTTCGATTACTCCAAGCAGCCCTCCAAGGCCATGTTCAAGTATCGTAAGGCCTTCATGCGAAATGATGGAGACCGCTATGATGAATTCATGAGCCGTGTCGCCGAGGGTACGGAGCAGCTCCACACTGGCACCCTGATGCCCTATGAGATGATCAAGCCCTTCTTCGGTCGCGGCGATATCTCCGATCAGGAGCGCAAGGCCATTGACGCAACATGGAAAACACAGGAGGATTTCACTGGCGGCGAGAACGCTCTGGTCGTCATTGATGGCTCCGGCTCCATGTACGGTGGTGCTGATCCCATCCCCGCCACTGTGGCGCTGTCTCTTGGTATCTACTATGCCGAGCGCAACACCGGCGCATTCCAAAACCACTTCATCACATTCTCTGAGAATCCCAAGCTGGTGGAGATTAA
>URKW01000085.1 GCA_900548615.1 uncultured Eubacteriales bacterium | reverse complement strand
TTCCAGCATTACCGGCAGAGATTGGATAATTAAAGTTTTTAATTAAGAATTAGTATGAAAGGCATAGAATAGCACAATTTAGTTTTTCATCAGGAAAAAGATCAACCATAAGAGATAGAGGGTGAGCAGACCCATGGCCTGCTCACCCTCTATCTCTTATGGTACATCAATAATCCGCAGCGCTTCCTCCTGAGACAGCTTGCCATACAGGCAGGCGTCTCTGGCCTTGGTGGCGGCTTGTAGCCACTCATAGTATTCAAATAACGTCAGATCTTTTTCTGACAAGGCCTTTCCCTCCAATGCCCGTTCATAGCGCTTATACATTCGCCGCTTGGCCCGGTCAAAGGTCTGGATGACGGTATGGTTCATGGCTGCGATCTGATGCTTCAGCTTCGGCGCGACCTGCTTGCAGGTACGATCATCCTTGAAGATGCGGTCGCAGTACAGTGTCCGCTGTTTTGTTTTCGGGATAAAATACCGGCCGCAGCACTGACACATTTGCAGCCGTGGCTTTGCCATGATGAAATGGATCAGCAAAAAGGCGAGATAGTTCGACTCTGAAGCGAAAACATATTGTGTGGTCAGTTCCTCGCCCAGTGATACCATCTGCGTAACATAGCACTCTTTCAAGTACGGAAACTTCTCGCCTGCGTCAAATTCCTTACCGTCCAGCATGGAGAAGAACACATCGTTCAGCTGAAAATGGAACCACATCGGATCGACAATAGCCTGCAGTACCCCTGCTTTGGTATCATCGGCGGTAGCAAGGTCTCGCCAATCGGGGCGAAGCACACCGTGAAAAAGCAGCGTTGCCAGCAACGTGCCAGACAGCGGATTCTCCTCTGTCAGTGTGTCGACCAGATCTTCCGTCACATCGCAGAACAGCTCATAGGCGTTGATCTCCTCCTGCGTATAGGTGTGTTCAGATGGCGAGGGGAGGTACATCGCAATGGTCGCCAGATACTTTCCGACCTCACTATACGGGTCAAAGCACAGCTCAGAAAAGAGGATGAGCTCATCCGCAATCGTCGTCTTTTCTAACACCATCGTTCCGGAAGGCGTCACAAGTGTCCGCTCCACGTCGCCATTGGGAAGTATGGATATGTAAAGTCCTTCCAGCATAACGACCTCCTGTTGAACAGCGGGAGTGACTTTTCTCGATTTTGGCAAAAGTCACTTTGAGATTCAGAACAGTTTTTTTCTTCTGTTACAGTATATCACACCCCGGAAAATAATCCAAGAAGGAGTTGATATACAACATGGATCACCAACATCTCTACACCATTGACGCGGACACGCTTATGTCCACGTCGCTGCCACCCCTCCGGTTCGTCATAGACCGGCTGCTGCCGCAGGGAGTAAACGTCCTCGCAGGGTCATCCAAGATCGGCAAATCGTGGCTGGCGCTGTGGCTGTGTCTACAAGTTGCAAAGGGCGAAAGCGTCTGGGGCCTCGCCACACACGGCGGCACGGTGCTCTATCTCTGTCTGGAGGACAACTTCACCCGCATCCAGAATCGTCTGTTTCAGATCACGGATGACGCGCCGGAAACGCTGCACTTCGCCACCATCGCCGCGGGGCTCTATTCAGGCTTGCAGGAACAGCTCACCAACTTTCTCGCACAGCACCCCGACACGTCGCTGGTGGTCATTGATACCTTCCAGCGCATCCGCGACGGCAACGACACCGGCCCTCCCTACGCCAGCGACTACCGTGATGTCACTGCGCTGAAAGCGATCGCCGACAAGCACAGCATTTCTCTGCTGTTAGTACATCACACGCGGAAGCAGCAGGCCGACGATCCTATGGACAAGATCTCCGGTACGACAGGCATCAGTGGTGCTGCCGACAACAATTTTGTGCTGGAAGCACACAAGCGTGGATGCAGCGAAGCAACGCTGGCCTGCATGGGACGTGACATCGAGCACATGGAGCTGTCGCTGAAATTTGACAAAGCCAACTTTGTCTGGACGCTGACAGCGCCGGTGGAAGCAGAGCACATCCATGTCGAT
This sequence comes from uncultured Eubacteriales bacterium, assembly GCA_900548615.1. Classification (GTDB taxonomy): domain Bacteria; phylum Bacillota; class Clostridia; order Oscillospirales; family Oscillospiraceae; genus Vescimonas. The sequence goes on along the minus strand of URKW01000085.1, from coordinate 6,210 downwards.
CCGGAGGCACTTTCCCTCTCTGCGTTCTTACACACGCTGGGCAGCTTCGAGGGAACGGCCACGGAATTGAGTGAGCGGCTGGAAGCACAGACCGGTGAAAAGCTGACGCCCAGCGTGCTGTCCAAGCGGTTGGTAAAGTACGCCGCGGTACTGGAGCAGGAGGGTGTCCGTGTCGTCAGCACACGGACAAGAACTGCGCGTTCACTGAGCATCCTGTGCCTCCCGCGTGACGGGAGTGACGGCAGTGACGGGAAAAAGTGATATAGGGGGTATGTGGAATTTCCCGTCACACCTGTCACAGCCGTCACGGAGGAAAATGTACGATTTTATTCCGATTTCACCTGGAGAACAAACGGCTTATTTCACCCCGAAAAATTGCGATTTTGGAGCAAAACAAGAGGAGAAAAAGGAAAATTCCCAGCCACACCGCACCTCGCACCCGTTGCCCGCCGTGTTGCCGCCTGTGGGCCGATTTGTGGCCTCGCAGGGTGGAGGTGGGGTACGGATACCACCCGGCCTATTTTGGAGCGTGTCGGGGAGCTTTTCGGTACGCCGAAAAAGCAGCAGGAGAAAGGGGTGGCGTCGTGCGCGCCCCCACCCCAGCCACTTCTGCCCACAGTGCGGGCAGTTGCGGGATTCCACCACCGGCGTTGTAGGGCGGCATTTTCGGTGGGCGGTGGGGGCAAAAACAGAAAAAGTCCCGCAGTTACGGAACAACCTGCGGGGTCACAGCAAAACTTCAAGGAGGAAAATGAAAATGACAAACAACAAAGAAAAGTACGCTTTTTGGCTCACGCCGGAAGCGAAGAAAATGGTCGAATCAGATGTCACTTTGGGCAACTGCGGCAGCCAGAGCGAGTTCGTAGAGAAGGCCGTTCGGTTCTATGATGGCTACCTGAAGGCACAAAATGCCGGTGCGTTTCTGCCCCACGCGGTGGCTGACGTTCTGGAGGGGACGCTGGGCGTGTTCGCAAACCGCATGGCCAAGCTGCTGTTTAACCTGGCTGTCGAGCACAATATTACCAACCACTTGCTGGCCGCCGACGTGGACATGAGCCGTGATGACTACAACAAGATGCGCGGCAACAGTGTCCGTGAGATCAACAGCACACGGGGTACCATCTCGCTGAAAGATGTGATTCGGGAGGACAACTATGACTGATTATGAAGAATACAAGCAGACCAATATGCTGGGCAGCTACCAGCCGGAACGTGCTCTACTGCGTAAGACAGACGATGGCGTACAGCCCGTGTTCCGTGACGCGGCGTACTACTATGACGAGGATGCTGTCGTTGTGGAGCGGAACATGATGGTGGGCAAGCACTGCTTCCACGTCACCTCCATCTTCCCCAGCCAGCCTACCGCTACCGCCACGAAGAAGCTGCTGGCCTACATCGACGCAAGCATAGAGAAGGAAAACCGGTAAATCTTTCAGTAGACTTTGGACGAGCCTTGCGGTATGTTGTGTGTACCGCATCGGCTTGCCCTTGAAGAAAGGAGGCAACATGGCAAGTCAAATCACAGCCAATATCATCAAAAATGGAGAACCGGTGGACATTCTATATGGCCGCTTGAGTCAGGAGGATGACCACGCCGGTGACAGCAACAGCATCGTCAACCAGCGCAGCTATCTGGAGAAGTACGCCGCTGACAATGGCTTCCCGAACCCCGTATTCATGGCGGACGATGGCTACAGCGGCACCAACTTTGACCGTCCCGCATGGCAGGATATTGTGACACTCATCGAGGCGGGGTTGGTACGCACCCTGATCGTGAAGGACATGTCCCGGCTGGGTCGTGAGTACCTGAAGGTCGGTGAGCTGACGGAACTCTACTTCCCATCAAAGGGCGTTCGCTTCATCGCGGTCAACGACGGCGTGGATTCTCTGGTAGAGAGCAGCAGTGACTTCAATCCTATCCGCAATTGGGCCAATGAGCTCCACGCCAAGGACACCAGCCGCAAGGTGCGTTCCGTGAAGCGGATGCAGGCGGAGAACGGCGAACGCTTAGGCGGCAAGCCGCCCTATGGCTACCGCAAGCGGGATGGTGACAGTAAACATATTGTTCCTGACGAGGAGACAAAGGGGATCGTTCAGCGCATCTTTCAACTCTGCTCTGAGGGCAAAGGTCCCTGTCAGATCGCCCGTATGCTGAAAGCGCAGCAGGTACTCAACCCTACCAACCAGTACTACCAACAGACTGGCGTAGCCTGCACACGGCTGGATACCACGCGACCCTACCACTGGTGCGGCGCAACGGTGGCGGACATTCTCTCCAACCCCGTATACCTTGGCCACACGCTAAATATGCAGAGCAGCACACTGTCCTACAAGAACAAGAAGGTCATTCACCGCCCGCCGGAAGAACAGGTGCTGGTGAAGAACACCCACGAGGCCCTCGTCGACCAAGAGTTGTGGGACACTGTGCAGCGCATCCGTGAGCACAAACGACGCCCACCCAAGCACATGGATGAGCCGGGACTGTTCGCCGGACTGGTCTACTGCGCCGACTGCGGCGGGTACATGGTGCTGTGCCGCACTGGTAAAATGAAGCCAGAGCAGTACTATTTCCGCTGCTCCACCTACGGCAAGCGGGGCAAGGATGCCTGTACACCCCACCATATTACAGAAGCCAACTTGAAAGCCATCGTGCTGGATGACCTACGGCGGGTGACGCATTTCGCAAGGACAAAGAAGCACCAGTTCGCCGCCTACATCAACCGCAAGAACACAGCACAGCTTCGCAAGGAGATGACCGCCACCCAGCGGGAGCTGGACAAAATGGTGAAACGGAACGCGGATCTGTCGGCCTTGTTCAAGCGGCTCTACGAGGACAATGTGCTGGGCAAAATCAGCAACGAGCAGTTCCGAATGCTGTCCGCCGACTACAACGCCGAGCAGAAGCAGTTGGCAGCGTCCATTCCAGAGAAGCAGGCAAAGCTGGAGAAACTGAAAGCCTCCGCTGCCAACGTGGACGTCTTCATCGAGAAGGCCAGCCGATACACAGAGATAGCTGAACTGGCGCCGGAGCTGCTGTGGACGTTCATTGAACGCATCGACATTGGTGAGAGGCCGGGCCGCTACAACCGCAACGGTATGCAGGAGGTGCGGATCATCTACCGCGATATCGGCGTCGTGGACAGCACCCTGTCAGCAGAAGACGCGGAGAACGCCGAAGTACACTTCATTCCTTCTCTGGAAATGGTCGTACAGCAGATGGCGTCGCAGACGCAGGTGTCGTAAGCGCAGAAATCAAGACAGAAAAAAGAACAGGCAGGCAGCGGCTTACGCCACTGCCTGCCCATACAAAGGTCAGGTCACTTTGTGTACCTATGAAAGATGCCAGAATGCCGGTCTCTTTTTTATTTCCAATATAGGAAGCCGTTGGCTCCCTTGTGTAAAGGGAGCTGTCACCGAAGGTGACTGAGGGATTGTCCAATTCATGAAGCAGTTTCGGACAACCCCTCCGTCACGACTTACGCCGTGCCACCTCCCCTTACACAGGGGAGGCTTTGTCTTTATTCGTCGTCCAGTCTCCGCAATCCCGCCACGTCGGACACTGGCAGAGAGAAGCTGATGGCGCCTGCCGCCGTGGAGGGGCCGGCGTCCTTATTGATGGCGTTCATGATGGCGGCCTTCTCCTTGCCGCTGGCCACGATGTAGATCACGTCCTTCTCGTTGGCCAGCGTCACGCCGAAGAATTTCTCGGTGCCGATGGCGCCGGTGCCCTTGGCGTGCAGCACCGTGCCGCCGCCTGCTCCCGCGCTGCGGGCCGCGTCCATCACCATGTCGGAATGACCCTCGTTCAGGATCACCACGATCAGTTCATAATCAAAGTTCATAGTCGGTACACCTCCGGTGGCGGACTTTCCGCCGTCTGTCAGATAGGCAAGCGTCCGGCCGCTGCTGACGCTTTTCAGGGGCACGGCCAGCATCAGGCCGTTGCCGGGAATGTCGATAAACAGCTTGCGCTTGGCGGCGCGGAACAGCTGCTTCATGCTGTCGGTTCCCACCACAGCGCCGGTGACGGCCTTTTCCGTCCGGGACAGGCCGTACAGCGCCAACTGCTGGGGTGTTGCCGTGCCCCGGCCCAGCATGGTAGTCACAAGGTTCAGTCCCGCGTCGCGGTACAGGGCGGCCATGTCCTCCGCCCGGTCGCGGTCGGTAATGCTCATCAGATAGTACAGTTCCATGTCAGGCCACCTCCCACAGTTCGATAACGCCCTCGTTGCTGAATACGGGCGCGGATTCCTGCGCACTGTTGCGGCGGGTCTTGACCACGTAGATGGCGCCCATGACCTGCACCACGATCAGGGGCATCATGGCCACCAGCGCCACAAGGCCGAAGGCGTCGGTCATCACATTGCCGCCCAGCGCCGTGGTAGCGCCCATGGCAAAGGGCAGCATGAAGGTGGCGGTCAGCGGGCCGGAAGCCACGCCGCCGGAGTCGAAGGCGATGGCGGTGAAGATGCTGGGGACGAAAAAGCTGAGACCCAGCGCGATGATATAGCCCGGCAGCACGAACCACAGAATGGAGATGCCGGTCAGGACGCGCACCATGGCAAGTCCCATGGCGGCGGCCACGGCGATGGACAGGCTCATACCCATGGCCTTGGAGGAAATAGCGCCGGCGCTCAGCTCCTCCACCTGCTTGTTCAGCACGTGGACGGCAGGCTCGGCGTTGATGATGAACCAGCCCATCAGGGTGGCCAGCGGGATCATCAGAAGGCCAAGACCCTCCTCCACGATGACGCCGCCCAGCACGTAGCCCAGCGACGAGAAGCCCACGTTGACGCCCGTCAGGAACAGCACCAGACCTACATATGTATAGCCCACGCCGATGAGGATGCGCAGCAGGGGCAGCTTCCGCAGATGCAGCGAGAAGATCTGGAACAGCAGGAAGAACACGCAGATGGGCAGCAGGGCGATGGCCACCTCGCCCATCATGGCGGGCAGCTCCTCCAAATAGCTGTAGCCCACGGTGAGGGTATTTTCAAAGCTGTTGACCACCGTTTCCGAGGCAGAGGCGGTGTTTTCCGGGTACAGGAAGCCCAGCAGCAGCACCGCCAGAATGGGGCCGATGGAGCACAGCGCCACCAGACCGAAGCTGTCGGACTTGGCCTTTTCGTCGCTTCGGATGGAGGCAACGCCCACGCCCAGCGCCATGATGAAGGGCACCGTCATGGGGCCGGTGGTCACGCCGCCGGAGTCAAAGGCCACGGACAGGAAGTCCGGGTCGGACAGGGCGGCCAGAATAAACACGATGGCATAGAAGATCAGCAGCAGCGTCCGCAAGGAGATACCCAGCAGGATACGCAGCATGCAGATGGTCAGGAAGATGCCCACGCCCACGGACACCGTGAGGATCAGCATGGTCTTGTCGATGCCCGGCACGTTCTGGGCCAGGACTTGCAGGTCAGGCTCGGCAATGGTAATGACCACGCCCAGAACGAAGGCCAGCACCAGAATGAGCCACAGGCGGCGGGATTTGGTCATCTTCGCGCCCACCAGATTGCCCATCTGGGTCATGGACAGCTCCGCGCCCAGCGTGAACAGGCCCATGCCCAAAATCAGCATGACCGCGCCCACCAGAAAGGCCAGCATCAGTCCGCTGCCCACGGGAACGAAGAAGAAACACAGCACCGCCACGATCAGGGTGATGGGCAATACGGAATCCACCGCTTCCTTCAGTTTACTGTTGATGATTTTACGACTGGTCAAGATAACGCTCCTTCTCTCAAGTTTGATAGTGGCGCGCCGTTTCCCGGTGCGCCACGATAGATACCCGAGAATAGTATACCGTAAAACAGCGGCGGGAGCAAGTTAAAAACCTGACAAGGGCCAAAAATTGGTAAAAAGTTCACATTTATTCAGAAGAACAGCCGCACGCACCACGCCGCCGCCAGAAAGCCCACAAAATCCGCCGTCAGGGCGGCGGGCACGGTATAGCGGATCCTCCGCACCCCCGCCGCGCCGAAATAGACGGCGATGGTGTAAAACGTGGTCTCGGTGCAGCCCAGCATCACCGCCGCCGTGCGGCCCACGGCGCTGTCCGGGCCGTAGGCGGCCATCAGCTCGCTGCCCGCCGCCAGAGCGCCGCTGCCGCTCAAGGGGCGGATCAGCAGCAGCGGCGCGGTCTCCGGCGGGATGCCCAGCGCCGTCAGCGCGACGATGACCTGCGCGCACGATTCGCTGTTTTCGCTGCCCCAG
>URKW01000084.1 GCA_900548615.1 uncultured Eubacteriales bacterium | reverse complement strand
GGTTTCGCCAGTCCTCGATGTGGACGTAGGCTTTCTTGTTCAGCTCGCTGATGGTAGCGGGCGAGACCTTGCTGCCCCACAGTGCCTCCGTGATGTCCTCTACCCGGCGCACGGAGACACCCGCCAGGTACATCTCGATGAGGGCCTCCTCCACGCTGCTTTCCCGACGGCGGTAGCGCTCGATGATGGCGGTCTCGAAGGACACACCCTTGAGTCGGGGCATGTGGAGCGTAACGTCACCGGAGGTCGTGGTAAGGCTGCGGTCATAGTGTCCGCTGCGGTAGCCCTGACGGGCCTCGCTGCGCTCATAGCGGGCCGCCTGCGTCAGCGACTCTGCCTCCTTCTCCAGCAGCTCGTTCAGGGTTTCTTCTACACTTCCTCGAACTAATTCTTTGAGCTGCCCCTTGATAATTTCCTCGTTCAGCTGTACAATTTTCTCGGACATAGTTTGCTGTCTCCTTTCGAATGTTTGTGTGGTAACTTCATTCTACCAGAGCCTGCAAGCTATGTCTTCTTTTTTGCTCTTTTCAATTTGCGCAACTTATTGTACCTTATCCTGTGTTTTATAATGCGGTTGGAGCAAATGCAAGAGCAATACACGGAGGACAGAGAGATGAGGAGATATTTGGGGGCGGTGTTGGGCTTGCTTCTGTTGCTGGCGCTGGCGGCTTGCGGCAATAAAGCGGCGGAGAATGTGGAGGAAACGCCGGGCGACCCTACCGGCACGGTGAAGGTGGTTACGCCGCAGGAGGAGCAGACGCCGGAAGCGTCCGATGGAGCGGAACAGCAGCCGACCTCCGGCGACCAGAAAACACCGGTTCAGCAGGAGACGCTCCAGCAGGAAAAGCAGAACGAACAGACCGGCGAACAGGGGCAGACCTCCAACGGCGGCGAGACGCTGCCGGATCACTGGACGGAGGGCGGCGGCCCTGCACCCTCGGGACAGCAGATGGTGGAGGCCACCAAAAACTATGACTGTGCCGCCGCTGAGAAGCTGGGCAAGGATCGGCTGATCGCCAAGGGACTGACCTACAATGAGAATCTGAACCGGGATGAGTGCACGGTGGATTCGGTGCATTTTTATGGCAGTGACGCCTATTTCAAGGGCGGACAGGCGTACCTGAACGATGTGGTGCTGTGGCAGGTGGAGCGGGTGTTCCCTACGGCGTCGGCTCCTGACGCGGCGTATACGGAGGTGCGCTGCCACGTGGAGTACTCCGACAGCAGCATTGGCTACATCACGGAGATCTGGTCCAAATACGTGGGGCCAACGGAATAATAGTGTAAAAGCGGGTGCGTTTCCGATGGAAACGCACCCGCTTTTGACGTGAGATGGGAAAAACAAACAGGCAGCGGCAAAAAATTTCGCCGTTGCCTGCACTTTGTCTTGACATGCCATCAAAAATATGGTAAGATAAGACGCTTATATTGGGATGATGGGGATATATCCCCTTTTACATGACCAGTATACCACCGCCAAGAGGGAAATACAAGAGGTTTGCTGCGAAAATAGCAACAAATCCGTGTGTGTCAAAATGGCGGCCTGAATGTGTTTGGTAAAAAATTTGAAATACAGCGGCCAAGGCCGTCCACCGGTGGGAAACGGAGGGCGGCACAGGCGGCAGAACAAACAGAAAGGCGTGATGGACTAACATGGCCAAGGACAAGTACTATGGCAAAACAGTTCGCAAGAACTTTGCCCGGCACGAGGAAGTTGTGGCGATGCCCAACCTGCTGGAGATCCAGAAGGATTCCTACAAATGGTTTTTGGAGACCGGCCTGCGGGAAGTGTTTTCCGATGTGGATGTGATCTCCGACTACGCGGGCAATCTGGAGCTGAGCTTCATCGACTACACCATGGACGAGAAGCCCAAGTATGATGTGGAGGAGTGCAAGGCCCGTGACGCCACGTATGCCGCTCCCATGAAGGTGCGGGTACGCCTGCACAACAAGGAGACCGGCGAGATCAAGGAGCAGGAGATCTTCATGGGCGACTTCCCCCTGATGACCCACTCCGGCACCTTCGTCATCAACGGCGCCGAGCGCGTGGTGGTCAGCCAGATCGTCCGCTCTCCCGGCATCTACTACGGCAAGGAGATCGACCTGAAGACCGACCTGCCCCTGCTGACCAGCACCGTCATCCCCTACCGCGGCGCGTGGCTGGAGTACGAGACCGACACCAGTGAGGTGTTCTGGGTCCGCATTGACAAGAACCGCAAGCTGCCCATTACCTGCCTGATCCGTGCGCTGGGTCTCAAGACCGACGCGGAGATCCTGGAGCATTTTGGCGATGACGAGCGCATTGTGATGACGCTGGAGAAGGACACCTGCAAGACCTACGAGGAAGCGCTGCTGGAGATCTACCGCAAGCTGCGTCCCGGCGAGCCTCCCACGGTGGACTCCGCCCAGACCCTGATCCAGAACCTGTTCTTCGATCCCCGGCGCTACGATCTGAGCACCGTGGGCCGCTATAAGTTCAACAAGAAGCTGACCTTCTGGGTGCGTGCCCGGGGCCAGATGCTGACCGATCCCGTGGCCGATCCTGCCACCGGCGAGCTGCTGTTTGAGGAAGGCCGCGTGCTGACCGCCGCCGACTGCGCACTGATGGACACCGTGGGCGTGAAGGAGATCACCGTCACGCTGGACACCGGCAAGGTGCTGAAGATCACCAGCAACGGCATGTGCGACATGTCCCACTACGTGGACTTCGATCCCCGCGAGAAGTGCGGCATCAAGGAGCGTGTCCGCTTTGATGTGCTGCAGGAGCTGATGAGCCAGTATCAGGGCGAGGAGCTGATCCAGCAGTGCAAGCTGCATGCTGACGCGCTGGTGCCCAAGCATATCATTGTGGAGGATATCTTCGCCTCCATCAACTATATGAACGCGCTGGCCTACGGCCTTGTGACCCGCGACGATATCGACCATCTGGGCAACCGCCGCCTGCGCTGCGTGGGCGAGCTGCTGCAGAACCAGTTCCGCATCGGCTTTAGCCGTATGGAGCGCGTCATCCGCGAGCGCATGACCATTCAGGATCTGGATATCGTGACCCCACAGAGCCTGATCAATATCCGGCCTGTCACCGCTGCCATCAAGGAGTTCTTCGGCTCCAGCCCCCTGAGCCAGTTCATGGATCAGACCAACCCGCTGGCCGAGCTGACCCACAAGCGCCGTCTGTCCGCACTGGGCCCCGGCGGTCTGAGCCGTGAACGCGCCAACATGGAAGTCCGAGACGTGCACTACTCCCACTATGGCCGTATGTGTCCCATCGAGACGCCTGAAGGCCCCAACATCGGCCTAATCTCCTATCTGGCCACCTATGCCCGCGTCAACGAGTACGGCTTTATCGAGGCTCCCTTCCGGGCCGTGGATCACGAGACCGGCAAGGTGTCCAACGACATCACCTATATGACCGCTGACGTGGAGGATCAGTATATCGTCGGTCAGGCCGCCGAGCCTGTGGACGAGAACGGCTGCCTCACCAACCGCCGTATCACCTGCCGCCACCGCGACGAGATCGTGGAGGTGGATCGCCTGAACGTGGACTTCATCGACGTGAGTCCCCGTATGATGGTGTCCATCGCCACCGCCATGATCCCCTTCCTGCCCAACGACGACGCCAACCGTGCGCTGATGGGCGCTAACATGCAGCGTCAGGCCGTGCCTCTGCTGAAGCCGGAGGCTCCCATCGTGGGCACCGGTATGGAGCACAAGATCTGTCTGGACTCCGAGGTGGCCGTGCTGGCCGAGGGCGACGGCGTTGTCACCAAGGTGGATGCCACCAACGTCTCCGTCAAGTACGACAGCGGCGAGACCAAGGACTACAAGCTCATCAAGTTCCTGCGCTCCAACCACGGCACCTGCATCAACCAGAAGCCCATCGTTTCTGTGGGCGAGCGCGTCCACGGCGGCGAGGATCCCACCGTGCTGGCCGACGGCCCCGCCACCGAGCAGGGCGAGATCGCGCTGGGCCGCAACATCCTGGTGGGCTTCATGACGTGGGAAGGTTATAACTACGAGGACGCCGTGCTGCTGAACGAGCGGCTGGTGAAGGAGGACGTTTACACCTCCATCCACATTGAGGAATACGAGATCGACGCCCGCGACACCAAGCTGGGCCCCGAAGAGATCACCCGCGATATCTCCAACGTGGGCGAGGACGCGCTGAAGGATCTGGACGAGCGCGGCATCATCCGCGTGGGCGCGGAAGTCCACGCCGGTGACATTCTGGTGGGTAAGGTCACCCCCAAGGGCGAGACTGATCTGACCGCCGAGGAGCGTCTGCTGCGGGCCATCTTCGGCGAGAAGGCCCGCGAGGTTCGCGACACCTCCCTGAAGGTGCCCCACGGCGAGAGCGGCATCGTCATCGATACCAAGGTCTTTACCCGTGAAAACGGCGACGAGCTGGGGCCGGGCGTGAATCAGGTGGTTCGCGTCTATATCGCCCAGCGCCGCAAGATCCAGCCCGGCGACAAGATGGCTGGCCGTCACGGCAACAAGGGCGTCGTGTCCCGCGTGCTGCCCCAGGAGGATATGCCCTTCCTGCCCGACGGCACGCCGCTGGATATCGTGCTGAACCCCCTGGGCGTTCCCTCCCGTATGAACATCGGTCAGGTACTGGAGGTTCATCTGGGCTACGCCGCCAAGACCCTTGGCTGGAAGGTGGCTACCCCCATTTTCGACGGCGCCACCGATAAGGATATCACCGAGGCGCTGGAGCTGGCCGGTCTCGATCCCGAGGGCAAGAGCTGGCTGTACGACGGCCGCACCGGCGAACGCTTTGACAACAAGGTCACCGTCGGCTACGTGTACTTCCTGAAGCTGCACCATCTGGTGGATGATAAGATCCACGCCCGTTCCACCGGCCCCTACTCTCTGGTCACCCAGCAGCCGTTGGGCGGCAAGGCCCAGTTCGGCGGCCAGCGCTTCGGCGAAATGGAAGTGTGGGCGCTGGAGGCTTACGGCGCTGCTTACACCCTGCAGGAAATCCTGACCGTCAAGTCCGACGACGTGACCGGTCGTGTCCGCACCTACGAGTCCATCGTCAAGGGCCACAACGTGCCTACCCCCGGTGTGCCGGAATCCTTCAAGGTGCTGGTGAAGGAGCTGCAGTCCCTGTGCCTGGATATTCAGGTGCTGGATAAGGACGGCAACCAGATTGAGCTGAAGGACGACGAGGACGCCATGGATACCTTCAATCTGGCCCGCATGGACGCCGACAACGAGCGGCAGAACCGCTATGCCGACGAGGATGAGCTGGCCGACGCAGGCTTTGATTACGTCAGCGACGAGGAAGTGGACGCTTCCTATGACGACGTTGACGATGACGACGAATTTTGAGAAAGAGGAGGAGCTGAACAATGAGTTACGCAACCTTTGACGCCATCAAGATCGGCATCGCTTCTCCGGAGATGATCCGCGAGTGGTCCTACGGCGAGGTGAAAAAGCCGGAGACCATCAACTACCGCACCCTGAAGCCGGAACGGGACGGCCTGTTCTGCGAGCGCATTTTCGGGCCCACCAAGGACTGGGAGTGCCACTGCGGCAAGTATAAGAAGATCCGCTATAAGGGCAAGATCTGCGACCGCTGCGGCGTGGAAGTCACCCGCGCCAAGGTGCGCCGTGAGCGCATGGGCCACATCGATCTGGCTACCCCCGTCAGCCACATCTGGTATTTCAAGGGCATCCCCTCCCGCATGGGTCTGCTGCTGGACATCAGTCCCCGTATTCTGGAGAAGGTGCTGTACTTCGCCGCCTATATCGTCACTGATCCCGGCGAAACGCCCCTGATGAAGAATCAGATCCTGTCCGAGAAGGAATACCGCGATTACCGCGAAAAGTATGAGGACGACTTCCGCGCCGGTATGGGCGCCGAGGCCGTGAAGGAGCTGCTGCAGCAGATCGATCTGGAGCAGCTCAGCGAGCAGCTCCACGCCGAGCTGAAGACCACCTCCGGCCAGAAGAAGGCCCGCGTCGTCAAGCGCCTTGAGGTGGTGGACGCCTTCCGTATCTCCGGCAATAAGCCCGAGTGGATGGTCATCGACGTGCTGCCCGTGATTCCGCCCGAGCTGCGCCCCATGGTACAGCTGGACGGCGGCCGCTTCGCCACCTCCGACCTGAACGACCTGTACCGCCGGGTCATCAACCGCAACAACCGTCTGCGCCGCCTGATGGAGCTGAACGCTCCCGACATCATCGTGCGCAACGAGAAGCGTATGCTGCAGGAGGCGGTGGACGCCCTGATCGACAACGGCCGCCGTGGCCGTCCCGTCACCGGCGCCAACAACCGCGCCCTCAAGTCCCTTTCCGATATGCTGAAGGGCAAGCAGGGCCGCTTCCGCCAGAACCTGCTGGGCAAGCGTGTCGACTACTCCGGCCGTTCCGTTATCTGCGTGGGCCCCGAGCTGAAGATCTATCAGTGCGGCGTGCCCAAGGAGATGGCCGTGGAGCTGTTCCGCCCCTTCATCATGAAGAAGCTGGTGGAGGACGGCAGCGCCAACAATATCAAGTCCGCCAAGAAGATGGTGGACAAGGGCCGTACCGAGGTGTGGGACGCGCTGGACGAGATCATCAAGGATCATCCCGTCATGCTGAACCGCGCGCCTACGCTGCACCGTTTGGGCATTCAGGCCTTTGAGCCGGTGCTGGTGGAGGGCCGCGCCCTGAAGCTGCACCCCCTGAACTGTACCGCCTTCAACGCCGACTTCGACGGCGACCAGATGGCCATTCACGTTCCCCTGTCTGCCGAGGCGCAGGCCGAGGCTCGTCTGCTGATGCTGTCCGCCAACAACCTGCTGCGTCCTCAGGATGGCGGCCCCGTCACCGTACCTACTCAGGATATGGTGCTGGGCTCCTACTATCTGACCTTCGAGCGGTTCGAGAACGGCGTGTCACAGATGGACAACGACGAATACTGGCCCGACGGTATCGACTTCGCGCTGGCCGGTAAGAACTACGACGAGCTGACCGACGAGGAGAAGGTCAACAACCGCCTGAACATCTATCGTGACGAGGATGAGGTGCTGATGGCCTATAACGAGCACATCATCGGCATTCACCAGCCTGTCTGGGTGCGGGTGGAGAAGGAGTTTAACGGCGAGAAGCTGTCCCATGTGGTGCGCGCCACCGCCGGACGTATCATCTTCAACCGCAACGTGCCTCAGGATCTGGGCTTTGTCAAGCGTCTGGACGACAACGGCCAGCCCACCGACAAGTTCTTCGACTACGAGATCACCGAGACCTGCGGCAAGAAGCAGCTGGGCAAGATCGTCGACCGCACCATCAAGAAGTTCGGCTTCACCATCGCCGCCGAGGTGCTGGACAACATCAAGGCCACCGGCTACAAGTACTCCACCCGCGGCTCCATCACCATCTCCATCGCGGACATGGTGGTGCCTGCCAAGAAGTACGAGCTGATCCACGAGACCGAGGAGCGCGTGCTGGATATCGAAGACCAGTTCAACATGGGCTTTATCACCAACGACGAGCGCTACAAGCTGGTCGTCCGCGAGTGGGAAAAGACCACCAACGACGTTACCGACGCGCTGACCGCCAACATGAACAAGTACAATCCCATCTTCATGATGGCGGACTCCGGTGCCCGTGGCTCCATGAAGCAGATCCGTCAGCTGACCGGTATGCGCGGCCTGATGGCCAACACCGCCGGTAAGACCATCGAGATCCCCATCAAGGCCAACTTCCGTGAGGGTCTGTCCGTGCTGGAATACTTCACCTCCAGCCGTGGCGCCCGTAAGGGTCTGGCCGATACGGCACTGCGTACCGCCGACTCCGGTTATCTGACCCGCCGTATGGTGGACGTCTGTCAGGACGTCATCATCCGCGAGGACGACTGCGGCGTGGAGAAGGGCATTCTGGTGTCCGAGATCAGCGAGGGCGGTCAGGTCATCGAGAAGTTCTCCGAGCGTATCAAGGGCCGTTTCCCCGTTCACGATATCTGCAAGCCCGGCACCGACGAGGTGCTGATCTCTAAGGATCACATGATGACCGAGGACGACGCCGCGCTGCTGGAATCCTTCGATATCCATAGTGCCGAGATCCGCACCGTGCTGACCTGCAAGGCTCACAGCGGTATCTGCGCCAAGTGCTACGGCATGAACCTGGCCACCAGTAAGCCTGTGGCGCCCGGTGAGGCGGTCGGCATCATCGCCGCCCAGTCCATCGGCGAACCCGGTACGCAGCTGACCATGCGAACCTTCCACACCGGCGGCGTTGCCGGCGGCGACATCACCCAGGGTCTTCCCCGTG
>URKW01000083.1 GCA_900548615.1 uncultured Eubacteriales bacterium | reverse complement strand
CCGCCGCTGCACATCGACCTGCCCATCATGTTCACCCTGACGCTGGACAGGCGGAATAAGACCGGCCCGGCCGGCCAACACTGAGAAAAAACAGGAGGTTTCGGCCATGTACAAGAATATTGCCAAGCAGGAAAAGCTGCTGCTGAAGAATCTGGTGGACTATCAGGCGGGGCAGGTGGTCAGCAAGACGCTGGTGCAGAATGAGCTGGTCAGCGTCACTGTGTTCTCCTTTGAGAAGGACGAGGAGATCTCCACCCACGCCAGCGGCGGCGACGCCATGGTGACGGTGCTGGAGGGCACGGGCCGCTTCACCGTTGGCGGCGAGGTGTTTGTCCTCACCGAGGGCGAAACGCTGGTGATGCCCAAGGACGTGCCCCACGCCGTGTATGGCCAGGAGCGGTTCAAGATGCTGCTGGTGGTGTCATTCTGACGCAGCGGGTATGGTAAACCTTCGCAGGGGCGGGCGACTCTGCCCGCCCTTTTGTCATTGCGAGGAGGGCGTAAGCCCGACGTGGCAATCCGTTTCCAAAGCCTCCCCTGTGTAAGGGGAGGTGTCAACGCAAAGCGTTGACGGAGGGGTTGTCTATTACGGGGACAATCCCCCAGTCAGCTTCGCTGACAGCCCCCTTTACACAAGGGGGCCAAGGGCCGACAGAGTCGTCGGCCCCTACGAAACGTTTACCGATAGTGCTATCTCCCCCCCACCCATAAAAAAAGAGGACGCGCATGCGTCCTCTCTTTCTCTATCTCACTCTTGTTGCGCTTGCGCTCAGCCGCGGTAGATCTCGCCCTGGGTGGGGTTGTTGGCGGCCTGAGACTCGTCGGTGTCGATGTGCATGGTGGTGGCGCCGCCCACGTTGACGCGAACCACAACGTCGTCGAAGATCAGCTTACGGCCTTCACCGCCGCAGGCGACCTTGATGATCTCACCGTTCTTGATGCCCATTTCGGCGGCGTCCTCCTCGGTGACGTGCAGGTGACGCTTGGCGATGATGACGCCCTCGGTCAGATCCAGCTCGCCCTTGGGGCCGATCAGTTTGCAGGCGCCGGAGCCCTTCACGTCGCCGCTCTCGCGGATGGGTGCGTCGATGCCCAGGGTGCGGGCGTCGGTGGCGGAGATCTCCACCTGATCCGCCTTACGGGTGGGGCCGAGAATGGACACGTTGGCCATTTCCTTCTTGGGGCCGACGATGGTCAGACGCTCGTTGCTGGCGTACTGGCCGGGATAGGACAGGGGCTTGCGGACGGTCAGCTGATAGCCCTCGCCAAACAGCTTCTCCACGGACTCCTGGGTCAGATGGATATGACGGGCAGACGTTTCGATCATGAAAGACATGGTGATGTTCCTCCTTGTCCACGGCGGCAAAGCCGTGTCATATTTTGCGGAAATATTGTATCACACCGCCGCGGCGGTTGCAAGGGCAATTTACTCCTTGATGGTATAGCCACGCTCCGCCAGATAGCTGTACAGCTGGTGGATATGCTCGTGGTTGCGGGTCTCCACCACCATGCGGACGCGGCAGGAGCCCACGCCCACCTTCATGCTGCTGCGCTCGTGATACACCTCCAGCACGTTGACGCCCTCGTGGGACAGCGCCGCCAGATAGGTGGCCAGGGCGTTGGGCTGGTCGGGCAGCACGGTGGAGAAGCTGGCAATACGTCCCTCGGCGGTCAGGCCGTGCTTGATGATGCGCTCCAGCATGGTCACATCCACGTTGCCGCCGGACAGCAAGGCGCAGACGGTCTTGCCCTTCACGTCCAGCTTGCCGGCCATGACCGCCGCCACGCTGACGGCGCCGGCGCCCTCGGTGATGAGCTTCTGCTTTTCCAGAATGGTCAGGATGGCGGCGGCGATCTCGCTCTCGCTGACGGTGACCACCTTATCCACGTACTTGCGGCACATGTCGAAGGTCAGCGTACCGGCGGTTTTCACCTGAATGCCGTCGGCCATGGTGCCCACCTGGGGCAGAGTGATGATCTTATCCTGACGCAGCGCCTCGTACATGCTGGCGGCGCCCTCGGCCTGCACGCCGATGACCTGACAGGAGGGCTTCAGCTCCTTGACAGCCTTGGCAACGCCGGAGATCAGTCCGCCGCCGCCGATGGCGGTGACGATCATGTCCACGTCCGGCAGCTGCTGTAAAATCTCCAGACCGATGGTGCCCTGACCGGCCATGATGCTGTAATCGTCAAAGGGATGGATGAAGGTATAGCCCTTTTCGTCCCGCAGACGGATGGCCTCGGCGTAGGCATCGTCGTACACGCCGGGGACAAGCACCACCTCCGCGCCGTAGCTGCGGGTGGCCTCGATCTTGGAAAGGGGTGCGCCCTGGGGAATGCAGATCACCGCGTGGATGCCCATATCGCGGGCGGCGAAGGCCACGCCCTGTGCGTGGTTTCCGGCGGAGCAGGCGATGACGCCCCGGGCCTTCTCCTCGTCGGACAGCGTGGCGATCTTGTAGTACGCGCCGCGCAGCTTGAACGCGCCGGTTTTTTGCAGGCAGTCGGCCTTCAGGAACAAACGGCATTCGTCGGTGATGCCGGTGCTGGGGATCACGGGTGTTCTGTTGATGACGCCGGACAGTACCCGCTGGGCGTCGTGCAGCATAGCCATGGTCAGCATAGTGGTTCCTCCTTCACATTTGTGCGTCAGTCATGTACATTATTACGTTTTCTGTATTTTAATAGTAGCACACCCGGCGGGGAATTGCAAGAGAATGCAATCGCTTTTTCGATAATTTGACAAATGGAAAAAATTTGTCTATACTATATGCTTGGTGTGGTGTCCGGTGGCGGAAACCACACCCTCGATAAACATTCGTAGGGGCCGGCGTCCTCGACGGCCCGTTCCCCTTGCGATGGCATTTTCGATAAACGGCGGGGCGTCGGGGACGCCGCCCCCTACAAACTACCAACGATGGTGCGCCGCACCGCAAAAACACAATCCCTGTACCACTACATAAACATAAAAAGGAGTACCCCCATATGGAGCAATACAAACGCCGCTGCGGCGACCGGAGAGACGGCCGTCTGCTGCGGGAGCTGGATTCCCTGCACTTCATCACCGGCATCATCTACCCCAACCGCTGCGATAACGAGGCGTACATCTCAGAGCGCGTCGACCTGACCGCCATCAACGCCTACCTTGCCAAAAAGAATGAGACGGAGACGGACTTCCCCTACACCATGTTCCATCTCATCGTGACGGCCCTTCTCAAGACCATCACCCTGCGGCCCAAGCTGAACCGCTTCATCGTCAACAGCAACTTCTATCAGCGCAACGAGGTGTCCGCCGCCTTCGTGGTGAAGAAGCAGTTCTCCGACAAGGGCGCGGAGGCGCTGGCCTTCCTCCACAGCAAGGAGGACTTCACCGTGGAGGACGTGCACGAGTATATCCGCTCTCAGGTGCAGGCCTGCCGCGGCGAAAAGGCCGACTCCTCCACCGAGAATATGGATATTCTCAACAAGCTGCCCCGGTGGCTGGGCAAGACCGCCGTCAAGTTCATCATGTGGCTGGATAAGCACGGCTGGGTGCCCGCCGACATGGTGGCTACCGACCCCTACTACAGCTCCGTTACCCTGTCCAACCTTGGCTCCATCAAGCTCAAGTGCGGCTATCACCACCTGACCAACTGGGGCACCTGCTCGTTGTTCTGCATCATCGGCGAGAAGAAGCTCTCCCCCTTCTATGATGCCGACGGCAACGTCACCATGAAGGAGACGCTGGATCTGGGTCTGACCATCGACGAACGGCTGGCCGACGGGTATTACTACTCCAAGTCGGTGCGGCTGCTGAAATACCTGCTGGAGCATCCCGAAGAACTGGAAAAGCCTTTGAAGGAGGAAGTACAATATGAGTGAAGTCAAGACCCCGTGGAAGGACTATGTAGGCGACGTGCCTATGCATCTGGACTATTTCCAGGGCAGCATGTTTGACGCGGTGGCCCGCATTGCCGAGGAATATCCCAACAACATCGCTTTCGATTTCATGGGTCGCTCCACCACCTACCGCAAGATGGTGCAGGAGATTGAGAAGTGCGCCAAGAGCCTGAAAACCCTGGGCGTCCGCCCCGGCGACAAGATCACCATCGCTATGCCCAACTGTCCCCAGGCCATCTACATGTTCTACGCCGTGAATCTGGTGGGCGGCATCGCCAACATGATCCACCCCCTGTCGGCGGAGAAGGAGATCGAGTTCTATCTCAACGAGTCCCAGTCCACCACCGCCATCACGCTGGATCAGTTCTACGACAAGTTTGAGCATATCCGCCAGAATACCGGCATCATCAACATCATCATCGCCTCGGTGAAGGACGCGCTGAGCCGCACCATCCGCGCCGGCTACATGCTGACCGAGGGCCGCAAGATCCAGAAGATTCCCGACGACGCGCCTGTCATCCGCTGGCGGGAGTTTATGGACATGTCCCGCTTCTGCTTCTACAAGAACTTCCGGGTGGAACGGGGCTATGACGATCCCGCCGTCATTCTCTATTCCGGCGGCACCACCGGCACCACCAAGGGTATCGTGCTGACCAACGGCAACTTCAACGCCCTTGCACAGCAGATCATCGCCACCAATCCCATGTTCCGCCCCGGCGACCGGATGCTGGCCGCCATGCCCCTGTTCCACGGCTTCGGCCTTGGCGTGTGCGTTCACTCCATGCTGGCCAACGGCGGCCGCTGCATCCTGATCCCCCGCTTCACCGCCAAGAGCTACGCCAAGCAGATCGTCAAGTATAAGTGCAACTTCATCGCCGGCGTCCCCACGCTGTATGAGGCGCTGCTGCGCCTGCCCAGCATGGACGGCGCCGACCTCTCCAGCCTGAAGGGCGTGTTCTCCGGCGGCGACAGCCTGTCCATCGAGCTGAAGAAGAAGTTCGACAAGTTCCTGTACGACCACCACGCCGTCATTCAGGTGCGGGAGGGCTACGGCACCACCGAGACTGTTACCGCCTGCTGCCTGACCCCCACCCATATCTACAAGGAGGGCTCCATCGGCCTGCCCTTCCCCGACACGTATATCAAGATCGTCAAGCCCGGCACCGACGAGGAGCTGCCCTACGGCGAGGAGGGCGAAATCCTGCTGGCTGGCCCCACCGTCATGAAGGAGTACATGAACCACCCCGACGAGACCGCCAAGACCCTCCGCAAGCACGACGACGGCCTGACGTGGGTCTATACCGGCGATCTGGGCGTTATGGACGAGCAGGGCTTCATCTACTTCCGGGGCCGCGCCAAGCGGATGATCATTTCCTCCGGCTACAACGTGTATCCCGGCCAGATCGAGAACATTCTGGACGCCAACGACATGGTGCAGATGAGCTGCGTCATCGGCGTGCCCGACGCCTATAAGATGCAGAAGGTGAAGGCCTTCGTCATGCTGAAGCCCGGCGTCGAGGCCAACGCAGGCACCCGCGACGCTCTGCTGGGCTACTGCCGCAAGCACGTGGCCAAGTACGCCATGCCCTACGATATCGAGTTCCGGGATGAGCTTCCCAAGACGCTGGTGGGCAAGGTGGCCTACCGCGTGCTGGAGGAGGAAGAGCTGGCCAAGATCGCCAGGGAAAAGGAATCCAGTGAGAACGCGGAGTAAATAACCAAAAATGACCGGCCAAGGGCCGGTCATTTTTGGTGAGGGGTAAGAACTTTGTAGGGGCCGATGCCCACATCGGCCCGCACGGTGTACGATGATTTTCCGGCAAACGACGGGGCAATGCACCCCAAGGGTACTTGTTCCGCTTCGCTCCACTGCGTGGGCATCGGCCTTGGCTCTCCCTTTGGGAGAGCCAAGGGCCGCCCCTACACCGTTCAGCCTCCCCCTTACCCCGTCACGAAGGCCTCCGGGAAACCGGCGGCCTTTACCTTTTCGCAGTACTCCTCCGCGTTGCGGCGGAAGCGGAAGGCGCCCACCTGCACCCGGTACAGCGGCGTGTCCTCCACCGGCGGCTCCGGCGTTTCCGCAGGCTCCGTCTCCGGCGCCACGTAGGCCATGCCGAAATAGTCGCACACCGCCTTGCAGGTCTCCTCCGCGATCTGGGGCATGCTGTCGATGAGCCACCGGGCCTCCTCCGGCTCATCGTGAAAGCCGAACTCCGGCAGCACGGCGGGCATGTGGGTGGCCCGCAGCTCGTAGAGCCCCGCGCTCTCCACCAGCTTATCCGGCCCGCCGGGCGACAGCGGCGCGATGCGATCCTGGATCAGCCGCCCGATGCGGCGGCTCTCCTCCGAGGGATAGCAGTGCACCCGCGTGCCGGACGCCTTGCCGTTGAAGCCGTTGGTGTGCAGGGCGATGTGCAGCGCGGCGGGCCAGTCGTTGGACTCCCGCACCCGATCATACATGTTGCCCCGCTGGACGTTCCGCACCGTGAAGCCGCAGCGCGTCAGCGCCGTCTCCAGCAGGTCGGCGCAGCGGCCCATCTGCTCCTTCTCATTGGTGGGCTTTCCGTTCCACAGCGCCGACGGCGCGTAGGTGTTGCTGGCTCTGTCCTCGGGGCTGAGATAGATGTTGGGCATGGCTCACTCCTCCAGCTCCGGCAGGCCCGCCAACGAGGTCAGCAGGCTCAAAATGCCCGCCAGCACCGTGGAGCTGACCACCGCCAGCCAGTTGACCTCACACAGCACGGCAGTGGCGCCGATGGTGGCCGCCGCCGTCTGTGCCATGGTGCGCAGGGCGCGGATGCCCGCCGCCTTGAACCAGAGCTTCCAATTGGTTTTCGTTTTCATATGCGATTCCTCCTTTTTTCGGTTCTATCCTATCCTATGCGTGTCCTTCCAGATCGGCGATGCGGTGGTTGGCCACCCGCACCCGCTCGTCCATCAGCGCCACGCTCTCCTCCAGTGCGTAGGTGCGCTCCACCAGATTGTTGTGCTTGCTGACCTTCTGCTCCAGCTGCTCCAACCGGTAGGCGATCAGGGCGGTACTCTTGCGGTTGGCAAGGTAGCTGCCAACCAGCGTGCCAACAAGCCCCAGCGCCGCCACGATGATGGCTTCCGTCATACGACCGCCTCCCATGCGTCGGCGTATTCCGTCGGGCTGTACGCCGTATCTTGCAGGCACTTATACAGCACCCCATCCAGCGTCATGTATTCGCCCGCCTTGTAGATATCGTGCGCTCCCGTGGGAGCTACGAAAGGCCGGGCCTGCTCCGGCGCGGTAGCGTGCAGCGGGCGGTGGAATGTGCCCCACGCCGTGCCGCCCGGCACGATATCCGGGTAGACGGCATTGTCGTAGCCCTGAATGCATTCCCACACCTGCCCACGAGCGGTGTAGATGTCGCCCATGCTGTGCGCTCCCGCTGCCCACTTGGGGTACAAAGCGCCGGCGGCCAGCCGGTCATTATCGGCCACCACGAACCGCAGCACCGCCACCGCCGCCGTCTGCATGGCGGCGATCTCCTCGTCGGACGTCAGAAGTTCTTCGCCGTCCCGCCAGAACTTACTTTCGCTGTACGTGTCCCCGATGCCCACCGGGCGGTCATGGAGCGCCACCGCACCGGGGAAATCCCCGGCGTTGGTCTCCCGCAGGGCGATGACGTTGGTCACCGCGCCGCCTGTCACGATTGCGTATCTCATGCCGCCACCTCCTTGTGCTGCCGGATGACCACAATGCCGTCCGCCGGAGCAATCGAGGTGATACCGTTTCTGCCGCCGTTTCCGGAGTTGGAAACCGTGGCGGTCAGGTTGCTGCCGCCACCGGAAGCGTACAGCGTGCCGTCTGCTTCACCGAATTCGCGGGTGGTAGTGCCCTGCCCCTTGCCGCCCGTGGTGGCACTGGACGTGCCGTCGCCGCCGTCTGTGCCGCCTGTTGTTGTGGCGACAGGGCTAACATAGCCAGCGCCGCCCGAGCCGCCGGCGCCGCCCGGGCGCTTGCTGCTCGACGTGCCGTTGGACGTGTTTTTGCCGCCCGCCGCCGACGCGGTGAACGCCGTCGTTTCGCCGCCCGTGGTGGCAGAGGTGGGGTGGCCGTTTGTGCCCGCCGCGCCTACCACGATGGAATAGGCGGTATTGGCCGTCAGCACCACAGAGCGCACTGTGGTGGTGTAGCCTGCGCCGCCTTCGCCGCAGTAGCTGCTTCCCGCGCCGCCGCCACCGCCTACCAAAAATGCATCGATCACCATGTTCTTCAACGGCGTGAACGTGCCGCTGGACAGAAACTTGATGCGCCAGTTGCCGCCGCCATCGTCCAGCACCTGATACGTGCCGTCACCGCCCGACCAGTTGAAGTCCTCGCCGATGATGGGCGCGGAAATGGCGCTGCCGCCCACAAAAATACCCTCTG
>URKW01000082.1 GCA_900548615.1 uncultured Eubacteriales bacterium | reverse complement strand
TGGCCTGCCGTTTCCCGTCTCGCGGCACCTGACGCACCCACGGCGTATCCGCCGTAGTAACGAAGCTCTTCCCGCAAACGCCGCAGGTGCGGAACAGCGTCAGCCGCTTGTCCACGACCTTCCGCTTCGTGCTCATCCCGACACCTCCCCCATCAGGTCGAACAGGGAGATGTTCATGTCCTCCCGCTCGAACTCCTGAAGGTAGCCCACAGCGTCACGGAAATATCCGTTGTTCAGCTCGCAGGCAAGACCCCTTCGCCCCGATTTGACCGCCTCCAGCGGCACCGTGCCGATCCCGCCGAAGGGATCATACACAAGGTCGCCGGGGTTGCTGTACCGGTTGATGCAGCGGTCTACAATATCCAGCTGGAGCGGGCAGACGTGGAGCTGCTGGCGGCGCTGGCTCTGGGTGGTGTTCAGGGTGCGCATCCGGTTAATGTCGTCCCACACCTCATCCGTCCAGCTTCCGGGCGCCACCACCATAAAGGTGGCGGGCAGCTTCCCGTTTTCGTCCAGTTCCTTTGCCATGCGGACGTGTTCGGCGTAGTCATACACCGTGCCTCGGCTGTACTTGCGGTAGGCCGCTTGGATCTTGCCGGTGTCCATGGCCATGATCTCCTCCTTCGTCACCAGCCGGTCGCCGGAGGAGCGCCAATACCCGTGAGCGTCTATCTGCCACTGGGCGCGGGTGTACTCCTCTTTGGTCTTATGTACCGGCTCGTCGGCGTAGGCTTTGCTCCGGTCGGTGGGCAGCTTCCGGAACAAAAGGATGTATTCCGGACAACCGACACCCATCTTGGAACCGTCCTTGCACTGCTCCGTCCAGCCCAGCCGGTACGTCTGGTTGTTCTCCCGCACCACATCCGTCACCACGGTAATCATGCCGAAATAGGCAAAGCCGTGCTGCATATAGTGCCGGATGCACATGGCGTGGAATGGCTCCATGGTAGGCATCCCCATGCCGGTGGCGTTGCCGAACAGCACCCGATCCTTGACGTGGCAGCAGAACACGCGCCCCGGCTTCAGCACCCGCAGCAGATTGGGGCTGAGATAGTCCATCTGCTCAAAAAACCGGCGGGTATCCTCGTTGTGGCCGAAGTCGTTATAGCTGGGGGTGTATTCGTAGTGGTTGGAAAACGGGATGGAGGTCAGGATCATATCCACGCTGTTTTCGGCCATCCTTGCCGTCTCCTCCACGCAGTCGTTATTCACCAGCGTGTAATTTTTGCCTTTCACTTCCACGCGCTCCACTCCTATGCTTCTGGCCATGCGCTCCGTCTGGGCGGAACCGCTCAAGCCGTATTTCTGCACGATCTCCCGCATCTTGCCTTGCAGGTACTCATGCTGCTTCCATTTTTCCATCAGCACACGGTAGATGGGATCTTCCGCCGCCGTGTAAATAATGTCGATCACCACCTGCTCCGTCTGGAGAAAGCGATAGATCCGGTGTACCGCCTGAATAAAATCGTTAAATTCATAGTCGATACCGACAAAAATTGCCCTGTGGCAATGGCGCTGGAAGTTGCACCCGCTGCCGCTCAAGCTCTTTTTGGTGGCAAACAGCCGGCAGCGGCCCTCTGAGAAGTCGATCACCCGCTTCTCCCGTTCGGCATAGTCCATACTGCCGTAGATATCTACGGTGTCCGGCAGAGCCTTACAGATGGCGTGCCGCTCCGCCTCCAGATCGTGCCAGAGAAGGAAGTGCGCTTCCGGATCACTGTCCACGATCTCTTTCGCCACGGCCACACGGGCGTCAATGCTCTCCCGCTTTTCCCGTGACGCTTCCGCCAGCGATACCGCCGCGTCGTGCATCAGCTTGAACTGACCGTCCCGGTCGGCGTCCTCGCCATACCGGCCCCGCACGATGTGCGTCCGCACATCCAGCGGCGGCAGCGCATAGCCGGTGTCGTCATAGCCCAGGTCAGAGGGCTTCCCGATGAATAGCGCCCAGCTCGACACCCACAGCCAGAATTCGTCCTCCTTGTGGGGGTACAGCGTCAGGTTGTTGGCCTTGGTGCTGTCCCGCTGGAAAAACCGCGTCAGGGCCTGTCCCGTGTCCATGATCTCAAGATACCCGGCGTAGTGGATCAGCTCCTTGTACCGGTTGGGCGATGGGGTAGCCGTGGAAACCAGCTTGTATTTCACGCCCTGAAACTTCGGCAGGAACGTCTGGTAGGTCTTGCTGCCAAAGGAACGTAGCACCGACGCTTCATCCAGCGCCACGGCCGTGAACCGCGTGGGATCTATGTCCCCGTCCCGCACCCGCTCATAGTTGGTCATTAAGATATCTCCGGCGGCGCTGTCCGCTTCCGCCATGCTGGTGATGTACTCCGGCGCCGCGTAATGCAGCAGTTCTACCGCGTCCCGCGTGAACTCCTGCCGGACGCCCAGCGGCAGCACGATCAGCGCCTTGCCGCCCTCGTGGCGCACCGCCTGATGGCAGAATTCCAGCTCCTGCACAGTCTTGCCGAGACCGAAGCTCTCAAACAGCGCCCGCCTGCCGCCCCGCAGCGCCCACAAAACAGCGGCCCGCTGGTGCGGCTTCAGCGCCGGGTTGATCTCCTCCGGCGGCAGCGTAAAGCCCGTTTCGCTGGCCAGCACGATCTTGGAGCGGAGAAATTCAAGATATGTCTCCACCGCTCACCGCCGCCCTTCCAGCCGGTCTATGAAATGCATCAGCTTCACGGCCACGGTCAGCGCCCCGACCAATACGAAAAACAATGTCATACCGTCCATTGTGTACTCTCCTTCTTTTGTGGCTTGTCCATCAGCAGCGGGGCATCACCCCGCTTTCTCCTCTTTTTGTTCTTCCGGCTCGATTTTTGTCACAATGACCGTTCCGGTAAGGCCGTTGTTTTCCAGTGTCGCTTTCACCAGATACTCCAGCGCCGCCTTGAAGCAGTCCATTTTCATCCACTCCCTTCTTATGCACGATATGCGCACACTGCTTGTCTGCTTTCATAGTTACCTGTGGTGAGGTGGTTTTTACTCGTGGTCAATCGCTTCACTTATCGCGCCGTCCACGATCTTCAGCACGATGCGGCACTCCTCATAGCTCACGGCCAGATCTGCCGTGACCAGCAGATTGAGAATCTTGCTTGCGGCTTTCATCAGGTTTGCCATGCGGGCCGGTGTGATGTAGTAGCCGCACTGCTGTATCACCCGTTCTTTCTCCGCGTTCAGCTTTTCAACTGGTGTCATGGGTATCTCCTTCCTGTGGTGAGGTGGTTTTTCTTACCCGCTGTCGTGCGGGTTGTTTTTACGTCAAGCTTGCGTTTACGTAAGTTCTGATGCAAAAAAAATGGCGTCCGCTTCGTCAGGTGTCATCCGAAGAACCATCCGGATATGCTGGATTTCCAGTCTCGTAAAATCGCTTTTCCCGCTCATCTTTCTGTTAAGAGACGCGTCACTAATACCGATTTCAGAGGCTAGTCCGGAAAGTGTCATACCGGCTCCTACCACCTTTGCGCGGAACGCATTTCGATTAAACACAATCTTCACCTCCCATCCCTGTTGGTTTTACTTGCGTTTACGCAAGTCAGTATAACACCAGCCTTGCCGCAAGTCAATACGTAAACGCAAGTTTTTCATTCTTTTTTGCGTTTACGTATTGCAAATGTGATTTGTTGGTGTTACTATATGGAAAACAGGAGGTGTCGATGTGGAAATTAAAGATATCCTAAAAAATCGGCGTACCGAACTCGGATTAACGCAGCTTGATGTGGCAAATGCCGTTGGTGTTAGTGAGGCCACTGTATCGAGATGGGAATCCGGCGATATTGCCAACATGAAAAGAAGTCGCATCGCATCTCTTGCGAGCGTTCTCAAAATATCTCCCTCTATTATCATGGGTTGGAATGAGGAACATGAAATCCATCTGCCTTCCAACATCATCCCCATGCCCGTCATGCGGAAGGTGCCCCTGGTCGGCTCTATCGCCTGTGGTACGCCCATTCTGGCCGAGGAAAATCTGGATGGCGATGTAGAAGCTCCTGACCATGTTCGCGCCGATTTCGCCCTCCGCTGCAAGGGTGACAGCATGATTAACGCCCGTATTTTTGACGGTGATATTGTGTACATCCGTCAGCAGGAATCCGTCGAGCATGGCGAGATCGCCGCCGTACTGATCGGTGATGAAGCCACCCTCAAGCGCGTATACATGTATGACGACTGCATTTCTCTGGAAGCAGAAAACCCCCAGTACAAGCCCATGGTGTACCGAGGGGAGGAGATGAACAATATCCGCATTTTGGGTAAAGCCGTTGCCTTTACCAGTATGATACGATAGGGAGAGGTGCGATCATGCCAAATTGGATGCTGCTTTTAATCTGTTGCGCCGCCTCTGTTCTGGTGGGATTCTTTTACACAAAGGCACACCCCACATTTAAGGTCAAATATTGGGATGGCGAAGAGCGTGAAGGAACCTTCTCAAGCTTCTTTACCTGTGATAGAATACCGGGCTTAGAACACGAGCTGAATCCCGACGCACCGTTTCGGCTCCCGTACCAGCATAATTACAGCGATAGGGATATTGCACAAGCCGGATCATACGCTGCGGAGTATTTTGCCGCTCAGTGCGCTTACTACACCGCCAGGGACGAATACATGAGGTCCCATGCTGTCCCTATGTCTAACTACGGTCTGATCGTTTTTATTGTCGGCCTATTTATTCAATTTCAAACCAACAAATTCAGCAATGGCTTTGGCACCGTCCTTTTCCTGATTGCATTGGCTTTGCTGATCGTTTCCATCATTCTTTTCAAAAAATTCGGTGCCTGCCAGCAGCTCACACTCACTTCCTCAAATACGAGGAACGCTGAAAAGAACTCCGTCGAATACTATACAGCCCTAAAATACAACGCGACACTCTCTGTCTATGACGCAGCAGAAAAACTGCGTAATGCCAGAAAGACCGCTGTGCTTTTCACCGCACTGATTTGGGTTTTAACTGCGCTGTTTTCCCCTTCTGCCTTTATCTATGTCCTAAGCTATATTTTTACTTCTACGGAATAATCATCTATGAAACAAAAAAGACTGCCCCGGTCTCGCACACCGGAGCAGTCGTGTAGAACGTATCCACCTCACCACAAGGGGAGTAGTCTACCCTTTTATGGTAGCACACCCAGAAAGGATTGTCAAATGCAAATGAAAAATGTCATGCGGGCAGCGCTGTACCCTCGTGTGTCCACCGAGGAACAGGCGAAGTTCGGCCTGTCCATCCATGACCAGCAGAATGATCTGGAACGCTACGCCAAGGAGCATGGTATGAAGATCGTGGGCGTCTTTGCCGACGCCGGATTCTCTGCCCGAAAGAAGATCGAGAAGCGCCCCGCCATGATGGCCCTGCTGGATGCCGTCCGGCGGGATGAAGTCGATATCGTCCTTGTCACAAAGCTGGATCGTTGGTTTCGTAACATCGGCGAATACTACAAGGTACAGGAGATCCTTGAAGCCCACAATGTATCGTGGAAAACCATCTACGAGGATTACGAGACCACCACCGCCTCCGGCCGCCTGAAAATCAATATCATGCTGGCGGTTGCGCAGGACGAAGCTGACCGCACCAGTGAGCGTATCAAAAAGATCAACGAGGGAAAACGTGCCCGCCGTGAAGCTCTGACTGGTGATAAGCCCTTTGGCTACGCCATCGTCAACAGGAAGTTTGTCAAAGACCCGAAAACGGAAGCCGCCGTCAATGCTTTCTTTCATAAATACATGGCCTGTGGCTCCATGTCCGCCACGCTGGACTACATCCGCGAGGAATACGGTATTGCCATTCCCTACCAGACCGCACGGAAAATGACATTAAACTCCGCCTACTACGGTACATATTACGACACAGAGGGCATGACGCCCCCTTACATCACAAAGGAGCAATACGATATGATACAGGCCATGCGCCCTAAACGGGTGAAGAGGACAGACGAAAATCGCACCTATGTGTTTTCCGGTCTGATCCGCTGCGGAGACTGCGGCGGCCGCATCGGCGGCAAGGTCAACCAAGACCAGAAAACGTATCACTATAATTGCTCCAACCATTTTTGCCGCCGTAAGCCCTGCGAGAATAACCGTTCCATCAGTGAGCGGAAGCTGGAAAAGTACCTGCTGGACAACATCGAAACAAAGCTGGAATCCTACAAAACGGAGGTCGCTGCCGTTCAAGAAAATACCGTCCAGAAGGACTATCGCCCTGAGATCAACGCCCTGCGCGGCAAGCTGTCCCGCTTGAAGGATCTCTATCTCAATGAAATGCTCACCATGGAGGAATACAAAAAGGACTATACCTCCATCACCGAAAAGATTCAGGAACTCGAAATAAAACAGCAGCCTCCGCGACCTTCAAACCTACCTCAGATCGAGAAGCTGCTGTCTGACAACTGGCGCGATATGTACGGGAATCTTTCCCCCATACAAAAGCGTGAATTCTGGAGGATCATCCTTCAAGAAATCCGCTGGTTTCCAGACCGCCATATTGAATTTGACTTCAATTTTTAATGCCTAAAACTACTACACAAGCAACATCCCTCTGTACTTGGTGAAATATAAATGTTGGGCATGGCGATTCCCCTTTCCGCATTTCTCCCTCATATATATGTAGCGCAGAGGAAAAGAATGTGCTATAATCCATTATTATTCACATCACACGACAGGAGAGAACCGCCATGAAAGCACTGCGTCCCTATCCCAAGATCACCATCACCCCCAAGGGGGAAGCCGCCCTGACAGGCGGGCACCCGTGGGTCTACGAGGGCGAGATGACCGCCGTCGACGGCACGCCCGAGGACGGCACCCTGGTGGACGTGGTGAGCCGCCGGGGCAGTTGGCTGGGCTGCGGCTTCTACAACAGCCACTCCAAAATTCGCGTGCGGCTTCTCAGCCGCAACGCCAACGACGACTTTTCCGACGCCTTCTGGGAGCGCCGCGTCCGCTACGCCTGGGACTACCGCAAGACCGTCATGGGCGAGACCGACAGCCGCTGCTGCCGCGTTATTTTCGGCGAGGCCGACCTGTTCCCCGGCCTGACGGTGGATCGGTTCGAGAGTGTGCTGGTGACCCAGACCCTGAGTCTCGGCATGGAGCGCATCAAGGATCGCCTGTTCCCTCTGCTGGTAAAGGTGCTGCGGGAGGACGGACAGGATATCCGGGGCATCTACGAGCGCAACGACGTGGCCCTGCGGGAGCGGGAGGGCATGGCGCAGAACAAGGGCTGGTACGCCCTGCCCGGCGAGACGCCGCCGGAGAAGACCTGCGTGGACATTACGGAAAACGGTATCGTCTACACCGTGGACTTTGAAAACGGCCAGAAAACCGGCTTCTTTCTCGACCAGAAGTATAACCGCCTCGCCGTGGCCAAGCTGGCCAAGGGCAAGACGGTGCTGGACTGCTTCACCCACACCGGCAGCTTCGCCCTGAACGCCGCCAGGGGCGGCGCGGCCCACGTCACCGCCGTGGACGTGTCGGAGTTCGCCGTGCAGTGCGCGGCGGAGAACGCCCGCCGCAACGGACTGGACGGCGTGATGGACTGTGTGGCCGCCAACGTGTTTGACCTGCTTCCGGAGCTGGAAAAGCAGCCCCGGAGGTACGATTTCATCATTCTTGATCCCCCCGCCTTCACCAAAAGCCGCAAGACGGTGCACAACGCCATCACCGGCTATAAGGAGATCAACTACCGGGCCATGAAGCTGCTGCCCCGGGGCGGGTATCTTGCCACCTGCTCGTGCAGCCACTTCGCCATGGAGGAGCTGTTCATCAAGATGCTCCACAGTGCCGCCCGTGACGCGGGGGTGCAGCTGCGGCAGATTGAAGCCCGCCAGCAGTGCGCCGACCATCCCATCCTCTGGGGCGTGGAGGAGACGAATTATCTGAAGTTTTTTGTGTTTCAGGTGGTGTAAAAGGGAATTTCGTCCCCTCGGGGACGAGGCACTTTTGCCCGTGGCGGCAATTGCCTGTTGCGGTGCCCAAAATTTCTGCGCTGCCTTGGGGCGGCGCTTGAAATTTTGACCGCTGCCACTCGCTCACCTCGCTGTATCTGCCACAGGCAGCGCTCGGATCGCTCCCCAAAAACGCTGCTTAAACCTGCGGTTTAAGAATCCGCGCACGCTGTTCCTATTACAAATTTACAGCCTTATACCACGCGTCCGCAGAACACGGCTAATTTCGTTGCGTATGACGTATCAACTTTCTTCCTGCGCCGCTGCCGCTGATGTTATCAACGGTAGAACCAACAGCGTTGTTCGGCGTAGGCATCAGCGGCAGCGGCGCCGGAGCTGAGACGATCCTTTTA
>URKW01000081.1 GCA_900548615.1 uncultured Eubacteriales bacterium | reverse complement strand
ATCGGTGACCTGCTGACGGAGCATCGCCATACGCTGATCGGTAGTCTTACCGAGCTTACGAGTTCCGGGCATGTTACGTTTCCTCCTTGATAGGATGTTAGTTGTTTTCCTCGCTGGCCAGGGACAGGCCCATCATGGCCAGCTTGTTGATGACTTCCTCCAGGGACTTGCGTCCCAGATTGCGCACCTTCATCATCTCGTCCTCGGTCTTGGAGATCAAGTCCTCGACGGTGTTGATGTTGGCGCGCTTGAGGCAGTTAAAGCTGCGGACACTGAGATCCAGCTCCTCGATGGCCAGCTCCAGCACCTTGTCACGCTGATCGGTGGCCTTCTCCACCACGGTGGACTTGTCGCCCATGGTGTCGCTCAGGTCGGTAAACAGCGCGAAGTGATCGCACAGGATCTTGGCGCCCAGAGAAACAGCGTCGCGGGCAGAGATGGTGGAATCCGTCCACACCTCCAGCGTCAGCTTATCATAATCGCTGGACGCGCCCACGCGGGTGTTCTCCACGGTGTAGTTGACCTTATACACAGGGGTATAGATCGAGTCAATGGGGATAACGCCGATAGCGGCGGGACGCAGGGCCTTGTTCTTGTCAGCGGAGACATAGCCGCGGCCGTGGCTCAGGCTGATCTCCATGCTGAGAGTGGCGCCCACATCCAGAGTGGCGATCTTCAGCTCCGGGTTGAGGACTTCCACCTCGCCGTCGCTCTTGATATCGCCGGCTGTCACCACGCAGGGGCCCACAGCCTCGATAAAGACGGTCTTGGCGCTCTCGCAGTGCAGCTTGGTCAGCAGCTGCTTCACATTCAGAACGATCTCTGTCACGTCCTCTTTCACACCGGGAATGGTGGAAAACTCGTGCTGCACACCGGCGATCTTGATGCTGGTGGCTGCCGTGCCGGGCAGAGAAGAAAGCATAATACGGCGCAGTGCATTGCCCAACGTCGTTCCGTAGCCGCGCTCCAGGGGTTCGATCACATATTTGCCATAGGAAGCATCACCAGGTGTTTCAACACATTCGATCTGGGGCTTCTCAATTTCGATCATGCAGTACCCTCCTTCAAATTCATGTGGCGATACGGGAATACCCGTACATTCGTGGTTGCTTCGTTGTGAGGGTCAGTTCCCCGATTACTTGGAGTACAACTCGACGATGAGGTGCTCCTCGATGGGCATATCAATGTCCTCACGAGCGGGCATCTGCAGGACAGTACCCTTCAGCGCGTTCTTCTCGCGCTGGAGCCACTGGGGTACGTTGACCATGGGAGCGTCTTCGGCGGTCAGGCGCTTGAAGCAGGCGGCGCTGCGGCTGCCTTCCTTCACCTCGATCACATCACCCACGCGAACCAGATAGGAAGGAATGTTGACCTTCTGGCCGTTGACGGTGAAGTGAGCGTGGCTGACCAGCTGACGGGCCTCGCGGCGGGTCATGGCAAAGCCCAGACGATACACCACGTTGTCCAGACGGCGCTCCACCAGCGTCAGCAGGTTCTCGCCGGTCTTGCCGGGCATGGCGGAAGCCTTCTCATAGTATGCATGGAACTGCTTCTCCAGGATACCATAGACGAACTTCACCTTCTGCTTCTCGTTCAGCTGGATGGCATATTCGCTCTTTTTCTTTCTCATCTGACCGCCGGGGTTGCGCTTGGTCTCCTTCTTGGAGTAACCCATAACGGCAGGAGAGATACCCAGCGCCTTGCAGCGCTTGGCGATAGGCTGCATATTCTTAGCCATATTCTAATGATCCTCCTTATTCCGATTACACACGACGACGCTTGGGCGGGCGGCAGCCGTTGTGAGGAATGGGAGTGACGTCCTTGATCATGGTCACTTCCAGACCCACGGCCTGCAGCGCGCGGATAGCGGCCTCACGACCCTGACCGGGGCCCTTGACAAAGACCTCGACGGTCTTCAGGCCGTGCTCCATAGCGGCCTTGGCGGCGGTCTCAGCGGCGCTCTGTGCGGCGAAGGGAGTGGACTTCTTGCTGCCACGGAAACCCAGGCCGCCGGAGGAAGCCCAGCTCAGGGCGTTGCCCTGAGAGTCAGTGACGGTCACCATGGTGTTGTTGAAGGAAGAACGGATATGGACCTGGCCTTTTTCAATGTTCTTCTTTTCACGGCGACGGCGGATAACCTTCTTGCCTTTTACATTAGCTGCCATAATCTATTCTCCCCTCCTTTACTTCTTCTTGTTAGCGATGGTCTTCTTGGGACCCTTGCGGGTACGTGCATTGGTCTTGCTGCGCTGGCCGCGAACGGGCAGGCCGCGGCGATGACGCATACCGCGATAGCAGCCGATCTCAGTCAGACGCTTGATGTCCAGCGCCACCTGACGGCGCAGGTCACCCTCCACCACGTAGCTCTGGTCGATGGCTTCACGAAGCTTGGCTTCGTCGGCCTCGGTCAGATCCTTCACGCGGGTGTCGGGGTTGATACCAGTCTGCGCCAGGATGTCCTGGGCGCTCTTTCTGCCAATACCGTAGATATAGGTCAAACCGATCTCGATTCGCTTATCCTTGGGCAGGTCAATACCGGCAATACGTGCCATACTCTTAAAGCACCTCCACTTTCTAGTTAGCCCTGACGCTGCTTGTGCTTGGGATTCTCGCAGATGACCATGACACGGCCTTTGCGGCGGATCACTTTGCACTTCTCGCACATGGGCTTCACGGACGGTCTTACTTTCATTTTGATAAACCTCCTACTTACTACGCCAGGTAATCCGGCCACGGGTCAGATCGTAAGGGGACATTTCCACTGTCACCTTGTCACCGGGCAGAATCCTGATGAAGTTCATTCTGAGCTTTCCGGAAATATGCGCTAGGATGGTGTGTCCATTTCCAATGTCTACCTGGAATGTGGTGTTGGGCAGCGACTCGACGACGACGCCCTCTACCTCGATCATGTCGGATTTTGCCAAGTTTCTATCCCTCCTGGTCTTGATTACCGCCGACATATGCGGCGATGGCTCTACGAA
The DNA here is from genome assembly GCA_900548615.1 of uncultured Eubacteriales bacterium. GTDB lineage: Bacteria > Bacillota > Clostridia > Oscillospirales > Oscillospiraceae > Vescimonas. The sequence goes on along the minus strand of URKW01000081.1, from coordinate 5,362 downwards.
GCTCACTGTTTGTGATTTTTTCGCTGCTTCTGATCTTTTCAGCGACGGCGCTGTCGCTTTCCGCCACAAACTGCACATGGCGTGCCCGTTTGCGCTTGGGCGACTCGATACGCCTGCGCTTCCCGTCGGCCAGCAGAAGGAAGTCCTCCTCTGTCGCAAGCACAAAGAAGTAGCTTCCCGCGTCTCTGCCGGCGACCGATCTTACGATGTTGGATTTGGCAATGTCCATATGCGTTACACCAGGGAATCGGAGGCGTCCGTCAGAAGCTCCGGATCGCCGTCGGTGATCAGAATGGTGTTCTCATAATGGGCGGCGTTTTTGCCGTCCGCCGTCTTGACGGTCCAGCCGTCAGGCATCTGGCGGATCGCAGCGCTGCCGGCGTTGACCATGGGTTCCACCGCGATGGTCAGGCCCCGCAGCAAACGCGGCCCGTGGCCGGGGTTGCCGAAGTTGGGTACTTCGGGGCTTTCATGCATCCTCCGGCCGATGCCGTGACCGACATACTCCCGCACGATGCTGTAGCCGTGGCTCTCCGCGTATTCCTGAACGGCATGGGAGATATCGCTGAGGCGATATCCCTCCCGCGCGAACTTGATGCCCTCGAAGAAGCACTGCTGTGTCACGCGGATCAGATCCAGGGCCTGGTCGGACACCTGCCCGCAGGGGTAGGTGCCGGCGCAGTCGCCATGGAAACCGCCGATGTAGGCGCCCACGTCCACGCTGACGATATCGCCCTCCTTCAGCACCCGCTTACCGGGGATGCCGTGGATGATCTCGTCGTTGACGCTGACGCAAACGCTGGCGGGATAGCCGTTGTAGTTCAGGAAGGAGGGAACCGCCCCCTGAGACTTGATAAAGTGATACACTGCCTTGTCAATTTGTTGGGTTGTTACGCCGGGTTTTACCATTTCCCGTGCCAGAGCACGGGCAGCCGCGGTAATTTTTCCCGCCCGGCGCATCAGTTCGATCTCGTGCTCGGATTTCAGGGTTATCATAGATTCAGCACCCCAAAACCTTCAAGATCGCCTGTGTCGTCTCCTCCACAGTGGGATAGTCGTCCACAGTTTTCAGAATCCCTCTGGCCTCGTAGAAACCCTTGAGGGGCTCTGTCTCTTTATGATAAACCGCCAGACGGTCTCTCACCGTCTCGGGGTCATCATCCTTGCGCTGCTTCAGTGCGCCGCCGCACACATCGCACACGCCTTCCTTTTTGGGAGGGATGTTGACGACATGATAGCTGGCGCCGCAGCTTTCGCAGACGCGGCGGCCGCCCATACGGTCGACGATCTTCTCGTCGGGTACTTCCAGCGCCACCACAGCGTCGAATCTGATTCCCGCCTGCTCCAGTGCCTCTGCCTGAGCGATCGTGCGGGGCACGCCGTCCAGAATGTAGCCGCCCGCGCAGTCAGGCTCCTGCAAACGCTCGTTGATGATGCCGATGATGACCTCATCCGGCACCAGCTTGCCGGCATCCATGTACTCCTTGGCCTTCAGGCCGGTGGGAGTTCCATTTTTGACGGCGGCACGCAGGATGTTGCCCGTGGAGATCGTGGGGATCCCCAGCGTTTTCTTGATAATATCTGCCTGTGTGCCCTTACCGGCACCAGGAGCGCCTAAAAGGATCAGTTTCATGATGCACCTCTATTTTATTCCAGGAAGCCCTTGTACTGACGCATCAGCATCTGGGATTCCAATGCCTGTACGGTCTCCAGCGCAACGCCCACAACGATGATGACGGAGGTGCCGCCGATAGACAGGGCGGACACATTGACGACCTTACCGATGATCAGAGGCAGGATAGCCACGATACCCAGATAAATCGCGCCGAACAGCGTCACCTTGTTCAGAACCTTGCGGATGAAGTCGGACGTGGGCTTGCCGGGACGGAAGCCGGGGATGAAGCCGCCGTTCTTCTTCAGGTTGTTGGAGATCTCGATGGGATTGAACTGGATCGTCGCGTAGAAGTAGCTGAACGCGATGATCATCAGGAAGTAGAAGATCATATACACCACAGACGAGGTGTCAATGGCGTTCAGGAAGCCATACCAGAACGTGCCCTCCTCAGGCTGCTTGCAGAAAGCGGCGATGGTGGAGGGGATCATGGCGATGGACTGGGCGAAGATGATGGGCAGAACGCCAGACATATTCACCTTCATGGGAAGGGTGGATGCCTGACCGCCGTACATCTTGCGGCCCACCTGCCGCTTGGCGTACTGGACAGGGATACGGCGCTCGGCGCCGTTGACCCAGGTGATCAGCACGATCAGCGCCAGCATACCTACCACCACCAGCGCCACGGCCCACCACTTGGTGGGATCCGCGATGACATAGCTGACACCGCCGTTCACCATGGTGGGAACGCGGGACAGAATGCCGGCGAACAGGATGATGGAGATACCATTGCCGACACCGAACTCGGTGATCTGCTCGCCCATCCACATGACGAAGGAGGAGCCGGCGATGAAGGAGGCGATGATGACCAGGGCGGCCCAAACGCCGCTGGTGGTCAGGATGCCGTTGGTCTTCATCAGCACATAGTAGCCCCAGCCCTGCAGGATAGCGATGGCCACGGTAGCGTAACGGGTGATGGACTGGATCTTCTTCTTGCCTTCTTCGCCGCCGTCCTGCGCCATACGCTGCAGGGCAGGGATGGCAATGGTCAACAGCTGGATGATGATGGAGCTGTTGATGTAGGGCTGAACGCCCAGGGCGAAAACGGTAGCGTTGGCGAACGCGCCGCCGGACATGACGTTATATAGGCCCAGCACGGTGGTGCTCATGGCGTTGATATAGTCCTCCAGCAGCTTGGTGTCCACATAGGGAACAGGGATCGCGTTACCGATGCGGAAGATCAGCAGGATCAGCGCCGTAAACACCAGCTTTTTGCGCAGTTCGGGAATGGCCCATGCTTTACGGATCGTCTGAATCACGTTAGATCACCTCTGCCTTTCCACCAGCTGCTTCGATCGCTTCCTTAGCAGCCTGGGAGAAAGCAGCGGCCTGCACGGTCACCTTCTTGGTAACTTTGCCGTTACCCAGGACCTTGTAGCCGTACTCACACTTGCTCAGGATACCCTTGGCAAGGAGGGCTTCAGCGGTGACGATCTCGCCGTCCTCAAACTTGTTGAGGGCGCTCAGGTTGATGATTTCCAGGGGCTTTGCAAAAATGTTGTTGAAACCGCGCTTGGGGATGCGGCGTGCCAGAGGCATCTGGCCGCCTTCAAAGCCGATGCGGGTGCCGCCGCCGGAACGGGCCTTCTGACCCTTGTGGCCGCGACCTGCGGTCTTGCCGTTACCGGAGCCGCTGCCGCGACCCTTGCGGTAAGCTTCCTTAACGGAGCCGGCTGCGGGAGACAGTTCGTTCAGTTTCATTCTCTCGCACCTCCTTAGTTCTCTTCAGTGACCTGCAGCAGATAGCCGATCTTGGCGATCTTGCCGCGAGTCTGATCGTTGTCGGGCTGAACGGTGATATCACCGATCTTGCGCAGGCCCAGGGAATTAGCAGTGGCGATGTGCTTCTGCAGTCTGCCGTTCAGGCTCTTGACCAGCTTGATGTTCAGATTCTTAGCCATTGTTCACTGCCTCCTTAACCTACGATCTCGTCCACGCTCTTGCCGCGGGTGCGGGCGACCTCTTCCGGGGTACGCAGGGCCTTCAGGCCCTCAAAGGTGGCGGCGACCACGTTCACAGCGGTATTGGAACGCAGGCACTTGGTACGGATATCCTTGATACCGGCAGCTTCCATGATGATACGCACGGGGCCGCCGGCGATCACGCCGGTACCGGGAGCAGCGGGCTTCATCAGCACGCGGCCTGCGCCGGCCTCGCCGGTGATCTCGTGGGGAATGGTGCTGCCGGACAGGGACACGGTGATCATGTTCTTCTTGGCGTCCTCGATGCCCTTGCGGATCGCTTCAGGAACCTCGGCGGCCTTGCCCAGACCGTAGCCGACCTTGCCCTTGCCATCGCCGACAACCATCAGGGCGGAGAACTTCATGACACGACCGCCCTTAACGGTCTTGGATACGCGGTTGGTAGCGACTACTTTTTCAATGTACTCGCTCTGCTCTCTTTCAAATCTAGCCATTGATAAGTCCTCCTTCCTTAGAATTCCAGGCCGCCCTCGCGGGCGCCTTCAGCCAGCTCGGCCACACGGCCGTGATACAGGTAACCGCCGCGGTCGAACACGACCTTGTCGATGCCCTTGGCCTTGCAGCGCTCGGCCACCAGCTTGCCAACGGCACGGGCAGCAGTCTTGTTGCCGCCGTTGCCCTCGATCTCCTTATCCAGAGAGGAGGCAGCCACCAGCGTATTGCCGGCGACGTCGTCGATGACCTGAGCGTAGATATTCTTCTCGCTGCGGAACACGTTCAGACGGGGACGCTCGGTAGTGCCGAACACCTTGGAGCGGACTCTCTTATGACGCTTCAAACGCTGGGCGTTTGTATTGGGTCTCTTAATCATTTACGGCACACCTCCTTACTTCTTAGCGCCAGTCTTACCCACCTTGCGGCGGATGGTTTCATCAGCATACTTGATGCCCTTGCCCTTGTAAGGCTCGGGGGGACGCTTCTCGCGCACGTTGGCGGCGAACTGGCCCACCTTCTGCTTATCAGGGCCGGAGATCACGATCTGGTTCTGGGAGGGGACATCAATGGTGATACCCTCGATCTCGGCCACCTTCACGGGGTGAGAGTAGCCCAGGTTCATGACCAGCTCGTTGCCTTCCTTGGCGGCACGATAGCCGACGCCGTTGATCTCCAGCGTCTTCTTGAAACCTTCGCTGACGCCGACGACCATGTTGTGCAGCAGAGCGCGGGTCATGCCGTGCATTGCCACATGCATCTTGTCGTCAGAGGGGCGCTTAACATGGATGACGTTGCCTTCCTGCTCGATGATCATCTCAGGGCGCAGGGTCTGGGTCAGAGTGCCCTTGGGGCCCTTGACGGTGACAACGTTGTTCTCCGCCACGGTGACTTCCACACCGGCGGGGACGGTAATGGGCATTCTACCAATTCTCGACATTGTTCAATACCCTCCTTACCAAATGAATGCCAGGACTTCGCCGCCGACGTGAGCCGCGCGAGCAGCCTTGTCGGTCATGACGCCCTTGGACGTGGACACGATTGCGATACCGAGACCGCGCAGCACCTGGGGCAGCTCATCGGCGCCCACGTACACGCGCAGACCGGGCTTGGAGACGCGGCGCAGACCGGAGATGACCTTCTCCTTGCCGGCGTTGTACTTCAGGGTGATGCGGATGATGCCCTGGGTACCGTCCTCCACGATCTGGAAGGCCTTGATGTAGCCCTCGTCCAGCAGGATCTGAGCGATGCTCTTCTTCATGTTGGAAGCGGGGAC
>URKW01000080.1 GCA_900548615.1 uncultured Eubacteriales bacterium | reverse complement strand
GACTAAAACGCCAGCTCTCGCATAACGAGAACTGGCGTTCTTTGACAGGCTGAAGAACCGCCTTTTTTCAAAAGGCGGTTCTTTGTTGCGGCGGCGGGGTAAACGGAGGGGTACGGCATTGCTCCGTAGGGCGGCCTGCCCTCAGGCCGCCGCCGTTATACGGATGGGTACGGTGGTCGGTTGTAGGGGCGGACGACTCTGTCCGCCCCTACGAATCTTTCCCGGAGGTTCGCTGCGCCGCACCGCCCCAACCGCCAAAAAGAACCGGCCTTTGGCCGGTTCTTTTCCTTAAAACAAACTCACCTGACTGGTCTCCGCCATGCCGGCGAAGGCGCCCAGCACCTTCAGCTGCTCGATGTGGGTCTTACTGAGCTTGTTGCAGGTCATGGCGAACTCCTCGATGGAGATGAACTCCTTGCCCTTGCGCTGCTCCACGGTGGCCAGCGCCGCCGCCTCGCCCAGACCGTGCACTGACACAAAGGGCGGCAGCAGCGCGTCATCCCCGATGATGCGGAAGTGGGTGGCGTCGGACTCATAGATATTGATGGTGTCAAAGTGGAAGCCCCGGAGATAGAACTCGTAGCACACCTCCAGCGTCACCATCAGATCCTGCTCCACGTTGGTGGCGTCCTTGTTGTTCTCGATCTCCCTGATCTTCCGCTTCACGGCGTCCAGACCGGCGCAGCAGTACTCCGCGTCAAAGGCCTTGGCACGGATGGAGAAGAACGTGGCGTAGAAGGCCAGCGGCTTGTGCACCTTGAACCACGCGATGCGGAAGGCCATCATCACATAGGCCACGGCGTGAGCCTTGGGGAACAGGTAGCCGATCTTGGCAAGAGACTCAATGTACCAGTCGGGCACCTTGTGCTCCCGCATGGCCTCCTCCCAGCCCTCGGAGAAGCCGCCCTTCTTCACCTTGCCCTTACGGACAGCCTCCATGATCTTGAAGCTCATCTTGGGGTCCAGCCCCATGGAGATCAGGTACAGCATGATATCGTCGCGGCAGCCCACCGTTTCCAGAACCGTGGCCGTACCGCTGACGATCAGGTCTCGGGCGTTGCCCAGCCACACGTCGGTGCCGTGGGAGAAGCCCGACAGACGCACCAGCGTATTAAAGTTGTCCGGCTGGGTGTCCACCAGCATCTGGCGGGTGAACCGGGTGTTGAACTCCGGGATAGCCACGGCGCCGGTGGGGCCCAGTATCTCGTCATTCTCGTACCCCAGCACCTTGGAGGAGGTGAAAATGGACATGGTGTCCGGGTCGTCCAGCGGAATTTGCCGGGCGTTGACGCCGGTGAGATCCTCCATGTACTTGATCATGGTGGGGTCATCGTGACCCAGCATGTCCAGCTTCAGCAGGTTGTCCTCCATGCAGTGGTATTCAAAATGGGTGGTAACGGTGTCGCTGTTGGCGTCGTCGGCGGGGTGCTGCACGGCGGTGAAGTCCTCCACGTCCATGTCGTCGGGCACCACCACCAGACCGCCGGGGTGCTGGCCGGTGGTGCGGCGCACACCCACGCAGCCCTGTGTCAGACGGTTCATCTCGGCATTGGAGGCGGTCTCGCCCTTCTCCTCCAGATACTTCTTCACCATGCCGAAGGCGGTCTTTTCCGCCAGCGTACCGATGGTGCCCGCCCGGAACACCTGGGTCTTGCCGAACATTTCGATGGCGTGGCGGTGGGCGCGGGACTGATACTCGCCGGAGAAGTTCAGGTCAATATCCGGCACCTTGCCGCCGCCGTAGCCCAGAAACGTCTCAAAGGGGATGTCAAAGCCGTCCTTTTTCAGCCGCGTGCCGCATTGGGGGCAGTCCTTGTCGGGCATGTCCGCGCCGCAGCCGTACTGGGGATCGGTCTGGAACTCCACGTACTGGCAGTTGGGGCAGTAGTAGTGGGGCGGCAGAGAGTTCACCTCGGTGATGCCGGACATATAGGCCACCAGCGACGAGCCCACGGAGCCACGCGAGCCCACCAGATAGCCGTTTTCCAGACTCCGCTGCACCAGCTTCTGGGCGGACATGTACACCACGTCGTACTTGCCCAGAATGCTGGCCAGCTCCACGTTCAGCCGGTCCACGATCAGCTGGGGCGGATTCTCGCCGTACATGGCGTGGCACTTGGCCCACACCATGTCGTTCAGCTCCTGCTCGGAGTTCTCCAGCCGGGGCGGGAACAGCTGTCCCGGCGGCAGCAGCTCGATCTCCTCCACCAGATCGGCGATTTTCCGGGGGTTGACGATGACCACCTCGCGGGCCTTTTCCGCGCCCAGATAGGAGAATTCCTTCAGCATCTCGTCGGTGGTCTTGAAGTAGATGGGCAGCGGCGCGTCAGCGTCGGAGAATTTCTTGCTGGCCAGCAGGATATGGCGGTACACCTCGTCCTCCGGCTCCTGAAAATGCACGTCGCCGGTGGCGCAGACGGGCTTGCCCAGCTCCTCGCCCAGGCGGACGATGGTGCGGTTGAAATCCTGCAGCTCCTTCACCGACTGCACGTCGCCGTTGCGTAGCATGAACATGTTGTTGCACACCGGCTGGATCTCCAGATAGTCGTAAAAGCTGGCGATGCGCTTCAGCTCCGCCCACTCCCGGTGATCCGCCACCGCCCGGAACAGCTCGCCCGCCTCGCAGGCCGAGCCGATGATAAGCCCCTCCCGGTGGGCCGCCAGCTCCGTCTTGGGGATGGTGGGCACCCGGTGGAAGTATTGCAGGTTGGAGGCGGTGATGAGCTGGTACAGGTGCTTCAGGCCCAGCTTGTTCTTCGCCAGAATGATGATGTGCTTGGGGAAACGGTTGGACTTAGCGCTCTTGGGCCGCAGCTTCGCCATTTCGTTGTTGATCTGCTGGATGCGGTGGATGTGCAGCTCGTCCCGCATCTTCTGGAAGAACGGCACCAGCATATAGGCCACCATGCCCGCGTCGTCGCTGGCGCGGTGGTGGTTGAAGGCGGGCAGGTCGAGATAGTCCGCCACGATGTCCAGCTTGTACTTGTGCAGCTCCGGTAGCAGGTTCTGGGCCAAAATCAGCGAGTCCACATAGGTGGGGTCAAAGGGCAGGCCCACCTTTTCGCAGCCCGCCCGGATGAAGCTGATATCGAAGGGCGCGTTGTGCGCCGCCAGCGGACGGCCGTTGACGAATTTCAGAAAGGCCGTCAGCGCCTCCTTCAGGGACGGCGCGTCCGCCAGCATGGCGTCGGTGATGCCCGTCAGACCGATGATCTCCGGCGTCAGGCGGCGCTGGGGGTTCACGAAGGTCTGGAACGTGTCGGTGATCTGGCCGTTTTTCAGCACCACCGCGCCGATCTCGGTGATGGCCTCGGTGGTGACCTTCAATCCGGTAGTCTCGATATCGAAGCAGACAATCTCGTCGTCAAAGGGCTGATCCTGCCCGCCGTGAACAGCCACGCGGTCGTCCAGATTGTTAACGAAGTACCCCTCGATGCCGTAGAGAATTTTGATTTTCCCCTTGGCGGTGTGCCACGCGTCGGGGAAGGCCTGCGCCACGCCGTGGTCGGTGATGGCAATGGCGGGGTGGCCCCATTCGATGGCCTGCTTGATGACCGACTCGGTGTCGGTCAGGGCGTCCATGTTGGACATGCGGGTGTGGAGATGCAGCTCCACCCGCTTTTCCGGGTTGGTGTCCTTGCGGCCCTGGTGGCCCACCTTGGTAATGTTCAGGGGCCGCAGCTGGATATCCTTGCCGTCGCGACTCAGCTCCACGATGCCCTGCACCCGCAGCCACATGCCGGCCTTCACCGCGCCGTCCAGCGGCTTGGCCTCGGCCTCTTCCATGTATTTGCGGACGGTGACGCTGCCCTTGTAGTCGGTCATATCGAAGGTCAGGCACCACAGGCCACGACGCCGCGTCTCGTACAGCTCGGCGGCAAAGACCTTGCCCTCCAGCACGATGGCGCCCATCTTGGGGTTCAGCTCCACCATGGGGATGGGCTTGCCCTTGATGGGCTTGCCCATCAGGATATCCTTCGTTTTCTTGCCGGGCTGGACGGTGCGCACCATCATCCGCAGCTGCCGCAGGCGGTACTCCTCCATCAGCAGCTGCCGCACGGCCTCCACCGCCGCGTCCGGCAGCGCTTCGCCGGTCTCGACCTCCAGCTCCATGGTGCGCTCGGCCCGGTTCAGCACGCCGCCTGTCACCGCCGCGTCATGCAGCATCAGCCGCAGCTCACGGGGCGGCACAAACCGGTCAAAAAAATCAAAAAACGGTATTCTGTCCGTCATAGTGTCATCCTTTTCTCTGTGTGGTAGGTGATGGGGTTGGGGTGGTATTCACACGTCGCGGCGGGGTGTGGTCACCCCGCCCCTACGCACATTCTACCGCCGGCTCTTTTACAACCTTTCAATCTCCGCCATCAGGGCGTCCACCAGCTTGTCCTGTGGCACCTTGTACAAAATCTCGCCCTTGCGGAACAGCAGGCCCTCGCCGTCGCCGCCGGCGATGCCCACATCGGCGCTTCGCGCCTCGCCAGGGCCGTTGACGGCGCAGCCCATCACCGCCACGGTGATGGGTTTGGTGCAGCCCTGAAGCCGCCGCTCCACCTCCCGGGCAATGGGGATCATGTCATACTTCGTCCTGCCGCAGGTGGGGCAGGAGATCAGGTCAGGCCCGGACTTCCGGATGCCCGCCGCCTGCAAGATCTTTTTGGCGGCGATGACCTCCTCCACCGGGTCGGCGGTGAGGCTGACCCGGATGGTGTCGCCCACCCCCTGACACAGCAGCCCGCCGATGCCGATGGCGGATTTCAGCACGCCCATTTCCGGCGTGCCCGCCTCGGTAACGCCAAGGTGCAGAGGATAGTCCGTCTCGCGGGACAGCAGGCTGTACGCCGCCATGTTGGTGGGCACGTGGGAGCACTTCACCGACAGGCAGATATCGTCAAAGCCGCAGTCGTTCAGCAGCTGCACGTGCCCCATGGCGCTGTCCACCAGCGCCTGCGCCGTCACGCCGCCGTACTTCGCCAGCAGCGGCTTTTCCAGTGAGCCGCCGTTGACGCCGATGCGGATGGGGATGCGGTGCTCCCGGCAGGTCTCCGCCACCGCCCGCACCCGCTCATGAGAGCCAATGTTGCCGGGGTTGATGCGGATTTTGTCCACGCCCTCGGCGGCGCACCGCAGCGCCAGCCGGTAGTCAAAGTGGATATCCGCCACCAGCGGGATATGGATGGCCTTTTTGATGGCACCGATGGCGGCGGCGGCCTCCATGGTGGGCACGGCCACTCGGATGATCTGGCACCCCGCCTGCTCCAGACGGAGAATCTGCGCCACGGTGGCGGCCACATCCTCGGTGGCGGTGCTGCACATGGACTGGATGGCCACGGGCGCGCCGCCGCCGATGACCACGCCGCCGATGTTCATTTGTCTGCTCACAGTCAGCCCCTCTTTCAGCTAAACAGCTTCCACACGTCGCTGAACGTCACCAGCGCCATCAGCGCCAGCAGCAGCACCAGCCCCGCGAAGTGGATATAGTTCTCGTATTTCAGGGGAATTTGCTTCTTGATGACCGCCATGGAGACGGCGTTCACCACAAGAAAGAAAATCTTGCCGCCGTCCAGCGCCGGAAGCGGCAGCAGGTTCATCACCGCCAGATTCACGGCGATCAGCGCCGCCAGATAGGCAATATCGGCGATGGCGTCGCCCACGGTGGCGGCGGATTCTCCCACGGTGGTCATGGTGGACACGATGCCCACCGGGCCGCTGAGGTCACGGACGCCCGCCTGCCCCGTCACCAGCATTTTCAGGCTCAGCCGCACCAGCCGCACAAAGTCCATGGCCCCGTTCCAGCTGTTGGCCAGCCGGTCGCCCCATGTGGCCTCCTTCACGCCGAAGAACATGCCGTAGCCGGTGTAGGGCTTGCCATTCTGGTCGGTGTACTGCCGCTTTTCCATGGAGAAATCCTTCAGCGTCACCTTTTCGCCGTCACGCCGCACCACAAGGTCGAAGGTGCCGTCCTTGTTCAGCCCCAGCAGCAGCCCCACGTCGGAGTACATATACACCCGCTCGCCGTCGATGGACAGCAGCTTGTCGCCCACCTGCAAGCCGTTCTCGCCCTGTAACGGGCAGCCGTCGGCAAAGGCGGTGATGGTGGGGTCGTAGAAGGCTTTCGCGCCGCTGTACAGGATCACCAGAATCAGCAGTCCCGTGACGAAGTTCATGAAGGCCCCGGCGGCGAAGATCACCAGCTTGGCCCAGAAGCCCTGCCGGTACAGGGCGTGGGGATCGTCGGAGTCCTCGTCCTCCCCCTCCATGGCACAGAAGCCGCCGCAGGGGATGGCCCGCAGGGCGTACAGCGTCTCGCCCTTCTGCTTTTTCCACAGCGCGGGCCCCATGCCGATGGAGAATTCGTTGACGGTCACGCCGCAGGCCTTGGCCGCCAGAAAGTGGCCCAGCTCATGGACGGCAATGAGAATGCCGAAAATGAGGATGGCCACCAGAATATACACAATGGTCGTCATAGCTTACCGTTCCTTTATCGTGACAGTACCGCCCGCGCCGTTTCCCGGGCAAGACGGTCTGCTTCCAGTATATCCGCAAGGCTTGGCCGGTATTTCACCGTTGCCCGATCCAATGCCGTTTCCACCGTCCGGTGGATGCCGTTGAAGCCGGTCTCGCCCCGCAGAAAGGCCCAGACCGCCTCCTCGTTGGCGGCGTTCAGGGTGGCGCAGGCGGTGCCACCCTCTTTGGCGCACTGCCGAGCCAGCGCAAAGCAGCGGAAGGCCGTTTCGTCGATGGCGTCAAAGGTCAGCGCCCCGCACTTCAGCAGATCGAGGGGTTCCTCCGGCGAGACCGCCCGCTCCGGCCACGTCATGGCGTAGCGGATCGGCAGCTTCATGTCCGGCGTGCCCAGCTGAGCCAGCAGCGCCCCGTCCCGGAACTCCACCAGCGAATGGATAACGCTCTGCCGGTGGATCACCGCGTCCACCTGCTCCAGCGGCAGGCCGTACAGCCGCATGGCCTCGATGACCTCCAGCCCCTTGTTCATCAGGGTGGCGGAGTCGATGGTGATTTTGGCGCCCATGCTCCAGTTGGGGTGCTTCAGGGCGTCCGCCGGCGTCATGTGTTCCAGCTCCTCGTAGCGCTTGCCGAAGAACGGCCCGCCGGAGCAGGTCAGGATCAGGCGTTTGATCTCCCGGCGGTCGGCGCAGCCCTGCAAGCACTGGAAGATGGCGGAATGCTCGCTGTCCACCGGCACGATGTCCGCGCCGCACTCCCGCGCCGCCGCCATCACCAGCTCACCGGCGCACACCAGCGTCTCCTTGTTGGCAAGGGCGATGCGCCGTCCCAGACGGATGGCCGCCAGCGTGGGTTCCAGTCCCACGCTGCCCACCACGGCGGTGACCACGGTGTCGGCTTCCTCCGCCTGTGCCGCCGCCAGAAGGCCCTCCGGCCCCGCCAGCACCTCGATATCCGTGTCCCGCAGACGCTGCCGCAGCTCTGCCGCCGCCGCCGCGTCATAAAGCACCGCAAGGCGCGGGGAGAATTCCCGCGCCTGCGCTTCCAGTAGCTCCACGCTGCTGCCGGCGGCCAACGCGGCCACCCGCAGCTTCAATTCCCGGGCCACCTGCAGCGTCTGCCGCCCGATAGACCCGGTGCTGCCCAGCAGGGCAATGGTTTTCGTCATGATAGATTTCCTCAATACAGGGTAATGCTCTTGATCAGCAGCCACACCACCGGCGACGCGAAGATCACGCTGTCAAACCGATCCAGCACGCCGCCGTGACCGGGCAGCAGACGGCCATAGTCCTTGACGCCGCACTCCCGCTTGATGGCGGAGAAGCTCAGGTCGCCCAACTGGCCCAGCACAGCGCCCACCAGTCCCAGCAGCACGCACCACGCGATGTTCAGCTGCACCTCCGTCACCAGAAAGAACACGATGCGGAAGATGACAATGCCCAGCATGCCGCCGGCCAGACCGCCGATGGAGCCCTCCACGGTTTTCTTGGGGCTGACGGCCGGAGCCAGCTTGTGCCTGCCCAGCGCCATCCCGGCGAACAGCGCCGCCGAGTCGGAGGAAAAGGCCGCCACCAGCGGGATCATCACCAGACCGCCGCCGTGCTCCATCAGCCGCAGCTGCATCAGGCACTGGAAGGCCAGCGGGATGGCGATACCCGCCATCAGGATGGTGCACACATCCCGGAAGGCCAGTGCACGGGGCGTGCCGTACTCCACCACCACGCTGACGAACAGCAGCACCAGCCATGCCGCCAGCAGCCATTCCATCAGCGCCGCCGCGCCGTCCTGACCGATCCCGGCCAGGTACGTGCGCAGCACCACCGTCACGCCCATGATGGCGCTCAGGCCCCACCAGCGGCGGCAAAGCTCCTTGCGGCAGGCCGCCGCCAGCAGCTCGTGAGCGCCCACGGTGCACAGCGCGCACAGCAGCAGCGCCGTGGCCCAGTCCGGCGCGATGATCAAAACAAACAGCAGCAGCGGGATACCCACCACCGCCACGAGAATTCTCTGTAACATAGTTGCTCCTTGTTGTGTATGTAATGCAAGAAAGGGTGCGATAAACGTTCCGTAGGGGCCGATGCCCACATCGGCCCGCCGGGATACGCAGCGGTTACGGCAAACGTTCGTAGGGCGGCATGACCACAGGCCGCCGCGGATAAACGCAGCGTCTGCCGAACGCCGCACCGCCCCCCAAAGGCCCCCTCTGTGAGGGGGCTGGCGAGTGCAAGCGAGACTGAGGGAGAGATAAAAAGATAGTGCGGTGTAATACCAGATGGATGCTGCGGCGGGGAGAGAGCCGTGCGCTGCCGGTGGCAGATAAAGCACGGCGAACGAG
>URKW01000079.1 GCA_900548615.1 uncultured Eubacteriales bacterium | reverse complement strand
ATATAGCTTATCATATTATTGCAATTATTTGAAGTGTTTTATTTGAAAATAGTATTAGCTGCACAGAGCGATCCGGCAAGACAAGGGGAGAGGGTTCTTGCCGGAACGCAGACAATAGAGCGCGGAAACCTCTTTCCTCGTGCAGATTTTAGGCAGGACAAAGGACAGACGCATGGCGTCTGTCCTTTGCCCGTTTCTGCACGCCGGATAGAATCGACCCCATCGGCTTTCTTGAAAGCCGATGGGGTCGATTTATTGGAAAAGATCTTGGTAAACCCTGGCGGAGTTTACAGGTTCTTCTCGTAGGACTCGATCATCTTCTTGACCATCTGGCCACCGACAGAGCCGGCCTCGCGGCTGGTCAGGTCGCCGTTGTAACCGTTCTTCAGGTTGACGCCCACCTCTTGCGGTGTGTATTCACCTCAAAGATTTTAAGGGAATTTGTTCAATAAGTTCTAAAAAATCGACAATTTTATACAATTTGAGAACGAATAACGAAATAACGATCTGGAACACTCATTTACATAGAAAACCGTCTGCAAAGCAGGCGGTTTTCTTATTTGGAGACCAACAGGAAAGGAGGACAAACCCATGGCCGTATTCAGGGTGGAGAAAACGCGGAACTACACCGTCATGTCAAATCACCATCTGCGGGACAAGTCCCTGTCGCTGAAGGCAAAGGGGCTGCTGTCCCTGATGCTGTCGCTGCCGGAGGATTGGGACTACACCACAAAAGGATTGGCCTACATCTGCAAGGACGGTGTGGACAGCATCTGTGCCACGGTGCGGGAACTGGAAGGCGCGGGGTACATCGTGCGGGCGCGGGAGCGCCACGCGGACGGTACGCTGGGCGGCATCGAATATACCATTCTGGAACAGCCCAGGGAGCCGGAACCACCTAAACGGGAAAATCCCGTTCAGGCGGAAAGTGCCAGTGACGCACCTAAACGGGCTTTTCCAGAACAGGTAAAACCTGTCTTGGGAAAACCTGAACAGGAAAATCCCGTGCAATTAAATATAGAAGAACAAAGTAAAGAAGAATTAAATACGGATGTTATGAACTCCTTCCCTTCATTCCCTCATGAGAGTAAGCCTACTCAGGAAAACGGAATGGAACGACGGGAGACATATCGAGCGCAGGTCATGACCAATGTGGACTACAACTATCTTGTGAGCTACACCGAGGTTGACCGTGGGCGGCTGGACGAATTGGTGGGACTGATGCTGGATACCGTGTGTTCCACAAAGGCCACCATCCGCGTGGCGGGAGAAGAACTGCCAGCGGAGGTAGTCCGTTCAAGGTTACTGAAGCTGACCGGCGCACATCTGCTGTATGTGCTGGATCGGATCAGCGAGAATACCACCGAGGTGCGCCATGTGAAGCAATATCTGCTGACCGCGCTGTATAACGCGCCGCTGACCATGGATAACCACTATGCCCTGATGGTGGGCCATGATCTCAGCGGGGGGAGCGGGTAGAACGGAATACTGTCAGAGCAAGAGCCGGAAGGCTCTTTTTTGTTGCACGAAATGGAGGTGTGCTTTTGAAAACCATCGCACTGGCAAATCAGAAGGGCGGCGTGGGAAAAACCACCACAGCCGCCAGTTTGGGTGTTGGTCTTGCCCAGCAGGGGAAGAGAGTCCTGCTGGTGGACGCCGACGCTCAGGGCAATCTCACCCAAATGCTGGGCTGGCGGCAGCCGGACGAGCTTTCCCCTACGCTGGCCGACCTGATGACCAAGACCGTCAACGAGGAGCCCATCGCACCCGGCGAGGGCATCCTGCACCATGCGTCCGGCGTCGATCTTGTCCCCGCCAACATTGAGCTGTCGGGGCTGGAGGTGACGTTGGTGAACATCATGAGCCGTGAAACGGTGCTGCGGCAGTATCTGTCCACACTGACACCGGCCTATGACTACGCCATCATCGACTGTATGCCTTCGCTGGGGATGCTGACCATCAACGCGCTGACCGCGGCGGACAGCGTTATCATTCCGGTGCAGGGGCAGTATCTGGCCGCCAAGGGGCTTGAACAGCTTATGCGAACCATCGCCCGCGTCAAGCGGCAGATCAATCCCCACCTGACGGTGGACGGTATCCTGCTGACCATGATGGACAGCCGTACCACGCTGGCCAAAGAAGTCAGTGAGCAGCTACGCAGGAACTACGGCAGCCGTGTGTTCAGCAGCGAGATACCCCGCTCCATTCGCGTGGCGGAGATCAGCGCCACGGGAACCAGCATTTACGAGCATGATCCGGACGGAAAAGCGGCGCAGGCGTATGCCGCGCTGACGAAGGAGGTGTTGCAGCTTGGCCCGCAAATTAAACGGCATCGAACTGGTCAAGTACGATGACCTGTTCAAGACAGACGCGGAACGGGAAGCCGACCAGCAGGAGCGGGTGCAGATCGTTCCCGCGGAGCAGGTGTTCCCCTATGCGCGGCAGCCCTACTCCGTAGACCGGCCCAGCGCTGATCTGGTGCGGCTGATGGACAGCATCGAGCGCACCGGCATTGCCGAGCCGCTGATCGTCCGGCCCCGCAGCGAGGGCGGGTATGAGATCATCTCCGGCCACCGGCGCGACTACTGCGCCAATGTGGTGGGGCTGGACACCCGCCCGGTCATCGTGCGGAATTACAGCGATGAGGACGCGGACATTCTGGTGGTGGATTACAACATAAACCGTGAAAACCTGCTGCCCAGCGAGAAAGCCAAGGCGTACAAGCTGAAGCTGGACGCTATGAAACGGCAGGCAGGGCGGCCTTCAAAAAATTCTGCCCAAGTTGGGCAGAATTTTCAAGGGAGGTTTTCTGTGGAGGTTTTGGCGGAGCAAGTGAACGAAAGCCGGATGCAAATCCAGCGATATATCCGCCTGACAAACCTCATTCCGCCGCTGATGGAGGCGGTGGACACGGGAAAACTGAAATTCGTTCCGGCAGCCGACTACATCTCCCACCTGACCGAAAAAGAACAGACCTACCTCCAGTTCCTCATGGAGCGGGATGAGGTATCGCCGTCCGTGAATCAGGCTCAGCGACTCAAGCAGATCAGCGCGGAGGGCAAGCTGGAGAACAATATCATCGACCTCATCATGCGGGAGGAAAAACCGCTGGAGCGCAAGGTAACGCTGCGGAATGACCGCCTGCAAAAATACTTTCCGCCCAGCTATACCCCCAAGCAGATGGAGGAGGTCATCGTTAAGCTGCTGGAGGGCTGGCACCGGAGAAGGCAGCAGGAGCAGGGACGATGAGGAGGCCCATGATGAGAAGAACTGAATTGCCCGATTTCTGCCTTTTCACCATACCCTCTACGGGACAGCTTATCATTCTCAAAAAGGGTGTGCGTGGTTACTACGCCTCTGGGTGGGATACCGGAAATCGGGAGGAAAATCAAAAGATTGCCCAAGCGCATAATCGGCGGCGCGGTATTTCTGACATACAGGAGGCCGCCATGAGCGCAGGTTCCATGTTCGGCTGGAACCTGCCGGGAGCAGACCCGCAGTGGTATTTGGACAACGCCAGATATGTGAACGCGATCATGGCAAAGGGCCATATCAAAGACCCGGTTATGAGCATCTACTATCCGGTGGATGATTTCCTGCTGCGGTATGAGGTCTTGGGGAAAGCAAAAATGTATCTGCCGGTATCGGCACTTCCCCAAGAGTTGATGAGCGCGAAGTCACAGTTTGTCATGCAGCCGGATTTGGTCTGCGGTGTACCCGCCATGCCGGTGAAGGCACAGCAGGCACAGAACGGCAGCTACACCGTGGAGCTGGAACGCGGCAGCTATGTCATTGGTGAGATCATCAACGCAGACTATAAGATCACGGCGCGGGTGCGTGTGGGAGACTCTGAGTTTGTTTTGGGTGAACACCCGAAAGCACCTGCCCCGTTTGCTACCTGGCAGCGCAACTGCAAGAACGACGGGGACGGCCCGCCCAATTACTTTTGGGGCCATTACGGCGTAGGCCGTGCGTCCATGATCGAGGATTTTTGTGAGCGGGCAAGCGGTGAGTATCAGGAACAAAAAGAGTGCCAGCAGAACAAGGAACATGAAGCAAAGCAGAGACTATCGAAGGGTAAGGAAAGGTGAAGCCATATGGCAGACAGAGAGAATGTGCAGATGGCCGGTGACTATGAGATCATGCAATCCTTTCGCATGGGTGGCGCGACAATGCTGATCGGCTATAATCCGGGGGATGCCACCTACATGACTTGCTATCAGAATTACGACTTTTGGGGCAATGAGCATTTTTCAGAGGCCATCGGCAGCGAAAACTATGTTGAGATCATGGACGTGTTCTTACAGCGCTTACAGGAGCAGACCGAGAAGGTAAAGGTGTTTCAGGCAGGACGCGCAATACCTGTGAGCGTTTTAGAACGGGAGCATTGCCTGCCATACACAGAAGAATCCTTGAAGGGAAAACTGATAATCATCCGTCCCACCAGCCTTGCACCGGAGTACCGCACTGCGGACTGCCAGCTTGGGTATGCGCTGGGCGGCTTTGGCTGTGCTCCCGGCGCTCGTGGACGTGCGGTTTATTTCAAGGAACTGTATTCCGGTGAGGAATGCCGGTGGGATATTACCGATGTTCTTGGCGTTGCTGACCGTGAAAAGCTGCCTGATTGGGCAAAAGAAAAACTGGCGGAGTATGAAAAGAGCCGTACTGCGCCGAAAAAAGAGCGAGGTGAGGAACGATGAGTGACCGTGAGCCGGTGAACATCATGGGGGTTATCGCCTTTCCGGAGCCAGATAAGAGCAAACGCCGAATTCGCTTTATTGATTCGGAGTATAATACGCTGTTCTATATTCCGGACGGCGCCAGTATCGTTATGACGCGGATGGATGGCAGCAGCGTGATACGGCCCTGTACTTATATCGACGACTACCACACGTTGGTCGGCAGCAATGTCTATCATATTTGCGAGTTTGCGGAGGCAGCGCAGCGGACAGGCACGGTATATGAGCCGCTTGATCCAAAGCAGTTGCCTGCGGAGACTGGCTATTATGAAATATACCAGATCGACAACGTGGGTAAGGTGGACTATGCCTTTATGCGATATGAGCGCGCCAAAGGCAAGCTGCGTGCCGCCCATTACCGCAAAACCTTTGCCGGAGTGCTGGCCCCCAACATGACGCTGGAGGAGTTATATCGGAAGCACAATGCAGACACACGGCCTTTCTGCCGACAAATGCGCTCGCTATCTGAGAGTGATGTGCTCATAGTCAAGCGCGGCAGCAAGAAAAAGGCTTACTATGTGGATGCTGTGGGCTTTCAGGAGGTGCCGAACTTTTTGAAGGGACTGCAAAAGCCGAAAGAGCGAGGTGAAGCACGCTGACAACACATAAGTTGGCCGACACTGAGAACATGGCATCCCAATGTAAAGCAAACGAGCTTGTACGTATGATTCGTTTTATTGATCCGGAATACAATACGCTGTTCTCCATTCCGGACGGGAGCAGCATTGTTATGATCTGGATGAACGGTAATAAGAAGTTGCGTCAATGCAGCTACGTTGACGATCTCCATGCGAAGATCGACGGCGCAGTAACCTATCTCCATAGATTTGCATGGTTTTCGCAAAAGGCTGGTGTGATATACGAGCCAGCAGACCGGACGCTGCTCCCTGCTGAGAGCGGCCACTATGAGATTTATCAAATTGAACAGCTAGACAAGGTGGAATGCACCTTCACAGAGAGTGGACGCCCACAGGTTACACTTCGCGGCGTTAATTACCGCAAGGCTTTTGCGGCAATGCTGGCTCCCTGTGTCACGATTGACGACCTGTATCAGCAGCATAGCGTCGACAGACGGTTTGATATCCAAAAGTTAAAGATGGTGTCGGCCAGTGATGTGTTTGTGTTAAAACGCAGGAGCGGAGAAAAAGCCTACTATGTAGACGCAGCAGGCATTCATGAGATACCGAATTTTCTACAAAAATATAAATACGTCCAACCGCATGGATAATAAGTCCAAAACGAGGTGTGTTTTGGACTTATTATCCGTATCGAATCATTTCAGAGAAGGGAGGCAATGCCTTGGCAAGTAAATTTCAATTCATCACGGAGCTGTACCGCGCAACGCTGGCGGAGCTGACCGGCGACTATGAGAGCTGGACGGGCTTTCTGCGGGCGGCCTGCTATAACTATAAATGCCCGTTCGACGAGCAAGTCTTGATTTACGCCCAGCGTCCCAACGCCACGGCGGTGCTGGAGCTGGAGAAGTGGAACCGGCAGTTTGGCCGGTGGGTCAATGCCGGGGCTACCGGCATTGCTGTCATTGACGAAGCCCACGGTAAGGGGCGGCTGAAGCACTACTTTGACATCACGGACACCCACGCCACCCGCATCTCGCGGCCTGTTCCCATCTGGTCGATGGAACCGGCCTACACGGAGCCGGTCATCGAAACGCTGGAGGCCACCTTCGGCACACTGGCCGAAAAGGACAATTTGCCGGATGCTATACTGTCCGCCAGCCGCAACGCCGTGGCGGATAATGTGCAGGACTATCTGCGGGATCTGCTGGATTGTCGCGGCGGCAGTATGCTGGAGGAGCTGGACGCGCTGAATGTAGAGGTCACATACAGGCGGGCGCTGGAGAGCAGCGTCGCCTATATGCTGCTGACCCGGCTTTCTCTGCCTGCCGCAGCCTACATACTGCCGGAGGATTTTGAGGGTATTTATTCCTTTGATACCCCCACAACGATCAATGCACTGGGTATCGCCACCAGCGATATTGCGGAGATGGGTCTGCGGGAGATCAGCCGCACGGTGATGCAGGCGCGGCGGGAGCAAAATTTTGCAAAGGATGCACAAATCGGCTATGATGCTGTCAAAGAGCAAAATAACGCCGAGAAAGAAAGGAGCGCAGAACATGGAAGTGACCTACAGAGTGCAGGAGGGCTATCGCCTGCCGAACCTGCTGCTGCCCCAAGAGGCGGAGGCGCATCTGGGCAGGTACGCGGAGCTGCGGAGGCAGTACATCAAGAAGCATCGCAGGGTGCTGTATACGAATCTCAAGATCAGCGGTCAGCTGGCGGCACATCTGGCGGAGATCGAAGAGACAGCGCAGCGGATGGTGACACAGGCCGTGGCGCAGATGGCGCAGAACGAGGGCGTGACGGAGGAACTGAAAGCCGCCAATCCCCAGCGTTGGACGGGGCTGATGAACAACCTGAAGCACAGCGCGGAGGAAACGGTGCTGAACGACCTGATCTACAACTAAATAGTACAGACGAAAACGCCGGAAGCGCAGACCTTCCGGCGTTTTTAGATGAATACCTCATAGAAGCGATCCTGCTGGACGATGGTGGCCGTAAGCACACGCGGCAGGAGATATTTGCGTATTTCCAAGCCAATAGAGATATAACGAGCCGCACAGAATTCCTGAAAACCAGCTACAACGATATATGGGTGGAAGTCCTGGCCGGTGCGGATAAGATCAGGGTGGGCTACCACGCCCAGCAGGACGGGCTCCTGATGTGGGAAGGCAGTTACCTCTCCCGTACATCGGAGTCCGTTTTTTCATGGGGCGTGGTCACGGAAATGACCGAGGGCCTTATCGAGCGGGGCGAGTACAAGATCAAGCTGGGCTTGCAGAACGCGCCGGTGATGGAGGAACAGTTATCCTTCTTCGACATGGGCAGCGGCGCTGCGGTCTACGAGGTGCCGGAGCCACAGCGGACGGGGGAGCTGTTCCCTACCCGCACAGTGCCGCAGGCGGTCATCGACCAGGCGCTGTATACGGCGGGCAACAGCCGCGGCAGCGCGGAACGGATCGCGGTGTTCTATATGCGCCAGCGTCCGGAGGCGGAATGTACCGCATTTCTGCGCCGCGAGTTCGGCACGGAGAATGGGCGCGGCATCGAATATGACGGTCAGAAATATGCCGTGTGGTTCATGGAGGATGGTATCCACATGGCACAGGGCGACAGCATCCGCACCGGCCACAGCCGCACCACGGTGACGTGGGAGCAGGCGTCGGCACGGATACTGGAGCTGCTGGAAGCGGGAACATACCTTTCGACGTCAGAGTTGGAGCAGGCACAGGACAAGGTGCTGCTTGAGATGGGCGACGCTCTGCTGATGACCGCCCGCGATCTGACCGAGGAGGGCCGCGCGCAGGGGCTGTTCACACAGACACTTGCCATCCACGACCAGCGCAAGGGATATCCGGAGCTGGACGAGGATATGGTGGCCTTTGCCAAGAACGAAGGCGGACTTACAGCACTGGCCGAGGAATACCACGCCTTTCTGAGCGCCTATGAACAGGATCACAGCATCATGCGCTTTCGGCTGTCGGGGTATTGCACCCACCGGATCGGGACAGTGCTGGATGGGCTGAATTATCCGGAGCGCAGCTTTACCGCGCAGCCGGATTTCCTGCGCCGGTGCAAAATGTTCATCACGCAGGACGAGATCGACCGTTTCTTTCTGGCAGATGCCGTGGACAGCCGCTTGGATGTGTACGCCTTCTTCTGCTATCCCCGCACGAAGGAGGAACAGCAGAAATTTATCAAAAACCGCTTTGGCGAGTACAGCGGCGGCGGGCGCGATGGATATGACTATACGAGGACTTCTAAGGGCTTGACCTATCAGCGGGAGTACAGTGGCAAACAGTACGATGAGGTCAAGCTGACCATCCCCCATGTGGTCAAGGAGTATGAAAGGCTCATCGCGCAGAAACGCTTCCCTGGCGAGGACGCCATTGCCGAGATCCCGCAGTATGAACGGCGGTGGTTGGCACGGTCGGTGTATTTTGGCTTTTCGGATGCATCGGACGATGTGCCGAAACCGTACCCCAAGGACGCGGACTATTATGACGCTGTTCCCACCATTGAGGAGCAGTTGGCAGATAAAGCGAAAGCGGCAGAAATGCTGGAAGCCCTGACTGCCTATCTGGATGGCATAGACGAGGGCGACCGGCATTATGATTCCTGCCAGCGGGCAAAGGAGCAGCTTTCGGAATACGTCAACGGCACGTTCAGCCTGTTCAACCACCGGCACGATTTGCCGGAGCCGGAACAGGAAGCGGTGCCCACGGAGGAATCTGCACCTGTGGCAGAACCGGAGCAGGAGCAGGAAGCCCCATCGTCGGAGGAACCGACGCAG
>URKW01000078.1 GCA_900548615.1 uncultured Eubacteriales bacterium | reverse complement strand
CTGCTGCTGCCGCCTGTCCGCGGCGCGGACGTGGATTTTCCTTCGCTGAACCGCTATTCCCGCAGCGCCGGCCTGATCTGGTCGCTGCTGTGCCAAGATTCACCTGAAACGAGAAACGAACCATGAAAAAGACCATCTCCTATCTGTACGTCATTCTGGGCGCGGCCTGCTGGGGCTTCATCGGCCTGTTTAACCGCATGCTGGGCGAGGCGGGCGTGTCCGTCTGGAACCGCGTGTTCATCCGCAACTTCATCAGCCTTGTGCTGCTGACGGTGGTGTTCGCCCTGTTCCACCGGCAGGTGTTCCGTATCAGGCTGAAGCATCTGCCCATCTTTCTGGCAGCGGGCCTGATCAGCGTGCTGTGTCTGGCCATCACCTACTTCAACTGCCAGATGCACTGCTCCCTGGCGGTGGCGGGTATCCTGCTGTATCTGGCCCCATCCTTCGTGGTGCTGATGAGCGCCTTGCTGTGGAAGGCGCCCCTGACAAAGCGGAAGCTGCTGGCGCTGGCGCTGTCCTTTGCGGGCTGCGCGCTGGTCAGCGGCATCGTGGGCGGCGACACCTCCGTGTCCGCCGTAGGCCTGCTGCTGGGCGTAGGCGCGGGCTTCTGCTACGCCACCTATACCATCTTCGCCCACTATGGCCTTGCCCATTACGACAGCTACACCATGATCTACTGGACGTTCCTGGTGGCGGGCATCGGCTCGCTGTTTTTCCTGAATCCCACGGAGCTGGCCGCCGCCATGCCCGACAGCCGCCTGTGGTTGGGCACAGCGGGTCTGGTGCTCATCGCCACGGTGCTGCCCTACATCTTCTACACCAAGGGTCTTGAGGGCGTGGAGAGCGGCAAGGCCTCCATCATCGCCAATGTAGAGCCGGTGGTGGCGGCGCTGACTGGCGTGGTGTTCTTCCACGAAACACTCAGTATCTGGACACTGCTGGGCGTTGCCTGCGTGCTGGGCGGCGTGATCCTGCTGGCAAAAGGAGACGACACATGCAAAGAATCCAATTCCTCAACGGCTTCCACCTGAAGCTCATTGCCATCTGCACCATGTTCATCGACCATCTGGGCTACACGCTGTTTCCCGGCGATTTGTGGCTGCGGTGCGTGGGACGGGTGGCCTTCCCCATCTTCTGCTTTCTGATCGCCGAGGGCTGCGTGTACACTCACGGCCGGAAGAAGTACGTCCTGCGGCTGCTGGCGTTCGCCCTGCTGTCGGAGATCCCCTTTAACCTGATGAACAGCGGCGCGGTGTGGGACCGCTATCACCAGAACGTGCTGTGGACGCTGCTGACAGGAGCATTGGTGTGCTGGCTGCTGGACTGGGCGCTGAAAAACCGTAGGGCGTTGGCCTTTGTGCTGACGGCCTTGGTCATGGCAGCCGCCTTCTACCTGCTGGAGCGTCTCAACACCGACTACGGCGGCTGGGGCATGCTGCTGGTGGTCATGTTCTACGGTGTCCACCGTGCCCCCGGCGGAGCAGTCAGCAAGATGATCGCCCAGCTTTTCGGACTGACGTTTTTTAGTCTGGCCGCTATGGGCGGCTATGTGTCCATCGAGCTGTGGTCGCTGGTGGCGCTGGTGCCCATCTGGCTCTATAACGACCAGCGGGGCTTTTCCCCCAAGGCGGTGCAGTACGGCTTTTACGCCTTTTACCCCGTCCATATTCTCGTTTTGTCCCTGATCGCGATGTATCGATATTAACAATAACAAGGAGGCTGTCCCTATGGCAAAGAACAAGGAAGAAAAAACCAACGTCATGCGGACGCTGGAACAGAAGAAGATCCCCTATACCGCCTTTTCCTACGACCCCGACGGGCCCATCGACGGCGTGTCGGTGGCGGCGGAGACCGGGCTGGACGCCGCGAGCGTGTTCAAAACGCTGGTGACAAAGGGCGCCAGCGGGGCATACTATGTATTCGATATTCCCGTGGCGGAAAATCTGGATTTGAAGAAGGCTGCCAAGGCGGTGGGGGAGAAGTCCATCGCCATGCTGCCCCAGAAGGAGCTGCTGGCCCTGACGGGCTATGTCCACGGCGGCTGCTCCCCCGTGGGCATGAAGAAGCAGTTCCCCACCGTGTTTCACGAGACGGCGAACGATCTGGAGCTGGTGGCTGTTTCCGCCGGAAAGATCGGCCATCAGGTGCAGGTGAAGCCTGCCGACCTGCTGAATCTCCTCCGGGCGAAAACAGCGGATGTGGTGGTGTGAGGGGACATTTTTCGGTGATTGATTCGTAGGGGGCGGCGTCCCCGACGCCCCGCCGAACACCGAATATGCCGCCGAAAAACACGAGGGCCGTCGAGGACGCCGGCCCCTACAACCGACCACAAGAACCACGGCGCGATACGCGGCGCGATGAGGGCATCGCGCCCTACGAAATTCTACCGGCAGTCGCTGCGTAGGGCGGGGTGCCCTCACCCCGCCGCCATACAACGCGCTGTGATCTACCGTTGAGAGCATCAGCGGCAGCGGTGCAGGAGCAGAGACGATTCGATGACGAAACGAAACAGGAAATTTTCTGTGAACGTGCGGCAGGCAGTTTCGATTTGTACAATGCATAGCGCGCAAGGAGGTGCAGGAACCTTGGTTCCTGCTGGCTCTTTTGCCCACTTTTCTAGTCGGCGTGTTAAGAAAACATGCCGGTGGCATGTTTTTAACGCCGATCTCGGCGGCTACGCCGCCGTAGCATTCATCTGGGTTTGCAACGCATGGCGAAAGTGGGCCGCCGGAGGCCGTTCTCACTTCACAGAACGAAACATTTTAATTCCCCATTGACATTAAAAATTGATTTTACTACACTTATCTGCAACAAATTGATGCAGGATCGAGGAATACCATGCAAAAGGAAATTTTCATCAAAGGCGCGCGGGAGAATAACCTGAAGAACATCGACGTGACCATCCCCCGCGATAAGCTGGTGGTGCTGACGGGCCTGTCCGGCAGCGGCAAAAGCTCTCTGGCCTTCGACACCATTTACGCCGAGGGCCAGCGCCGGTATGTGGAGAGCCTGTCCTCCTACGCCCGGATGTTTCTGGGCCAGATGGACAAGCCCGACGTGGACTATATCGACGGCCTGTCTCCCGCCATTTCCATCGACCAGAAAACCACCAGCAAGAACCCCCGCTCCACTGTGGGCACGGTGACGGAGATCTATGACTACCTGCGGCTTCTGTGGGCGCGGGTCGGCGTGCCCCACTGCCCCAAGTGCGGCAAGGAAATTCGCCAGCAGACCATCGATCAGATCATCGACCAGATCATGGCGCTGCCGGAGGGCACCCGTATTCAGGTAATGTCTCCGGTGGTCCGTGGCCGCAAGGGCGAGCACACCAGGGTGCTGGAGGACGCCCGGCGCTCCGGCTATGTCCGCGCCCGCATTGACGGCGAAATGCACGAGCTGGATGAAGAGATCAAGCTGGTCAAGAACAACAAGCATCAGATCGACATTGTGGTGGATCGCCTGATCGTCCGCCCCGACATCGCCACCCGCCTGACCGACAGCGTGGAGACCGCCTCCAACCTGTCCGGCGGCCTTGTGACGGTGAATCTGCTGCGGGAAGGGCAGGATCTGTCCTTCTCCCAGAACTACGCCTGCGAGGACTGCGGCGTGTCCATCGAGGAGCTGGCGCCCCGCCTGTTCTCCTTCAACAGTCCTTTCGGCGCATGCCCCACCT
The DNA here is from genome assembly GCA_900548615.1 of uncultured Eubacteriales bacterium. Lineage (GTDB taxonomy): Bacteria > Bacillota > Clostridia > Oscillospirales > Oscillospiraceae > Vescimonas. The sequence goes on along the minus strand of URKW01000078.1, from coordinate 5,458 downwards.
GCACCGGCCTTGGCATGCAGCTGAAGGTGGACCCCACGCTGGTGATCCCTGACGAGAGCAAGTCCATTCTGGACGGCGCGGTGGTGGCCACCGGCTGGAACTCCATCCGCTCCGACGGCATCTCCCGCATGTACTTCGACGCCCTCAGCAAACGCTACAATTTCTCCCTCCGCACCCCCTACGCCCAGCTGTCCCGCGAGGTGAAGGATATCATCCTCTACGGCACCAAGGGCGAAAAGCTGACGCTGGAATACGACCAGCCCCGGGGCAAGGGAACGCTGCATCAGGCCTTCGAGGGCATCGCCAACAATCTGGAGCGCCGGTATGTGGAGACCCAGTCCGACGCCAGCAAGAAGGAGATCGAATCCTTCATGACCGCCTGCCCTTGTCCTACCTGTCAGGGCAGGCGGCTGCGGCCGGAGGCGCTGGCCGTCACTGTGGGCGGCCTGTCCATCCACGACGCCACCGCCATGCCGGTGGACGACGAGATCGCGTTTTTTGACAGCCTGACCCTGACGGGCAATCAGCAGATGATCGCCGCCCAGATTCTGAAGGAGATCGGCTCCCGTCTGCGGTTTTTGCAGTCGGTGGGACTCAGCTACCTGACCCTCAGCCGCTCCTCCGGTACCCTGTCCGGCGGCGAGAGCCAGCGTATCCGTCTGGCTACCCAGATCGGCAGCAGTCTCATGGGCGTGCTGTATATTCTGGACGAACCCTCCATCGGCCTGCACCAGCGGGACAACGACAAGCTGCTGGATACCCTGCGGCGGCTCCGGGATCTGGGCAACACCCTCATCGTGGTGGAGCATGACGAGGACACCATGCGTGCCGCCGACTGGCTCATCGACATCGGCCCCGGCGCAGGCGCGCTGGGCGGACAGGTGGTGTCCGCCGGAACGCCGCAGCAGGTGATGGCCGACCCCAACAGCCTGACGGGCCAGTATCTCAGCGGCAAGAAGCGTATTGAGGTGCCCGCCCACCGCCGCCCCGGCAACGGCAAATGGCTGACGGTGCGGGGCGCGAAAGAAAATAACCTGAAAAACATCGACGTGTCCGTGCCGCTGGGCACGCTGACCTGCGTCACCGGCGTGTCCGGCAGCGGCAAAAGCTCGCTGGTCAACGAGATCATCTTCAAGCGGCTGGGCGCTGACCTGAACCGCATGAAGGCCCACCCCGGCCGGCATGACGCCATCGAGGGCGAGGAGCATCTGGACAAGGTCATCAACATCGACCAGAGTCCCATCGGCCGCACGCCCCGCTCCAACCCCGCCACGTATACCAACCTGTTCAACGATATCCGCGACCTGTTCGCCTCGCTGTCTGACGCCAAGGCAAGGGGCTACGGCCCCGGCCGGTTCTCCTTCAACACCAAGGGCGGCCGGTGCGAGGCCTGCTGCGGCGACGGCGTATTGAAGATCGAGATGCACTTCCTGGCGGACGTGTACGTCCCCTGCGAGGTGTGCCACGGCAAGCGCTACAACCGGGAGACGCTGGAGGTACGCTACAAGGGCAAGTCCATTGCCGACGTGCTGGAAATGACGGTGGACGAGGCGCTGCCCTTCTTCTCCGCCCTGCCTAAGATCGCCGCCCGGCTGCAAACCCTACAGGACGTGGGGCTGGGCTACGTGAAGCTGGGCCAGTCCTCCACCACCCTGTCCGGCGGCGAGGCCCAGCGTGTCAAGCTGGCCACGGAGCTTTCCAAGCGCTCCACCGGCCGCACCATCTATATTCTGGACGAGCCCACCACCGGCCTGCATGCCGACGACGTGAAGAAGCTGCTGGCGGTTTTGCAGCGGCTGGTGGAGGCGGGCAACACCGTACTGGTGATCGAGCACAATCTGGACGTGATCAAATGCGCCGACTATCTCATCGACCTGGGTCCGGAGGGCGGTATCGGCGGCGGCACGGTGGTGGCCACCGGGACGCCGGAGCAGGTGGCGGACACACCCGCCTCCTACACGGGCCAATATCTGAAAAAGCTGCTGGCGCGGTAAGTCACACCTCCGCACCTCCTCTGCATAGGATAGCTTGGGGGAGGGAGCGGCATGGAGCTTTTTCGGGACGGCGTGGCCGCGTTTCTGGAGGCCGTCGGCATCGCAGCGGTCTTATGGGTGCTTTTCGACTGGTTTATGTACCCCAAAAGGGCCGTTAATGTACCCGTTCAGGTGCCTTTATCCGGCGACGCGGAGGAGCTTGAGCCGCTTTTGCGGCGGCTGGCGGGATTAACCGTCGTCCTGCTGGACGAGGGACTTTCTGACGAGGGACGGCGCAAAGCGGAACAGGCCGCGCGGCGCGATCCCAACATTACACTGAAGAAACGGGGGGAGACCCATGGGGGAACGCAGTACCATTGAGGGCACCGTGGAAAACGTGGTGTTCCAGAACGAGGAAAACGGCTATACGGTGCTGAGCCTGCTGACCGATCAGGGCGAGGTGGTGACGGTGGTGGGCTGCATTCCCTTTGCCGCCGCCGGCGAAAGCATGACCGTCACCGGCGTGTGGGTCAACCACCCCACCTACGGCGTGCAGATGACCGCCGAGCTGGTAGAGCGCCGCATGCCTCAGGACGAGGAGGGCATCATCTGCTATCTGGCCTCCGGCGTGCTGAAGGGCGTCGGCCCCGCCACCGCCACCCGATTGGTGGACAAGTTCGGCGCGGACACCCTGCGGATCATCGAGGAGGAGCCGGAAAAGCTGACCACCCTGAAGGGCATCACCTCCAAGAAGGCCATGGAGATCTCCGCCGCCTTCCGCAGCCTGACGGGCCTGCGGCGGGTGATGGAGTTTTTGAGCCGCTACGACCTGCCGGTAACGCTGGCGATGGGACTTCTGCGCGCCTATGGCAACGAGACGCTGGAAAAATTGAAGGACAACCCCTATCTCCTTACCGACGAGCGGTGCGGCGTGGACTTCTCCGCCGCCGACGAGATCGCGCTGGCCATGGGCTTTGACGGCGATTCGCCCTGCCGCACGGAGGCGGCGGTGCTGTATGAGCTGAACCACAACCTGTCCAACGGCCACGTGTTCCTGCCCCGGCCCAAGCTGCTGGCGGCCACCATGGAACTGATCGGCGTGGACGGCGAGGCGGTGGAAAAGGCGCTGGACGACCTGTGCGAGCGGGGCGCGATCGTGTGCCGCCCCATCGCCAACGTGCAGGGCTGCTACCTGCGGCGGATGTACGAGGCGGAGGTCTACGTGGCCAAACGGCTGGCCGCTGCCTGCGGCGACGACTGGGACTGCGGCAAAAACGTGGATAGGATCATCGACGATATCCAGAAGCAGCAGGGCGTGGCCTACGCGCCGGAGCAGCGCCGCGCCGTGGCGCTGGCGGCGGAGCGGGGCATCCTGCTGCTGACCGGCGGCCCCGGCACCGGCAAGACCACCTCCGTCCGGGGCATCGTGACGCTGTTCGAGCGGATGGGGCTGGACGTGCTGCTGCTGGCTCCTACAGGCCGCGCCGCCCAGCGGATGAGCCAGCTGTGCGGCCGCGACGCCCAGACGGTGCACCGGGCGCTGGGCATGAGCTGGAACGAACTGACCGGCGAGGTGACCTTCCGCAAAAATGAAAAGGAACCGCTGGAGGCTGACGCCGTCATCGTGGACGAAATGAGCATGGTGGACTTGGAGCTGATGGCGTCGCTGCTGCGGGCCATGCGGCCCGGCTGCCGCCTTGTGATGGTGGGCGACCCGGATCAGCTGCCATCGGTAGGGGCGGGCAATGTGCTGGGCGACCTGCTGCGCAGCGGCGTGATTCCCTCCGTGTCCCTGACAGAGATCTTCCGTCAGGCGGAAAAAAGCGCCATCATCCGCAACGCCCACGCGGTGAATACCGGCCGTCCGCCGGAGCTGAAAAACACCCAGAACGACTTTTTCTTCCTGTGCCGCCGTGCCCCTGACCGGCTGGTGCAGACGGTGGTGGAGCTGTGCCGGCAGCGGCTGCCCAACAACATGGGCATCCCGGCGGAGCAGATCCAGGTGCTGTCCCCCACCCGCAAGGGCGTGTGCGGCACGGTCAACCTGAACCGCGCCTTACAGGCGGCGCTGAACCCGCCTGCCGCCGGAAAGCGGCAGAAGCTGTGGGGCGACATGGTGTTCCGGGAGGGCGACCGGGTGATGCAGACCCGGAACAACTACGACGTGGTGTGGGAGAAGGACGACGGCTCCATGGGCGCCGGTATCTTCAACGGCGACGTGGGGGTCATTCAGGAGATCGACCCCTCCGGCGAGCTGATCACCATTCAATTTGACGACCGCACCTGCGTGTACACCGCCGATTTGCTGAACCAGCTGGACATGGCCTACGCCATGACGGTACATAAGGCCCAGGGCAGCGAATACCGCTGTGTGGTGCTGGTTTCGGCGGCGGTGGCCCCGGCGCTGATGGTGCGGGGCGTGCTGTACACCGCTATTACACGGGCACGTGAGCTGCTGGTGCTGGTGGGCGACGACGTAGCGCCCGGCCAGATGGCGGCCAACGACAGGCAGCAGCGCCGCTACAGCGGCCTGCGGAGACGGCTGCGGGAGGAGGCAGCGAATCATGGGATGGAATGACGACCTGAACAAGATCAACAGCAGCTTGATGGATTTCTTCTTTCCCCGGAAATGTCCTTTCTGTGGAAAGACTACCGGCAAGCAGCTGCTGTGCGATACCTGCCGCGATACGTTGCCCCGGTGTGAGCGGGTGCGGTACGGGGCGGACTTTGGCCGCTGCGCCGCGTCGCTGTACTACGAGGGCGCTGTGCGTCAGGCTATTCTGGATTTCAAATTCAAGGGAAAGCTGGGGGCAATGGACTGCTTCGGCCGGATGATGGCCGAAACGGCGGCGGAGGTCTACAGCGGCGAATTTGACGCGGTGACATGGGTGCCGGTCAGCAAAAAGCGGTTGCGGAAGCGGGGGTTCGATCAGGCCCGGTTCCTGACCGGCAGCATGTGCGTGGACTGGCACGTGATGCCGCTGGAGACGCTGCGCAAGGTGCGGGACAACCCGCCCCAGTCCGGCATCGACGATCCGGCGGAGCGTCGGGCCAACGTGCTGGACGCCTACGAGGCGGTATCGCCGGAGCAGTTCGCCGGAAAGCGTTTGCTGCTGGTGGACGATATCTGCACCACCGGCGCCACACTGGGCGAGTGCGCCCGTGTCTTGAAGGCGGCCGGCGCGGCGGACGTGATGTGCCTGACATTGGCCATGGTGCGGGAGTAAAACGGTAGTTTTTGGGGTATAGTAGGAATTAAGATGTTTCGCTCTGCGGAGCGGCCTACTTTTGTCAACAACCTGTAGGGGTGGCAAGGACCCATTGGTTCGTTACGGCTAGAATGGATGCACGGTACCCAAGGCCCCCCTGTGAGGGGGCTGGCGAGCGCAAGCGAGACTGGGGGAGAGAATTTAAGATGGTGCGGTGCAAACCAAGATGGATGCTACGGCGGCATAGCCCCCCAGAACCGGGGCCCTGTGCGGCAA
>URKW01000077.1 GCA_900548615.1 uncultured Eubacteriales bacterium | reverse complement strand
ATGCCAGTGGCATATTTTTAGCATCCGATCTCGGCGGCTATGCCGCCGTAGCATCTGCTGCGCTTGCACAGCATGATTTGGCAAAAGTAGGTCGCTCCGGAGAGCGAAACTCTCCAAAAACATTGCTCAAACAAAAGAAAGTTGAGGATCACCTGAATGAACATTACGAAAACTGCAATGATCACCGTGTGCGGACGGCCCAATGTGGGCAAGTCCAGCCTGACCAACGCGCTGGTGGGCGAGAAGATCGCCATCGTGTCCAAGAAACCCCAGACCACGAGAAACCGGATCTACGGCGTTGTGAACCGGGGCGACACGCAATTCGTGCTGCTGGACACGCCGGGCCTGCACAAGCCCCGCAGCCGTCTGGGCGACTACATGGTAAAAGTGGTGCGGGAAAGTCTCAGCGCCGTGGAGTGCGCGCTGCTGCTGGTGGAGCCCATCGCCCATGTGGGAGAGCCGGAGCGTATCCTGCTGCGGCGCATTGAGGAGGAGCAGCTGCCGGTGGTGCTGTGCATCAACAAGGTGGACACGGTGGAGAAAAAGGACGCTCTGCTGGCGGTGATTGCCGCGTACAACGAGGTGTACAGCGGCTTTGACGCCATTATCCCCATCTCCGCCCGCACCGGCGACGGACTGGACGAGCTGCTGGAGCAGCTGCAAAAATACGCGCAAGAGGGGCCGCAGCTGTTCCCCGACGGCATGACCACCGATCAGCCCGACGCGCAGGTCTGCGCCGAGATCGTGCGGGAGAAGATGCTGCAATGTCTGGACAAGGAGATCCCCCACGGCACAGCGGTGGAGGTGACGCGGTTCTCTGAGCGGGACAGCGGGATCATCGATCTGGATGTGACCATCTACTGTGAGAAAGCCAGCCACAAGGGCATCATCATCGGCAAGCACGGCGACATGATGAAGCGCATCAGCACCCTGGCCCGGCAGGATATTGAGAAATTCATGGGCGCCAAGGTGTATCTGGAGACCTGGGTGAAGGTAAAGGAAAACTGGCGTGATAATGTGAACTTCATCAGAAGTCAGGGATATAACGAGGAATGAGCTTTTGAGAACACGGGCAGTTCGGCCAGTTTTCCTGCGAGCGGGAGCGAGCCGCCGCTTGCGGCGTGAATTCGCAGAATTCTGCAAGGCGGAATTCATTTCCGCCGTTAAGCAATCAAATCGGTGCCCCCACTCTGTCGGAGACAGCGTGGGGCAAACTGGCGAGACAATGTGAACTTCATCAGAAGTCAGGGCTTCAACGAGGAGTAAATTACCAGACATGAAACCGGGGCTTTCGCGTCATGCTAGGCATGAGGTGAGGACTGTGGACTACTGGGAGCTGTTTTGGGACACCGGTGCGCCGGAGGCGTGGCTGATGGCGAAAGGCACGGAGGACGAGGCGTGGACAACGGAACATTCGTGACGGCGGGCCTTGTCCTGCGGGAGACGGAGACAAAGGAATCGGACAAGATATTGACGGTGCTGACGCCGGAGCTGGGCCGCATCAGCGTCATTGCCAAGGGGGCAAGGAGCCGGCGCAGCAAATATACCGCCGCCTGCCAGCTGCTGGCCTATGACGAGATGACGCTGCGGCGGAAGGGCGAGTGGTACTATCTGGCGGAGGCCAGCACCATCGAGCTGTTTGACGGGGTGCGGCAGGACATTGAAAAGCTGGCGCTGGCGGCCTATTTCGCGGAGCTGACCGAGGCGGTGTGTCAGGACGCCATGGCGGCGGCGGACATGCTGCCGCTGCTGCTGAACGCCCTGTTCGCACTGGGGATGCTGGAAAAGCCCAACCGGCTGGTGAAAACCGCGTTCGTATGGCGGCTGCTGGCAGAGGCGGGCTTCGCCCCGCTGGCAGACGGCTGCGCCGTATGCGGGCGGGAATCGCCAGAGGCTCCCATGCTGGATGTGATGCAGGGAGTGCTGCGGTGCGGCGCCTGCCGCACCGGCGGCGGACTGAGCCTGCCGCTGACAGAGGGCGCAGTGCAGGCGCTGCGGTACATTCTCTATTGCCCACCCAAGAAGCTGTACAGCTTTTCGCTGGATGAAAACGGGCTGCGGATGCTGGATCGGGCGGGAGAGGCGTTCTGCGCGGTGCAGCTGGAGCGGGGCTTCCGGACGCTGGATTATTATAAGGCGTTTTTGGTGGAGGAGGAGTAAGGGGGTGTCCGCGCCCCGGCGGGGAGGGGGAATGTTTCGCGCTCCGGCGCGACCTACTTTTGTCAACAGTGACAAAAGTAGGCAAAAGCACCGGAAGGAACCTCCGGTTCCTTCACCTCCGGGCGCGCTACGCCCTTACACAAATTTGCGGCCATATACCACACGTTCGCATGAGGTTTCCTTTTTCGTTTTGTTATCGAATCGTCTCTGCTCCTGTGCCGCTGCCGCTAATCATTACACCGAACAACGCTTCTGTTTCTACCGTTGAGAAGATGAGCGGCAGCGGCGCAAGAGGGATAGACGATTCGTCATACGCAGCGAAAACAACCGTGTCCTGTGAACGCGTGGTATATGGTGTCAAATTAAAAACAAGGCATAGCGTGCGCGGATTCTTAAACCGCAGGTTTAAGTGGCGTTTTTGGTTACTTTTGCCGCCAAGGGCAAAAGTAACTCGCCCCGGAGGGCGAAATTCCCCAAAACGGGCCGTCGGGGACGCCGGCCCCTACGAATGGGTACAAGAAGCCGTTGCATTGCGCCGCATAATAAATTACGTTTACCAACAAAAGAGGTATTGACCAAGGATACAACATGATGAGTGAATTATTTGAAAAATCCATACGGACGCTGGAACTGCCGGCGGTGTTGGAGATGCTGTCGGCCAAGGCCGTCAGCGAGGCGGCGCGGGAAAAGAGCCGCCATATCATGCCCGCCACAGAGCGGCAGGAGGTGCTGCGGCTTTTAGACGAGACGGACGCGGCCAAGGAGCGGCTGGGACTGTACGGCTCCCCCAGCTTTTCTGGGGTGAAGGATGTGTCCGAGCCGCTGGCGAGAGCCGACCGGGGCGGCATGCTGAACACCCGCGAGCTGCTGAACATCGCGGGACTGCTGACGGCGGCCCGGCGAGTCTATGAATACGACGAGGAGCGCAAGGGCGAGGCCACGGCCATCGACCGGTTTTTCAGCGCCCTGCACACCAACAAATATCTGGAGGATCGCATCCACGGGGCCATTCTGGACGAGGAGACCATCGCCGACACCGCCAGCGCCGAGCTGACGGATATCCGGCGAAAAATGCGGATCGCCGCCAGCAAGGGACGGCAGATCCTGCAGAAGATCATCTCCTCCCCCTCCTACGCCAAGGTATTGCAGGAGGCCCTCATCACCCAGCGGGACGGGCGGTTCGTGGTGCCAGTGAAGGCGGAATGCAAGGGCAGCCTGCCGGGACTGGTACACGACATTTCCTCCTCCGGTGCCACGCTGTTTGTGGAGCCTATGGGGGTGGTGCAGGCCAACAACGAGCTGAAGGAGCTGGAGGCCCGGGAGGAAAAGGAGATCGAGCGCATTCTGCGGGAGCTTTCCGCCCAGTGCGCCGACGCCATGGAGTACATCCTGCTGGACTATGACATGCTGGTGCATCTGGACATGATCTTTGCCCGGGCCCAGCTGAGCTACACCATGAACGCCAGCCGCCCGGAGGTAGTGCGCAAGGGCGCGATATCGCTGAAACGGGCGCGGCATCCCCTGCTGGATCAGGCCAAGGCCGTGCCGGTGACGGTGGAGCTGGGCGGCGACTATGACACGCTGGTGATCACCGGCCCCAACACCGGCGGCAAGACGGTGACGCTGAAAACCCTGGGGCTTTTATGCCTGATGGCTCAGTGCGGCTTGCACATTCCCGCCGACAGCGGCTCCACGGTGCGGGTATTTGACCGGATTCTGGCGGATGTAGGCGACGAGCAGTCCATCGAGCAGAGCCTGTCCACCTTCTCCGCCCACATGTCCAACACGGTGGAAATTCTGCGGCAGGCGGACGACGACAGCCTGATTTTGTTCGACGAGCTGGGCGCGGGCACCGACCCGGTGGAGGGTGCGGCGCTGGCCATCGCCATTATCCAGCACGCCCGGTCAAAGGGCGCGCTGATCGCCGCCACCACCCACTACGCGGAGCTGAAAACCTTCGCCATGACCACGGCGGGAGTGGAGAACGCCAGCTGCGAATTCGACGTGCAGACGCTGCGGCCCACCTACCGTCTGCTGGTGGGCATCCCCGGCAAGTCCAATGCCTTCGCCATCTCCCGGCGGCTGGGACTGGACGAGAGCGTTATCGCCGACGCCAAGGCCCAGATGGACAGCGAATCCCTCCGGTTTGAGGACGTGCTGGCCCAGCTGGAGGAGAAGCGGCAACGGCTGGAAAAGGCCCAGACCGAGGCCAACCGCCTGTGGCAGCAGCGTGAGGAGGACGCCCGCAAGGCACGTATCTTCCGGGAGCAGATGGAAAAGGCCAAGGAGAACGCCCGGGCCAAGGGCGAGGCCGAGGCCAAGCGCATCGTGCGGGAGGCTCAGCAGAAAACGGAGGAGATCTTTGCCCAGCTGGAGGAACTGCGGAAGCAGCAGACCCGCGCCGCCAACTTTCAGCAAGTGAACGACGCCAAGGCCGCCATCCGCCACGACTTGAAGGAAGCGGAGGCGGTGCTGCACAGCCGGGATCAGGAACCGGAAGCACCTGCGCCCAGCCGCCCCATCGCCGTGGGTGATCTGGTGGAGCTGGCGGGAGTGAAAACTGCCGCCACGGTGCTGAACGTCAACGGCGACGGCTCTATGCTGCTGCAGGCCGGAAAGATGAAAATGACCGTGAAGGCCGGACAGGTGCGGCTGCTGGAATCCGCCGAGGAGATCGAAAAGCGGAAGAAGCAGGCGGCTGCCGCCCAGCGAAAAAACGTGTCGCCGCAAATTCAACTGGCGGCCCGTGCCGCATCGGAGCTGGACATTCGTGGCATGGAGACGCTGGAGGCCGAGAGCGTGGTGGAGAACTACATCGACGCCGCCGTCATGGCCAAGCTAGGCACCGTGACCATCATCCACGGCAAGGGTACCGGCGCGCTGCGCAAGGCGGTGCACGAGATGCTGAAGCGGAACCGGGCGGTGAAGTCCTTCCGGCTGGGCCGCTATGGCGAGGGCGAGGCCGGCGTCACGGTGGTGGAGCTGAAATAAGTCGTCTTTTGGCGGATATGACAGTTTTCACACTCATTTTCTTTGGTGGGCGTTGATATTTTGTGGGAATAGCTATTGCATTATGCCACCGTTTCGATATAATAGTAATAGTGTGAGTATCGGCGTAGGGGCCGAGATTCTGACGTGAAGGAGAACGGACAATGTATACAAAGGAAGTTACCGTGAATAACGAGGTTGGCCTGCACGCCAGACCCGCCACCTATTTTATTCAGAAGGCCAATGAGTTCAAGAGCGGCATCTGGGTGGAAAAGGAAGAACGCCGCGTGAACGCCAAGAGCCTGCTGGGCGTGCTGAGTCTGGGCATCGTGAAGGGTACCACCATCACCCTGATCGCCGACGGCAGTGACGAGAACGCCGCCGTGGACGCGCTGAGTGAGCTGATCGAGCATCAGCTGGGCGAGTAACATCTGACGACAAAAATACGCCTGACCGGTGGGTCAGGCGTATTTTTTTGCGGGGATACAGAAGCTTTTTGTATGTTGCTGCGGAGAGGGCGTAAGCCCGGCACGGCGGCATGTGGTCATGCCGCCCTACGAAAGGTTATACCGTACCGCTTTGTAGGGCGGGGTGACCTCACCCCGCCGCACGATAGACGAGGCGGGTATGTTATACCGCTGTAGGGGCGGGCGACTCTGCCCGCACGCCGATGGAATATCACCCCTCCGCGGTGTCCACGTAAATATCCTCGCAGGTCTGCTGGGCCGCGATCAGCAGGTCTTTGGCAAGGGCCGTGTCCTGCTCCGGGGCGTCCAGCACTTCCAGGGTGCGCTCCACCGCGTCGAACAGCGTCAAATACATCTTGCGATAATCCGGCATAGTCTCCCTCCTTTTGTGCTATTGTATCAAATTTCTAAGCAAAAAGATTGTTTAGTAAAGATATTTACTAAAGTTCAACATCTTTTTGCACGTTAATTAAAATACTGCACGAGGGAGACGTGCAGTATGGACTATCGGCGCAGATTGCGTGACCTGAGAGAAGATCACGACAAAACGCAACAGAATATTGCCGATGTGCTGGGCACGTCCCAGACCATGTACGCCCGGTACGAGCGGGGCGCCAACGAGCTGCCGGTGCGACATTTGATCAAGCTGGCGGAGTATTACCACGTCAGCACCGACTATCTGCTGGGCCGCAGCAACGATCCCACGAAAAGCGGCGGGCCGCTGTAAACCGCGGCAACGCTGGGAAATACGACACAATGGGCATGGCTGTTCCAAGGACGGCCATGCCCATATCTTGTGATTATTAAAAAATCTTATATACCAGATATAGGTTTTTCGCCTTGACAAGACCCATATATGTGGTATACTTGGAAATACAGCCCCACAAGCTGCATGCCATTTTATTTTCTGCCCTCAGGGGCGCTGCATACGAGAGAAGGAGGATCATCACATGTACCGGGTGACGAAACGAGACGGAACTATCGCTGAATTTGATATCGCCAAGATCAGCTCTGCCATTACCAAGGCCTTTGACGCCATGGGCAAGCAGTATCATCCCAGCGTCATGGACATGCTGGCCCTGCGGGTCACGGCGGAGTTCGAGCCGAAGATCAAGGACGAGCTGGTGGCCGTTGAGGATATTCAGGACTGTGTGGAAAAGGTGCTGAGCGAGGCGGGCTACGCCGACGTGGCCAAGGCCTACATCCTGTACCGCAAGCAGCGGGAGAAGGTCCGCAACGTGGGCAGCGCTCTGCTGAACTACAAGGATCTGGTGGACAACTATTTGCAGATCAACGACTGGCGGGTGAAGGAGAACTCCACCGTTACCTATTCCGTGGGCGGTCTGATCCTGTCCAACTCCGGCGCTATCACCGCCAACTACTGGCTCAGCGAGATCTATGACCCCGAGGTGGCCGAGGCGCACCGCAACGCCGACCTGCACCTGCACGATCTGAGCATGCTGACCGGCTATTGTGCCGGTTGGAGCCTGAAGCAGCTGATCCAGGAGGGTCTGGGCGGCGTGGTCGGCAAGATCACGTCCTCCCCCGCCAGCCATCTGAGCACCCTGTGCAACCAGATGGTGAACTTCCTGGGCATCATGCAGAACGAGTGGGCGGGCGCGCAGGCGTTCTCCTCCTTCGATACCTATCTGGCTCCCTTTGTCAAGGTGGACAACCTGACCCAGAAGGAAGTCAAGCAGTGCATCCAGTCCTTCGTCTACGGCGTCAACACCCCCTCCCGCTGGGGTACGCAGGCCCCCTTCAGCAACATCACGCTGGACTGGACGGTGCCCCGCGATCTGGCGGATCAGCCCGCCATCGTGGGCGGCCGGGAGCGTGAGTTTACCTATGGCGACTGCCAGAAGGAAATGGACATGGTGAACAAGGCCTTCATCGAGATCATGATCGAGGGCGACGCCAACGGCCGGGGCTTCCAGTACCCCATTCCCACCTATTCCATCACCCGCGACTTCGACTGGAGCGAGAGCGAGAACAACAAGCTGCTGTTTGAGATGACCGCCAAGTACGGCACGCCCTACTTCTCCAACTACATCAACTCCGATATGGAGCCCAACGACGTGCGCTCCATGTGCTGCCGCCTGCGCCTTGACCTGCGCGAGCTGCGGAAGAAGTCCGGCGGCTTCTTTGGCTCCGGCGAGTCCACCGGCTCCGTGGGCGTGGTCACCATCAACCTGCCCCGCATCGCCTATCTGGCGGAGAACGAGGCCGACTTCTATGCCCGACTGGACAAGCTGATGGACATTGCCGCCCGTTCCCTGAAAACCAAGCGCACCGTTATCACCAAGCTGCTGAACGCCGGCCTGTATCCCTACACCAAGCGGTATCTGGGCACCTTCGACAACCACTTCTCCACCATCGGCCTGATCGGCATGAACGAGGTGGGACTGAACGCCAACTGGCTGCGGAAGGATCTGACCCATCCCGAGACGCAGGCTTTCGCCAAGGACGTGCTGAACCACATGCGGGAGCGTCTCAGCGACTATCAGGAGCAGTACGGCGACCTGTACAATCTGGAGGCCACCCCTGCCGAGTCCACCACCTACCGCTTCGCCAAGCACGACAAGAAGCACTATCCCGACATCATCACCGCCAACGAGAACGGCACCCCCTACTACACCAACTCCAGCCACCTGCCTGTGGGCTACACGGAGGACATTTTCTCCGCGCTGGACGTGCAGGACGACTTGCAGACCCTGTACACCTCCGGCACCGTGTTCCACGCCTTCCTGGGCGAGAAGCTGCCGGATTGGAAGGCGGCGGCTCAGCTGGTGCGCAAGATCGCCGAGAACTATAAGCTGCCCTACTACACCCTGTCCCCCACCTATTCCGTGTGCAAGAACCACGGCTATCTGTCCGGCGAGGTGTCTGTCTGCCCCGAGTGCGGCGAACGCACCGAGATCTACAGCCGCATCACTGGCTACTACCGCCCGGTGCAGAACTGGAACGACGGCAAGGCGCAGGAGTTCAAGGATCGTAAGGTCTACGATATCGGCCACTCCCACCTGACCCATCAGGGCGTGCTGCACCCCGAGGTGAAGCCGGAGCAGCCTGCCGCCCCTGTGGCGGAAGCGGCCAACAACGCCCACGGCGAAGTAAAGCTGTTTGCCACCCGCACCTGCCCCAACTGCAAGCAGGCGGAAAAGCTGCTGACCGAGGCCGGTATTCCCTTCACCCGCCTGCTGGCGGAGGAGAACGGCGAGGAGGCCGCGCGCCTTGGCATCCGTCAGGCTCCCACGCTGGTGGTGGGCAGCGAGGAGGACAAGTACGTGGGTCTCGGCGCGGTGCGGAAGTTCATCGCGGAGTATAACGACTGAGCTGCGGAGATTCTCATATGATACCGAAAAGCCCCCTTCTAGGGGGCTTTTTCCGGAAGTGAAGAAAATACTGCAAAAGGCGCAATACATAGGCCCCCTCTGACGAGGGGGCTGTCACCGAAGGTGACTGGGGGAGAGACCGGAGTTGCAGTGAGCTACCATCTCTCCCTCCGTCTCGGCTTACGCCGAGACACCTCCCTC
>URKW01000076.1 GCA_900548615.1 uncultured Eubacteriales bacterium | reverse complement strand
TCGGCGGCTATGCCGCCGTAGCTGACACCTCCCTCGCCGAGGGAGGCTGAGATTGCGGATTGCCACGCCAATCTGCGGCCTGGCTCGCAATGACAGGCTTTTTCAGCAGCTTGGTCACTTAATCCAACTTAGGCCGCAGCCAGTCGGCCAGCGTGTCAAACAGCTTGCCGTAGCCCTCCATGGTCATGTGGATACCGTCGGCGGACAGCATGTCGTTCATATGGTGATCCGCCAGAAACGCCTGCCGCACATGGATCAACGGCACGCTGTTGGCGTAGGCCAGCTCCGTCACCGTGTCGCTGTACAGCTCCTGATGGCGGTAGATCATATCCTCGTCCCCCAGCCAGCGTAGGATGGCGCTGCGATCCAGCCCATTGCGGCAGATGAAATTCAGATACCGCCGGGGATCGATGGGCGGAAGGCTCATCAGCACCGGCTGCACGCCCTGCCGGTACAGCACGTTCAGCATGCCCTCCAGCGTCTGGCGGAAGGTCTCCCGCTTCGTATGGGGCTGGTGGTCGGCGGCGGGATCGGCGGCGATGGCGGCCCAGTCATAGTCGCTGTCGTTGCCGCCGTAGCAGATCAGGGCGTAATCCGCGTCCAGTCCCCGGGCCGCGTCGTGCTCCACCAGCGACAGACCCTTGGACACGGTGGCGCCCATCTTGGCCCGGTTCGTCACCTGCACCCGGTCAGAGGGATAGCGGGCCATGATCTCCGGCAGGTGAAAATGATATTTCAGCTCCTCGTCCGGCACAGTGGCCTTCAGCAGCGAATCTCCGTAAATATACACGTTGCGCATCACACAGCACCTCCCAAATCTTTACATCTAATATAGCACACAAGATGAACTGCGTCAATATACAATTTATAAGTTGGGGGCTGAAAAATTTCAGGGATTTTTCATGCAAAGGCAACAATTAGGTCTTGCATACGACACGTTTTTCAGGTAAAATAGAGGAGACAATCCAAGATTGGTAGCTGTAAGGAAGTGCTTCGCGCACGGGCTGCAACTATCACTCGGCGCAGCGGCTTGAGTGTTTCAGACCTCCCCGGAGGTTTGGAACATTTTTTGCATTTAGCGGCAGTGATGGTGAATTGGAACTTTTTTACAGGAGGGAAAACCATATGACTTTAGTGACCAATGGCAGACTGATCACCCGCGACAGCGAGGGGAAGGGCTATTACGAGCACGGCGCCGTAGCCTACGAAGGGGCCAACATCGTTGAGGTAGGCGAGGAAGCCGCGCTGCGTGCCAAGTACCCCCAGGCGGAGATCATCGATGCCAAGGGCGGCGTCATCATGCCCGCTCTCATCAACGCCCACACCCACATCTATTCCGCTCTGGCCCGCGGCCTGAGCATTGTGGGCAACAACCCTACCAATTTCTATGAGGTGCTGGACGGCACATGGTGGGCCATCGACCGCCACCTGATGATGGACGGCACCCGCGCCAGCGCCACCGCGCTGTACATGGACTCCATCAAGCAGGGCGTCACCACCGTGTTCGACCATCACGCCAGCTACGGCGAGATCCCTGGCACGCTGCACACCATCGCCGAGGAGAGCAAGCGTCTGGGCCTGCGCTCCTGCCTGTGCTATGAGGTGTCCGACCGTGACGGCGAGGAGAAGTGCCTGCAGGCCATCAAGGAGAACGCCGACTTCATCACCGAGTGCGAGCAGCGGAAGGATCCCATGCTGGCGGCCATGTTCGGCGGCCATGCTCTGTTCACCATCTCCGACAAGACCTTTGACCGTATGGTAGAGGCCAACAACGGCCGCACCGGCTATCACATCCACGTGTCCGAGGGCATGAACGATGTGTACGACTCTCTCCAGAACTACGGTCGCCGTCCCGTGCAGCGTTTGCAGGATCACGGCATTCTGGGCGAAAAGACCATTCTGGGCCACTGCATCCACGTGAACACCGCCGAGATGGAGATCATCAAGGAGACCAACACCATGGTGGTCAACAACCCCGAGTCCAACATGGGCAACGCCATCGGCATCTGCCCGGTGCTCCAGCTCTACAAGCGGGGCATCCTGCTGGGCATGGGTACCGACGCCTATACCAACGACATGCTGGAGTCCATCAAGGTGGCCCTGTGCTCCCAGCGCAGCCAGAACTGCCTGCCCAACGTGGGCTGGTGCGAGGTCACGGACATGTTGTTCAAGAATAACGCCAAGATCGGCGCCAAGTACTTCCCCCAGCAGTTGGGCGTGCTGAAGGCCGGCGCCGCAGCGGACATCATCGTCATGGACTACAAGCCCTTCACTCCTTTCTCCGACGAAAATATCGACGGTCACATGATCTTCGGCATGACCGGCCGCCAGTGCCAGACCACCATCGCCGCCGGTAAGCTGCTGATGAAGGACCGCGTACTGGTGGGCATCGACGAGGAGGCCGAGAACGCCCATATCCTCGAGGCCGCCAAGAAGCTGTGGGGCGATCTGAACCACAGAGAGTATTGATATACCCACCTGTAGGGGCAGACGACTCTGTCCGCCCCTACACAAAATAACACAATCTCACGACAAGGAGGACATCCCATGTCTGAAAAAATGTATCCCATCCCGTTCAAGTCTCTGATGAACTGGGTGGTCACGGAATACGCCAACTGCGGCGAAATTTTTGGTGTGCGCAAGGCTTACCACGCCACCGGCAAATCCCTGCCCATTTTCGGCGAGCGCATTGAAACTCCCTTCGGCCCCGCCGCAGGCCCCAACAGCCAGCTGGCCCAGAACATCATCGCCGCCTACATGGCAGGCGCCCGGTTCTTCGAGGTCAAGACCGTTCAGAAGATGGACGGCGCCGATCTGGCCGCCTGTGTGCCCCGTCCCTGCATTCTGGCCAATGACGAGGGCTACAACCAGGAGTGGTCCACCGAGCTGACCATTCCCCAGGCAATGGACGAGTACATCAAGGCCTGGTGCGCCCTGAAGGTGCTCAGCAAGGTGTACGGTCTGGGCGATCCCAACGGCTTCGTATTCAACATGTCCGTGGGCTACGATCTGGAAGGCATCAAGGGCGACAAGGTCAACACCTATATCGAGGGCATGAAGGACGCCAACAAGACCGCCATCTTCGGCGAGTGCAAGGCCGTTCTGAAGGAGCTGTTCCCCGAGGAGCGCGCCTACATCGACGCCATTGACCCCCGCGTTAGCCGCAGCGTCACCGTTTCCACCCTCCACGGCTGCCCTCCTGACGAGATTGAGCGCATTGCCAGCTACCTCATTACCGAGAAGCAGCTGCACACCTTCGTAAAGTGCAACCCCACCATTCTGGGCTACGAGACCGCACGCCGCACGCTGGACAGCATGGGCTATGACTACATCGTGTTCGACGAGCACCACTTCAACGAGGATCTCCAGTGGGCTGACGCCGTTCCCATGTTCGAGCGTCTGCAGGCGCTGGCCGACAGTAAGGGTCTGGAGTTCGGCCTGAAGCTGTCCAACACCTTCCCCGTCGACACCACCCGCGGCGAGCTGCCCAACGACGAGATGTACATGTCCGGCCGCTCCCTGTTCCCCCTGACCATCGAGATGTGCCATCGCATTTCCCGCCAGTTCCAGGGCAAGATGCGCATCTCCTTCGCCGGCGGCGCCGAGTACTTCAACTGCGACAAGCTGTTTGCCGCAGGTATCTGGCCCATCACCGTGGCCACCACCATCCTGAAGCCCGGCGGATACAACCGCCTGCTGCAGATGGTGGAAAAGGTGGAGCACATGACCTATAAGCCCTTCTGCGGCACCGATACCCAGGCCATCTGCGAAATGTCCACCGCCAGCCACACCGACGTGCACCACGTGAAGCCCATCAAGCCCCTGCCCAGCCGCAAGAGCGAGAAGAACGTGCCCTGGATCGACTGCTTCAGCGCACCCTGTAAGGGCGGCTGCCCCATCGCACAGGACATTCCCGAGTATCTGGAGCTGGTGAACAAGGGCCTGTACGGCCCGGCGCTGAAGCTTATCACCGAGAAGAATCCCCTGCCCTTCCTGACCGGCACCATCTGCGCCCACCGCTGCCAGAACAAGTGCAGCCGCAACTTCTACGAGGAGTCCGTCCACATCCGTGACGCCAAGCTGGTGGCCGCCAAGAACGGCTACAGCGCCGTCATGGCCAACATCCGTCCCACCGAGAAGATCTCCGGCAAGAAGGCCGCCATCATCGGCGGCGGCCCCACCGGTATTGCTGCCGCCAACTTCCTGGCCCGCGCCGGTATCGCCGTGACGATCTTCGAGCGTGAAAAGGAGCTGGGCGGCGTACCCCGTCACGTGATTCCCAGCTTCCGTATCGCCAACGAGACCATCGCCAAGGATATCGCCATGATGGAGAAGTACGGCGTTGAGGTCAAGTGCGGCGCACCCGCTCCCTCTGTGGACGAGCTGAAGAAGCAGGGCTACACCCACATTCTGTTCGCCGTTGGCGCCTGGAAGCCCGGCAAGCTGGACATCGCAGGCGACGTGGCCGGCGCCATCCAGTGGATGAAGGGCGTGAAGGCCGGCAACATCTCCGTGGCCGGTAATATCGCCGTGATCGGCGGCGGCAACACCGCCATGGATGCGGCCCGTCTTGCCAAGCGCAGCGGCGCCAAGAACGTGACGCTGGTCTATCGCCGCACCCGCAAGTACATGCCCGCCGACGAGCATGAGCTGGCGCTGGCGCTGGCTGACGGCGTGACCTTCGCCGAGCTGGCCGCTCCCGTGAAGCAGGCCGACGGCGTGCTGACGTGCGAAAAAATGGTGCTGGGTGAGGCTGATGCTTCCGGCCGCCGCAGCCCCGTGGGCAGCGGTGAGTTCTTTGAGATCCCCTGCGATCTGGTGATCTCCGCCGTGGGCGAGCAGGTGGACGACGCTCTCATGACCGCCAACGGCATCGAGCTGGACAAGAAGGGCCGTCCCGCCTTCAAGACCAACATCGAGGGCGTGTACGCCGCAGGCGATGCCACCCGTGGTCCCGCCACTGTGGTGGAGGGCATTGCCGACGCCGCCGCTTTCGCCGCTGAGGTCATCGGTGCGCCCCACACCTACGAGATCCCCGCGCAGGCCTACGTCACCATCGCGGACGCCGCCGCCAAGAAGGGCACCCTGAAGATGGCGGAATATCCCTGCCATGAGGGCCAGCGCTGCCTGCAGTGCAAAACCGTGTGCGAGAACTGCGTGGATTCCTGCCCCAACCGCGCCAACGTGGCCATCGCCATGGCCGACGGCAAGCACCAGATCGTCCACGTGGACAAGATGTGCAACGAGTGCGGCAACTGCACCCAGTTCTGCCCCTACTCCTCCGAGCCCTGTCACGACAAGTTCACCCTGTTCCAGACCGCTGAGGACATGGTGGATTCCCACAACGCAGGCGTTCTGTTCCTGGGCGGCGACAAGGTGCGCGTCCGTACCTTCGGTGAGCCCAAGGACTACGACCTGAGCGACGCCAAGAACGGCCTGCCCGCCGATCTGGAGACGCTGATCGTCACCATGCGTGACAAGTACAGCTACCTGTTCGCGTAAGAGGTATCACAATTGCATAAAAAATGGCCACCCGAAAGGGTGGCCATTTTTTTGCACAGGGTTTATGAAAGCGCCCGGCTCTCCAGATTGCTCCGCAGGCTGGTGGCAGCCTGACAGTTGTTGATAATGAGGGCGTCGGTGACGCCGTACTGGGAGATAATGCCGCTGACGCTGCCCACATCCTCCCGGATATCCACCACCACGATCCGCTCGTAGTAGTCGATCATATAGGGGACGAAGGCGTTGCCGTAGGACTCCTTGAATACCAGCAGGGTTTTGCCGTTCTTATTGTCGGTGGTGATGACCGTCAGGGGCTGATCGCCGCACAGGAACATCCCGGCATAGTCGCTGACGCTGCCGTTGACCGCCTGGCCGTTATACTGCACGCCGTCCCGATAGTACACCATGGAATAGCCCACATGAGGGAAACGGGCCACAGAGTAATCCGGGTTGGCTGTCAGCTCGGCAGGATGATTGCCGTACATGTGCAGAGAACCGGTGTAGCCGGTGCGCACCACCGTGTCATAGCTGTCCAGCGTCCAGGGCGTCAGGCCGTTGGCCTGACAGTAGGCCACCGAGGCATAGTAGGCGCCCAGACTGGTCCAATGGTGGTCGGTGCGGTAGAACATGTACTCTCCGGCGTGCTGATCCATCAGGC
Source organism: uncultured Eubacteriales bacterium (assembly GCA_900548615.1). GTDB lineage: Bacteria > Bacillota > Clostridia > Oscillospirales > Oscillospiraceae > Vescimonas. The sequence continues at coordinate 3,087 of URKW01000076.1, read as the reverse complement.
CCATGCAGTCCACAGTGGTGACAGAGCTGTCCATCATGCCGTAGGTAGACTTGATGAAGCTGGCGATGTTGTCATGGGGATCGTCATAGTCTGCCGGAGAATGATAGGCGCAGCACTTTGGCGTCAGCAGGCAGGTCACGTGGATGTTGGGGTACTTGGCGGCAAACTTGTTCACCGTTTCGGCATAGGCGCTGGAGCCGGTGGGGTCGGGGTCGAAATACTCCACGCCGTAGTCACCGCACACCAGCACCGCGTTGGCATAATAGGCGGCGATGTTGTTGTGATAGTGGCCGTCGCTGGCCGTCTCCGCCGTGACGGCAGAGGCGTTGTCGGAGGAAACAGCGCTGCCCTTACCGGGTGCGATGTACCGCTGTCCGGCCGGAACCACCTGCTGTCCGCAGGTAGTGCACACGCCGTCCTCCCCTACCGTGTGACCCAGCGCAGGGCTGATGACCGCGCCGCACACCGCACAGACCTCGGCCTCCGTGCAGGTGGCAGGGCCGGCAGAAGTGTGGGGCAGCTGGGGCGACAGCTCAATACCGCACCGCCGGCAGGTCTGGGGCGCGGCGCAGGTGGCCTCGGGGCCGGGGTCGTGACCCAGCGCCTCAGCCATCACCTTGCCGCACTCGGTGCAAATCTCCGGCTCGGTACAGGTAGCGGGCGCGGCGGACACGTGCTTGTGGCAGCCGGTCAGCGCCAGCGCCAGCAAAAGCAGCGCCGCTGCCAAACATATGATCTTTTTCATGGAACGCTTCCTTTCTCATGGGGGTCTGTCTCTATTACTATGTGATGATTATAGGCAATAGGACAAGTTTTTGCAAGACTTTTCGTCCGCGGGAAAAAATAGGGTGGCTTTATTGGATAAGGTATGATATACTAATGTGTACTGACTAAAAATGAGGTGAAACCATGAATCGGCAATATCCCTGTCTGGAGGTACATCTGGACAGGCTGACCCATAACGCACAGGAGATCCTGTCCCGTTGCCGGGCGCAGAACATTCAGGTCTGCGGGATCATCAAGGGCTGCGGCGGCATGCCGCAGGTGGCGCAGGTCATGCGCCAGAACGGCGCGGCGCAGATCGGCACCAGCCGTCTGGAGCAGGTGGCACGCTGCCGCGCCGCAGGCGTGGACGGCCCGTTCCTGCTGATCCGCATTCCCGGACTGACGGAGCTTCCCGACACAGTGGCGCTGTGCGACCTGTCGCTGCAAAGCGACCGATCGACGCTGGACGCGCTGGAGCAGGAGTGCCGCAGGCAGAACAAGACCCACGGCGTTATCGTCATGGCCGATCTGGGCGATCTGCGGGAGGGCTTCTGGGATAAGGACGAATTTGTTGACGCCTGCGTCCACGTGGAACGCGATCTGCCCCACGTGCACCTTTCCGGTATCGGCGTGAACCTGAGCTGCTACGGCTCCATCCAGCCCACGCCGGAGAAGATGGGGCAGCTGACCGCGCTGGCTCGTCGTGTAGAGGAGGCCATCGGCCGCAAGCTGGAGATCGTCTCCGGCGGTGCCACCAGCTCCTATACGCTGGTGCACTGGGGCACCATGCCGGAGGGGATCAACCACCTGCGCATTGGGGAAAACATCCTTCTGGGCTACGACCTGCCCAACCTGTGGCATATCGAGGATATGGACTATCTGCGGCAGGACACCTTCACCCTGACGGCAGAGGTCATCGAGGTGCGGGAAAAGCCCACCTATCCCCAGGGGGAGTTCTGCATCGACGCCTTCGGCCGCAAGCCGGTGTATGAGGATTACGGCGTCCGCCGCCGTGCGCTGCTGGCGCTGGGTCGGGCCGACGTGGGCGAGCTGGAGAGCCTGACGCCGCTGGACAGCGGCGTCACTGTGGTGGGCGGCAGCTCCGACCACTGCATTCTGGACGTGACCGACTGTCCCCGCTCCCTACAGGTAGGTGACACGGTGTCCTTTGCCCTGCGCTACAGCCATCTGCTGTACCTGTCGGGCCGTGAGGATGTGCGGCAGGCCTTCATCCGGTAAGAAAATCAAATTTTGAATAACTAAAGGAGTATTTACTATGGGAAATATGGAAGGATTTGGCATTTTTCTCTGGAACGCGGTCATTACGCTGTTTTCATTTCTGGCGGTGGCCCCCATCGTACTGTCGGCAGTCTCTCAGTTCGGCGTACAGAAGCGCTTTGCCCAGGCCATGATCGACGAGGGGATCATCAGCGCCGAGGAAGTGAAGCTGCTTCAGCCGAAAAAGCAGATCGCAGGCGTGGTCATCTCTGTGATCGTGGTGGCGGCGCTGGCCTATACGTGCGTGAAAATGCTGCCCTACGGCCCTATCTGCGCCCTGTTCGGTCTGGCAGCGGGCATTATGAAGTACCGCAAGGTGCTGCAGTTCAACTCCCTGACGGTGCAGCGGTTCAAGACCACCTATAAGGACAGCTACGACGCGAAAAAGCTGAACGCTTACGTGGATAAGATGTTCTAAATCATTTCTAAACGATTATTCTATAGCAGAAAGGCGGCGATAACTGTGACAACCAACCATCCGGAAGCCGGAGAAAAAATCTTCAAAAAGGGCGAAGTCATTTACCAGCAGGGCGACTATGTAACGGCCATCTTTGACGTGCTGTGGGGGCAGGTGGCTCTGTACGTGGACTACCACAAGCCCACCCAGCGTCTGCTGAACGAGGTGGAGGCCGACGGCTTTTTCGGCATCGTGGGCTTTCTGGAAAGCCGTCCGCAGAACGCCACCGCCGTGGCGCTGGAAAAAACGGCCTGTATGGTGATCACTCATGAGAGCTTCAGCCACTACTTTCAGGAGCGGCCTGCCAAGATCATGAGCCTGATGCAGTATATGAGCAAGCGTATGCGGGTGCTGACCCGCGGCTATCTGGAGGCCAGTCAGGCGCTGGAGGAATACGCCGACGCGGAGCGTCTGTTGAAAGAGCGCAAGGACTGGTACGAGGAGCACAAGGATCTGTACCACCGCATCATGGGGTTGTTTGGGTTCGACTAAGCACATAAAAAAGGACGCTGTTCCATCGGAACAGCGTCCTTTCAGCCTGTCAAAGAACGCCAGTTCTCGTTATGCGAGAGCTGGCGTTTTAGTCG
>URKW01000075.1 GCA_900548615.1 uncultured Eubacteriales bacterium | reverse complement strand
TCCGTCAAAAATCAAAGATTTTTGCCACCTCCCCTTACACAGGGGAGGCTTTGGTTACGGATTCCCACGTCGCTTCGCTCCTCGGAATGACACTTGCAGGGGTGGCCCTTTCTCTCGCTTACCCCAGCAGCTCCCCTGTGATATCCGCCACCTCCGGCAGCATGAAAAAGCCCTCACGGATGCCGCGGTTCTCCGCCATGTCCGCCTTCTTCCGCAGGGTCTGGGCGTCATCGAACAGCACATAGTGGTTCTCGCTGCCGGAGCGGTAGGTGAAGTACCGGGCGCAGAGATCGTCAGAGAAGTAGACGCTCTTTCCCTCCCGCAGCCGCCGCAGCTCCTCCGCCGTTAGGGGACGGCGGACATTCATGGTGTGGGGCAGGGTGAAATCCAGCCGCATCCGCTCCAGATCCAGCGCCAGACGGGACGCGCCGAACCGGCGTACCCCCTCGTCCAGACAGCTTTTCAGCGTGCCGCCGGACACGGCGGTGTTCAGCAGCACCGTGGCATGGGGCGCATGGGACGCGTACCGCTCCGGTACGAACAGACGGCGCTCATATCGGGTGCATAACTGCCCCATCTGGGCTGTTAAAGCCCCTCTGTCGGTACTGTTATGATACCAGTCCAGCACCACGCCGTCATAGTTCCGCCGCAGGCACTCCCGCAGGATATCACGGGCCAGCACCTCCGCCGGGCCGCACTCCCGGCTGTCGCGCACCAGCATCAGCCCGCCCTGCACCGGCGCGTTGCCCGCTGCCGACAGCAGCCGCGGCCCCAGCCGGTAGACCGCCCGCACCGGACGGAACCGCCCACGGGGCAGCGTGTCGCCCGCCCCTGCCGCCAGATAGAACTGCATGACCCCGCCCCCTTGTTTTTTCCGGTAAAAACTGGTATACTACGTTTAAATTTATGAGAAAAGGAGTATGGATATGCGCGTTTCCCTGCGGCCTGACCGCTTATTCAGCGACTACAGCGGCATTACGCCGGAGCTGCTGCATGAAAAAGGCATCAAGCTGCTGCTGTGCGATCTGGACTACACGCTGGCGCCCAAGGCGGTAAAGACCCCGCCGGAGGGTGTGAAAGCGTGGATCGACGGATTGAAGGCGGCGGGCATCACGGTGATGATCCTGTCCAACAACCGCAGCGGCAAGCGGGTGAACGACTTCTGCCGCACACTGGGCATCGACTATGTGGGCCACGCCCAGAAGCCCTCACCCAAAGGACTGCGGCGGGCCATGGCCAGGGCAGGCGTCACAGAACGCGAGACCGCCATGCTGGGAGACAAGCTGCTGACGGACGTGCTGGCGGCCAACCTGTCCGGCGTCACCGCCCTGATGGTGGAGCCGGTAGGCGGCGCGGTAACGCCCTGGCAGAAGGTACTGCACGCCATGCAGGCTCCTTTCAAGGACATGGCGCGGGAACGGTAAAGGAGGAAGCCATATGAACCATCTGGAACGGATCGCCGCCCATCTGGGCGAGCTGGACGCGGTGCTGCTGGCGGGCGAGTCCAACTGCTATTACGCCACCGGCTTCATGGGCGAGGGTGCGGCGCTCATCACCCGCAAGGGCAGCTGGTATTTTACCGACAGCCGCTACACCGAAGCGGCGGAAAAGGCCATCGGCGGTGCGGCCGTCATCGGCGAGATCAGCCGGGAGAAGTCCTTCTCCGCTCTGATCAATGACGCGCTGGCCCAGACCGGCGCGAAAAACGTGGGCTTTGAGGACGAGAGCATGACCGTGGCGGAGCACACCGCCTATACGAAGAAGCTCAGCGCCGCGCTGACCCCCGCCTCGGCCCTGATGACGGAGCTGCGGGGCAGCAAGGACGCGGAGGAGATCGAAACCATGATCGCCGCCCAGCGGATCGCCGAGGGCGCGCTGGAGCAGATTTTGAAAGAGATCCGCCCCGGCATGACGGAAAAGGCCATTGCCGCCCGGCTCAACTACCTGATGGTGTCCGCCGGAGCGGAAAAGACCTCCTTTGACACCATCATCGCCTCCGGCCCCAACGGCTCCATGCCCCACGCGGTGCCGGGCATGCGGCAGGTGCGGGAGGGCGACTTCATCACCATGGACTTCGGCTGCGTCTACAAGGGCTATTGCAGCGACATGACCCGTACCGTGGCGCTGGGCCAGCCCTCCGACGAGATGCGGCAGGTCTACGACATTGTTTTGCAGGCCCAGCTGGCGGGTATCGCCGCTGCAAAGGCGGGCGTTACCGGTGCGGCCATCGACGGTGCAGCCCGCCAGGTCATCGCCGACGCCGGGTACGGCGCTTACTTCGGCCACAGCTTCGGCCACAGTCTGGGCATCGACATTCATGAGTCCCCCAACGCCTCGCCCGCCAACGAAAAGCCCATGCCGGAGAACGCGGTGGTCAGCGCCGAGCCGGGCATTTATCTGCCGGGCAAATTCGGCGTCCGCATCGAGGATGTGATGGTGCTGCGGCCTGACGGCGCGGAGATCATCACCAGAGCCCCCAAGGCGCTGCTGGTGCTGTAAAGAAATATTTTCGCTTTTTTGGCAAAAAATACGGCAAAGCTCTTGCCAAACAGGTAAGCATCATGTAAAATAAATACGGCTTTTTGCGGCCAGAATTATTTTATTCGAGGGAATCGTGATATTCCCTCATCACATGGGAGGAATATCAATATGGCAACTATCACTGCCGGCGATTTCAGAAACGGTAAGACTTTCGAGTATGATGGCAAGATCATGCAGGTCATCGAGTTCCAGCACGTGAAGCCCGGTAAGGGCGCTGCTTTCGTGCGCACCAAGATGAAGAACATCGTGACCGGCGGCGTCACCGAAACGTCCTTCAACCCCACCGCCAAGTTCGAGGAAGCTTTCATTGAGCGCAAGGACATGGCCTACAGCTACAACGACGGCGACCTGTACTACTTCATGGATCAGGAGACCTTCGACATGGTGCCTCTGGGCAAGGATCTGCTGGGCGACGCGTTCCGCTTCATCACCGAGAACACCGTGTGCAAGGTGCTGAGCTATAAGGGCAACGTGTTCGGTCTGGAGTGCCCCAACTTCATGGATCTGGAGGTCACCGAAACCGAGCCCGGTCTGGCCGGCAACACCGCCACCAACACCCTGAAGCCCGCCACCGTGGAGACCGGCGCCGAGGTGAAGGTGCCCCTGTTCATCAACATCGGCGACAAGATCACCATCGACACCCGCACCGGCGAATATCTGGGCCGCGCCAAGTAAAAAGCAGTCGTTAAACAATCAACCAACCGTACAGAAAGGAGCCGAAAATGGGTATTTCTGAAAAGGTAGCGTATCTGAAGGGTCTGGCCGAGGGTCTGAAGCTGGACACCGAGAGCAACGAGGGCAAGCTGTTTGCCGCCATCATCGATGTGCTGGAGGACATGGCCGACGAGATCGCCGACATGCAGGACGAGATGGTGGATCTGGAAGACGGTCTGGACGCCGTCAGCGACGACCTGAGCGAAGTGGAGGAATCCCTCTACGAGCTGGAGGACGAGGATGAGGACGAGTGGGACGATGATGAGGACGAAGAGGACTGCTTCATGACCACCTGCCCCGAGTGCGAGGAAGAGGTCTACTTCGACGAGTCCATTCTGGAGGACGGCGAAGTGGTGTGCCCCAACTGTGGCACCAAGCTGGAGTTCGATCTCAGCGATCTGGCCAACGCCTTGAACGAAGCCGCCGAAGAGGACGACGAATAATTCTCAGAACAGAAAAAAGAACCGCCTGCGGGCGGTTCTTTTTTTCTGAAAGCTGGTCAGTTCCATGTGCTGTAGAGTTGTGTAATGAGTTGTCCCGTGATGTCCACATCGCAGAGCATGAAGGGCTTCTCCCCGCCGAGACCTGTCAGCAGCAGTTCGTTGATGCCGTCGCCGTCCACATCCTCCACGCGGTAGTCTACGTGGCGTCCCGCGTCCGGCAGGAGCATCAGTACCTGCCGCTCCTCCGGATGCTCCGGAACAGGAGCGAAGAAGTAGGTGGCACCATGGTCGTCAAGGTGCGCCGAATAGGTTTTCTCAAAGCCGAAAAGCGGCTTCTCCATGGGCTGTGCCGGACTGCCGTCAAAGCCGCCTATGGCGGTCACTGTCAGATATTCCGGCAGTTCATCGCATCGCGTGATCTCGTTGGTGCGGCGATCATATTCAATGAGATACTGTGGATGTGCCAAAACGGAGTCTACATAGCGCCATCCGGTTTTCAAGGTGTCCGTATCCATATCCGCCGGACACCGGAGTTTCAGGAATTCCATGGCGAGATCGTCCGCATCCATAACGTAGAGCCATGTGCCGTCTGCCGTGCGCTCTACCTCTTGGACAAGACAGAATACCGCCTCTGTGTTTCGATAGGGGTTTGTCAGATTGGTGTGGATATTTTCGATCACCAGCAGGATAATGACGAGCAGAAGCGTCGCTACAGTGGCACTGGTACCCGTGAGCCACTGGCGCTGCAGCTGCTTTTTGCTGTCATCGGCCATTTCCGCGACGGCGCGAAGCGTCTCGTTTTCCGCATGGGGCTTTTTTTCTTCCATAGCGTTCTCCTTTTCCTCAGCAGGCGAATCGCACCGGATAAGCGCGGCTGTTGTCATCCCTAAAGCCGTGGCCAGCGGCTCCAGAAGTGTGACATCGGGATAGGAAAGCCCGCGCTCCCATTTGCTCACAGCCTTATCGGTGATGTAAAGCATTTGGGCCAGCTGCTGTTGGGTCATGTGCTGACGCCTGCGATTTTCGGCGATAAACGCGCCGAGTTGTTTTTTGTCCAAAGTGATCACCTCGCCGTTTATTGTAGCAGGTGGAGCAAAAAATGCAACCGACCAGCGGTTTAGCTGCCCCAAAACGCTGAATTATATGGGAGAAACGGTTGCGAAATGTTAAATTTGTGCTATAATTAAGTAGATACTCTTGCGCCCCGACACCGGGGTATTATTGAGAATTTGAGGTTTGACAGGAAATGAATACTGCTGAAAAGCTGAACATGACCATGCTGTGCGACTTCTATGAGTTGACCATGGGCAACGGATACTTCCGCAACGGATACAAGGATCGCATCACCTATTTCGATGTGTTCTTCCGCAAGGTGCCCGATCAGGGCGGCTTCGCCATCGCCGCAGGTCTGGAGCAGCTGATCGACTACATTGAAAATCTCCACTTCAGCGAGGAGGATATCGCCTATCTCCGGGGCCGCAGCCTGTTCTGTGAGGAGTTTCTGGACTATCTGCGGAATTTCCGTTTCACCGGTGATATCTACGCCATCCCCGAGGGCACCCCTGTGTTCCCTCGCGAGCCGCTGGTGGTGGTACGCGCACCGTCTATCGAGGCCCAGCTGATTGAGACGTTCACGCTGCTGACCATCAACCACCAGAGCCTGATCGCCACCAAGGCCAACCGCATCTGCCGGGCCGCCAACGGCCGCACGGTGCTGGAGTTTGGCTCCCGCCGGGCACAGGGCGCGGACGCGGCTATCATCGGCGCGCGGGCGGCCTATATCGGCGGCTGCGCCGGTACGGCCTGCACCATTTCCGACCAGCTGTACGGCGTTCCCGCCGGCGGCACCATGGCCCACGCCTGGGTGCAGATGTTTGACACGGAGTACGAGGCCTTCAAGACCTACTGTGAGACATACCCCACCAACGCCACGCTGCTGGTGGATACCTACAACACTCTGAAATCCGGCGTGCCCAACGCTATCCGCGCTTTTAACGAGGTACTGCGCCCCATGGGCATCAGCAAGTGCGGTATCCGGCTGGACAGCGGCGACATGGCCTATCTCAGCCAGAAGGCCCGCAAGATGCTGGACGAGGCCGGCTGGCCGGAGTGTCAGATCAGCGTGTCCAACTCGCTGGACGAGCGGCTGATCCAGAACCTGTTTTTGCAGGGCGCTCAAATCGATATGTTCGGCGTGGGTGAGCGGATGATCACCGCCAAGAGCGAGCCGGTGTTCGGCGGCGTGTACAAGCTGACCGCCGTGGAGAACGACAAGGGCGAGATCATTCCCAAGATCAAGTGCAGCGAAAACGTGGAGAAGATCACCATTCCCCACTTCAAGAAGGTGTATCGCCTTTATAACAGAGACAACGGCAAGGCCATTGCCGACTACATGACCGTTCACGACGAGGTGGTGGACGAGAATGAGCCGCTGATGCTGTTCGACCCCTATGCCACGTGGAAAACCAAGAACGTGTGCAACTTTGAGGCCCGTGAGCTGCTGGTACCGGTGTTCCTGAACGGCAAAAAGGTGTACCAGTCCCCGACGCTGAAGGACATTCAGGCCTACTGCAAGCAGCAGGTGAACACCCTGTGGGACGAGATCAAGCGCTTTGATAACCCCCAGACCTATTACGTGGATCTCAGCCAGAAGCTGTGGGACATCCAGCAGGAGCTGCTGCGGAAGAACCGGAACTGAGCGGGAGGGGCCGACCCTGAACTACACGTTCTTTGCCTCCCTCTGTGAGGGAGGTGGCAGCTACGGCGGCACAGCCGCCGAGATCGGGGCTAAAAACATGCCACCGGCATATTTTCTTAACGCCCCGACGGGGGAGAGAATTTCAGCCTTTTATTCTCTCCCCCAGTCAGCCTTGCGGCTGATAGCCCCCTCCCAGAGGGGCCAATTGGTACACCATCCCCTGCGCAATTTCCCCCGCTATCCCCTTACCCTATTCCGAAAGGAGCCCCATGAAAAAGCACCGAATACAACAGAAAACGGAACGGCGGATCAGCGCCGGACTGCGGCTTGCGCTGGTGGCGCTGCTGCTGCTGGTGCAGATCGCACTGGTGGTGGGGCTGTCCGTGCTGCTGCAGCAGAAAATGGCGCTGGCCTATACGCTGCTGCAAGTGCTGGCATTGATCGTGGCCGGACGCGTCTACACCCGCCCCGGCAGCAGCAGCTACAAGATCGGCTGGATCCTGCTGATCCTGGTGGTACCCGCCGCGGGTCTGATCCTGTACTGGCTGTGGAACGGCGAAAGCAGTGCCAAGCGGCTGACGCTGAAAAAGGTGCCGCTTCCGGCGGAGAGTCCCGTCCAGATGGAGCAGTGCGCCGCCGCGGCGTCGGCGCTGGCAGAGCAAATGCCGGAGTGGAACCGTCTGGCCTGCTACATGGCACGGGGCGGCTTCCCCCTGTACGACAGCACCCAGGCGGAATATCTCGCCACTGGCGAGGCGTATCTCAGCGATCTGCTGGAGCACATGGAGCAGGCGAAGCGCTTCATCTTTCTGGAATACTACATTGTGGCACGGGGCGAGATCTTCGACCGGATGCTGGATATCTTCCGCCGCAAGCGGGCGGAGGGCGTGGAGATTAAGTTCCTCTTTGATGACTTCGGCAGCATGATGCGCTTCGGCAACGAGGAGATCGACGCACTGCAAAGTATCGGCGTGGAGGTCATGATCTTCAACCCGGTACACCAGTACGTGAACCGGCTGTACTTCAACTATCGCGACCACCGGAAGATCGCCTGCATCGACGGCGAGGTGGCCTATACCGGCGGCGCCAATCTGGCAGACGAATACGCCAACATCACGGAGCGGTTCGGCTATTGGAAGGACTGCGGCGTGCGGCTGACAGGCCGGGGCGCCTGGGGTCTCACACGGGACTTCATCCACCTGTGGGAGCGGATGGGCGGCACGCTGGACAACGGCTATGACTACTACCGTCCCCGCTTCGGCGCGGAGGGTCAGGGCTTCGTCCAGCCCTTTGTGGACGGCCCGGACAACAACCCCATCAACACCGCCGAGGACGCGTTTTTGCAGCTGATCGCCGGAGCGCGGGAGACGCTGACCATCACCACGCCGTATCTGGCCATTGACGAGCCCATGATGCGCGCCCTGTGTCTGGCGGCGGACAGCGGCGTCAAGGTGCAGCTGCTGATGCCCGGCATCCCCGACCATAAGTTCGCCTATCTGGTGGCGGAAAGCTACTGGGGCGAGCTGATGCGCCACGGGGTGGAGATCGACATTTTCACGCCGGGCCTGCTGCACGGCAAGACCGTGCTGGCAGACGGGAAAATGGCGTTTGTCGGCTCGGTGAACATGGATTACCGCAGCTTCCAGCTGCATTTCGAGTGCGGTACGCTGCTGTACGGCACGGCGGCGTCCCAGCCGCTGGCAGAGGACATGGCGCGCATCGCCGCCTCCGGCGAACGCATGACCATGAAGCGCTGGAAAAGCCGTCCCTGGTATCACAAGGCTCTTGGCACGCTGCTGCGGCTGTTCGCCATGTGGATGTAATTCTCCGGAACATGAGGTAGACCTATGAAACTATTGGAACCGAAATACCGCCGTTTGATGCGGGCGCTGGCTATCCCGGCTATACTGATCTTCCTGCTGTCCGTCATCGCCATGGTGACGGGCCGTATGGCCCTGTCCTATGAGGGCATCGCGGCGGACGACGCCGGACGGCTGTATCTGGGCCGGGGCGGAAAGATCGAGGTATATGAGGCGGGACAAAAGGTGTCCGCCATCACGCCCCACGTGGACAAGAGCTTTCTGTTCACCGTGCGGGAGGGACAGTTGCTGCTGTCCACCGGAAAAACTGTTGTCACACTGGATCTGCAGGGCAACGAGGTGGAGCAGCAGACCGATGAGGACGGCGCGCTGTACAAGGAGCTGAAGGCCCAGCGCCGCAGCTTTGCCGCCGCTGACGGCACGGCGTACACCCTGCGCCATGAGATGCTGGCGGCACAGGTGGTCACGGACAGCGGCAGCGTGGTATTCCACGAGCCGGGCTGGGCCAACGTTCTGAAGCCGCTGCTGGCACTGGCGGGCCTGTACGTGATCTTCGCCGCCGGATATATCGCGCTGGATCGCTTCGCCACGCTGGAGGCCACCGGCCATTTGGATCAGGTGTAAAAAAATGGCAGATTTTTCTGCCGGCACGTATTGACAAAAACCTACCTGTGTGCTATGATGACGCTACAATACAAGGGGTGCTGGTGCAAACCGGCTGAGATACAGCGTATCGCTGCTGTGATCCCTCGAACCTGATCCGGATAATGCCGGCGTAGGAATGTGGTCATAGTGATGATTTTCACCGCATTGCATCGCCGCAATGCGGTGTTTCTTTTGCGGAGCGTACCTCCCACGGAAAGACCGCAGCGGTCAGACTATGTTTTTCTTAGGAGGTAACAACAAATGAATCACATGAAGCTTCGCGCCCTGTGCGAAGGCGCTGTTCTGGTGGCTGTGGCCGAGATCCTCAGCTTTATCAAGCTGTGGGAGATGCCCTGGGGCGGCAGCGTCGTGCTGTCCATGGTTCCGCTGGTGCTGTATGCCGTGCGCTGGGGCCTTGGGCCTGGCCTGCTGAGCGGCTTTGTTTTCGGCGTGCTGCAGTTCGTATTTGACGGCGGCTTTGCCATCGGCTGGCAGTCCATTATCGGCGACTATCTGCTGGCGTTTACGGTGCTGGGCTTTGCCGGTCTGGCGGCCCGTAAGAAAAGCGGCGTTTTCACCGGTACGCTGATTGCCGGCTTTGCCCGGTTCCTGGTGCACTATGTGGTGGGCGCCACCATCTGGGCCGCGTATATGCCCGACGTGTTCTTCGGCATGACCATGAAGTCTCCCTGGTTCTACTCCCTGCTGTACAATCTGGCCTACATGCTGCCCAACATCGCCATCACGCTGGTGGTGTTCGCCGTGGCCTATAAGCCCCTGAAGAAGTATCTGACGGGCGAGGATCTGCCCCGCGCTTCTGCCGCAGCTCAGAAGGCTCAGGCTGATAAGGAGGACAAAAACTCCAACTGGGATCCCGAGCGCTAACTTTGCTATTTTCTCTCTCCCCTGTCGTTATACCCTGTCAGTCTTGCGTCTCTGTGCCGGGACGTGAGACAACCGAACCCCCCCGCCATGAAAATGGCG
>URKW01000074.1 GCA_900548615.1 uncultured Eubacteriales bacterium | reverse complement strand
GGGAAGATCTTGATCCAGACCTGACCGCCACGCTTGGTGTAACGGGTCATGGCGATACGGGCTGCTTCGATCTGGTTGCTGGTGATCCATGCAGGTTCCAGCGCGACGAGGCCGAACTCACCGTAGGAAACGGTGTTGCCTCTCATGGCCTTACCGGTCAGGCGGCCACGGTGTACTCTGCGGTACTTAACTCTCTTAGGCAGAAGCATTACTGTGCGCCTCCTTCCTTTTTCTCAGCGGGCTTGCGGAAGCCGCCCTCGGGACGGGGACCGCGGTTGAAGCCGCCGTTCTGACGATCGCGATTGAAGCCGCCGTTCTGGCCATCGCGGCGGAAACCACCGCGGCGGTCGCCGTCACGACGGTTGCCGCGACGCTCACGACGCTCCTGATAGGGCTTGGAAGTATCCAGGGTGCGCGGAGTGGTGCGCAGGGTCTGGGTCAGGATCTCGCCCTTGTAGATCCACACCTTCACGCCGATACGGCCAAAGGTGGTAGCAGCCTCAGCGAAGCCGTAGTCGATGTCGGCGCGCAGGGTCTGCAGGGGGATGGTGCCCTCGTGATAGTGCTCGGAGCCGGCGATCTCACGACCACCCAGACGACCGGAGCAGTTGCACTTGATGCCCTTGGCGCCGGCGCGCATAGCGCGGCCCATGGCGTTCTTCATGGCGCGGCGGTGAGAGATACGCTTCTCCAGCTGAGCAGCGATGTTCTCAGCGACCAGCTGAGCGTCCATGTCGGGGCTGCGGACTTCCACGATGTTCAGCTTCACGGTCTTGCCGCCGATCAGCTTCTCAACGTTCTTGCGATACTCCTCGACCTGCTCGCCGCCCTTGCCGATGACGATACCGGGACGGGCCACGTGCAGATAGATGGTGACGACCTCGTTGCTGCGCTCGATCTCGATCTTGGAGACGCCGGCGGCATAGAGGAGCTTCTTCAGGTAGACGCGGATCTTGTGGTCCTCGACCAGCAGATCGCCAACCTTCTCATTGCTGGCATACCAACGGGAATCCCAGTCTTTGATGACGCCCACGCGCATGCCGTGGGGATTAACTTTCTGTCCCATAAACTGTCTCCTCCCTTTTAGTCTTTCTCAGCGACGGCCAGCGTCACGTGAGAAGTTCTCTTGTTGATGCGATAGGCACGGCCCTGAGCGCGGGGCATCATGCGCTTCAGAATGGGGCCGGGGGTGGCAAACACCTGGCTGACCACCAGCTTGTCAGCGTCCATGCTGAAGTTGTTCTCCGCGTTGGCGCAAGCGCTCTTGAGGAGCTTCATCAGGGGCTCGGACGCGGCCTTGGGGGTCTGCATCAGGATGGCCATAGCGGTCTTGACATCCTTGCCGCGGATCAGGTCGCAGACGATCTGAACCTTGCGGGGAGAGATGCGGACGTATCTCAGATATGCTTTAGCTTCCATTGTCTCTGCATCCTCCTTTAAGCTTTCTTGGCGTGGCCACGGAAGGTGCGGGTGGGAGCGAACTCACCCAGCTTGTGACCCACCATGTCCTCCTGGACATAGACAGGCACATGACGGCGACCGTCGTGGACAGCGATAGTGTGGCCGACGAAGGCGGGGAAGATGGTGGAGCTGCGGCTCCAGGTCTTCAGCACGGTCTTCTCGCCGGTCTTGTTCATTTCATTCACCCGCTTCAGAAGCTCAGGGGCAACATACGGGCCTTTTTTGATAGATCTGCTCATATTCTCTTGCCTCCTTTACTTCACGTTACGACGCTTGACAATGAACTTGTCGGTCGGATTCTTCTTCTTGCGGGTCTTGTAACCCAGAGCGGGCTTGCCCCAGGGGGTAACAGGGCCGGGACGGCCGACGGGGGACTTGCCCTCACCACCGCCGTGGGGGTGGTCGCAGGGGTTCATGACGGAGCCGCGAACGGTGGGACGCCAACCCATGTGGCGCTTACGACCGGCCTTACCGATCTGGATGTTCTCGTGCTCCAGGTTGCCCACCTGACCGATGCAGGCCTTGCAGTTGGTGCGGATGATACGCACCTCGCCGGAGGGCATACGGATCTGGGCGTCATCGCCTTCCTTGGCCATCAGCTGGGCATAAGCGCCAGCGGAGCGAACCAGCTGAGCGCCCTTGCCGGGGTGCATCTCGATGTTGTGGATGACAGTACCCACGGGGATGTTGGCAATGGGCAGGCAGTTGCCGGGCTTGATATCGGCGGCGGCAGAGGACAGCACCTTGTCACCGGCGGTCAGGCCGACAGGAGCGATGATGTAGCGCTTCTCGCCGTCCTCGTACTGAACCAGGGCGATGTTGGCGCTGCGGTTGGGATCGTACTCCAGGCGCAGGACGGTAGCTTCCATATCCACCTTGTCGCGCTTGAAGTCGATGATGCGGTACTTGCGCTTTTCGCCGCCGCCGCGATGACGGACGGTGATGCGGCCATAGCTGTTGCGACCAGCGTTCTTCTTCAGGACCTCAGTCAGGCTTGCTTCGGGCTTGGTGTGCTTATCGATGCCGTCGAAGCCGGAAACAGTCATGTGTCTGCGGGAAGGGGTGGTCGGCTTAAAAGTTTTAATGGACATTTTCTAACACTCCTTCCTTTCTTACACCATACCCTCGAACATTTCGATGGTCTTGGAATCAGAGGTCAGCTGGACATAAGCCTTTTTCCAGCTCTTGCGGTGGCCGGGACGGCCAGCGCCCAGACGCTTGGCCTTGCCATCATAGTTGATGGTGTTGACCTTAGCGACCTTTACGCCGAAGATCTCCTCGACGGCGTTCTTGATCTCGATCTTACCGGCGGTGGGAGCCACTTCAAAGACGTACTTCTTGTCAGCAACGGCTTCCATGGAACGCTCAGTGATGATGGGACGGATTATGATGTCGTATACGTTAGCCATTATGCGAACACCTCCTCGATTACTGCGAGGGCGTTCTGATCCAGCACTAGGTACTTGGCCTTCAGAATGTCATAGACATTGATCAGGTTTGCCATGCTGGTCTCGACGCCGGGGATGTTGCGGGCGCTCTTGACGATAACTTCGTCCTTGGCGGGGGTGACCACCAGAGACTTGCCGTCAGCCTTGACGGCGGTCAGGAACGCGCGGAAGTCCTTGGTCTTGATGCTGTCCATCTTGATGGAGTCGACGATGATGATCTCGCCGGCGGCAGCCTTAGCGGACAGGGCGGACTTCAGAGCCAGTCTCTTGACCTTCTTGTTCAGAACGTAAGAGTAGCTGCGGGGCTTGGGAGCAAACACGATACCGCCGTGGGTCCACTGGGGAGCACGGGTGCTGCCCTGACGGGCGTGGCCGGTACCCTTCTGACGCCAGGGCTTCTTGCCGCCGCCGGAAACCTCGCCGCGGGTCAGAGCGCTCTGGGTGCCTTGACGGCAGTTTGCCAGGTGGTTCTTCACCACTTCGTGAACGACGGCCTGATTGGGCTCGATGCCAAAGATGGCGTCGTTCAGTTCAACAGTACCGACTTCTGCGCCGGCCATGTTCAACACTTTGATAGTAGACATTTACCTTAAGCACTCCTTTCCTTACTTAGTACGCGCGGAAGCCTTCTGGGGATTACGGCCGGAAGCCTTCTGCGGGTTGTTGCTGATGCCGGACTCAACGTTCTTGACGCGGTGGGTCTTGACAGTGCTCTTGATCAGCACCAGACCGCCCTTGCAGCCGGGAACGGCGCCGCGGACAGCGATAAGGTTCAGCTCGGGATCCACCTTGACGATGTCCAGGTTCTGGATGGTGATCTGGTCGCCGCCCATCTGGCCGGCGCCGATCTTGCCCTTGAAGATACGGCTGGGATCGGTGGTGGAGCCCATGGAACCGGCATGACGGTGGACGGGGCCGCCGCCGTGGCTCATGGGAGTGCGCTGAGCGCCCCAGCGCTTGATGACGCCCTGATAGCCGTGGCCCTTGCTGGTGCCGGTCACGTCCACGAAGTCGCCCTCTTTGAAGGTGTCAGCCTTGATGATGTCGCCCACATTCAGTTCGGCGGCATTCTCAAGATCAAACTCGCGCAGGTACTTCTTGGGAGCCACGCCCGCCTTGTTCAGGTGGCCCATCTCGGGCTTGGTCAGCTTGCGCTCGGGAATATCCTCGTAGCCCAGCTGCACAGCGGCGTAGCCTTCCTTTTCGGCCGTCTTCTTCTGCACGACAACGCAGGGACCCGCCTCGATAACGGTGACGGGGATCACCTTGCCGTTTTCGTCGAAGATCTGAGACATGCCGACTTTCTTGCCGATGATCGCTTTCATGTATGATCCTCCTAGTAAGGTTATTGGTCGACATAGTTCAATCTCCATTGGGTAGAGACCGCTTGCTCTGCCGACGTAACCCGTCCGCCTTAACGCAAGTCAGCGGACATTGGGTTGCAAGCATGATAAAAGGGGTTTGCTTGTTTGAGATCGCGTGGTACTTAATATAATGTACCTTACAGCTTGATCTCGATCTCCACACCGGCGGGCAGATCCAGGGCCATCAGGGCCTCAACGGTCTTAGGGGTGGAGTTGGTGATGTCGATCAGTCTCTTGTGGGTCCGGCGCTCGAACTGCTCACGGGAATCCTTATACTTGTGAGTGGCGCGCAGGATCGTGACGATCTCCTTCTTGGTGGGCAGAGGGATGGGGCCGGACACGGAAGCGCCGGTGCGCTTTGCGGTCTCGACGATCTTCTCTGCGGACTGGTCGATGACCTGATGGTCATAGGCCTTCAGACGAATGCGGATCATTTCTTTTGCCATTTGGTTCGTTCCTCCATAATTTGTACGGTTTTTGTTGCTTTGACCAATGCCGTACGGTGAGAAATTTCTTATACGCCGTTCCGTGCGTATCATTCCGGCTCATAAGAAACACCGGCGCAATCCGGCCGGTGTGCTTCTGGCGCAGCGATCTACGCTGACGTACAGAACTTCCTCAGCCGCCCGATTATCGGACATACTCCCCGAAAGTTACCGGCTCGCGCCGCAATCTTTCGGTTCATCGCAGTTGTAAACGCTTCCGGGTGTGCAGCACCCATCACACGCGTACTTGCCTATAATATAGGAAAATCCTCCTGTTGTCAAGAGGATTTTCTCTTATTTTTCTAAAAATTTCAAGGAAATTTCGGCATTCTGCCTGTCCCCGCTATGGTGAGGGACAAGTGTGCGTAGGGGCGGGGTTCTACCCCGCCCGCCGTCCAACGGAAATATCATCGTATCACGAGCGAGAGGGGCAGAGCCCCTCCCCTACACATATCCCCCGGTTCCTACGCCATCGTCTGCACCGTTCCCACAAACAGCGGCACATCATTGCCATCAAAAATTGCAAAAAGGAACGGCCGGTTCAAATTCATCTCCACCACGGACGGCGGCTCCATGGGCGCACTGTCATTGACGCTGATCTCCGTATAGGCGGCGGCCTCCACGCCCTCCTCGTCGATCTTGACCCGGGCGGCCTGCATGACGCTGCTCACCACCGCATCGCCGTCGGTCAGCGGCGCAAAGTCCGCCTTATCCGCATCAAAAGCATCGGCCACGCCCAGCGCCCTCAAAACATCCTTCAATTCAACAGAGGACTTCACATCGAACTTCGGCACCGACCACACCACCCGAGCGCCGTCATCGCATTCCGTCAGCTCCGCCAGAAAGCCCTCTCTCTGCAGCAGACTCTCCGGCGTCACACCCTCGTCCGGCAGTACGAACACCATCCGTCCGCATTCCAGCGTCTTGGGCGCAGCGGTGTAGCCCTCGCCCTTCCGGTAGGTTCCCTCGCCCGTCTGGTGTAGGAAGTCCACCTGCTGCTTGCTGCCGTTGGCGGCGGTAAAGGTATCCGATTCCGTCTGACTGCTCTCAAAGGCCCTCCGCCAACCGGCCTTATAATATATGGTGTTGTACAGCCGCAGCAGGTTCTCCTCCTCCGTGCGGATGTTTCCCGTCTCCTCGGACAGCAATCCGCCGGTCTGCTGGTTCAGCCAGCTGGCGATGGCCGCGTCGGCCTCCTCCGTCCCCATGGGCACCCGATAGGAAGACGCGAAATACCACTCCGCCAGCGTGTCCGCCGCCGTCTGCTTCACATCGGCGTTTTCCCGCAGGAACGCGGCATTGGCCAACCGGCACACCGCGTCGCCGTCCTGATAGACGCTCATCCACAGGCGGTTGATCTGCTGCCGCAGCGTCTCCGTGTCGGTGGCGTCCAGCAGCGCCATCACCTGTCGCTTCGTCTCGCCGTCCGTCAGCTCCGTCAGCATTCCCAGCGCCACGTACAGGCTGATGGGAGAATAGACGGTGTTCTCCTGTCCGGCGAAAATTTCCGCCGCCGTCCTTCCGGCAAAGTCCAGCACCGCGCCGTCATCCACGTTCTCGCCCTTGCCCATCTGCCGCAGCTCCTCCCGATAGGCTTCCTGCGCCGCGAAATAGGCGTCCCAGTCCCCCTCGCCGTTGTCGTCGATGTAATCTCCATACACCGGCTCCTTGGGGAACACCGGATACGCCGCTTCCACCACGGTGTATTGCGTCAGATTCATGTCCGGTGACGGCCGCTCCGACTGGCAAGCCACTCTCTCCACTCCGCCGCAGCCCGCCAGCATCAGCGCCGCCAGCACGCCGCACAGTATCGCTCTCATTCGTTTCATGTTACATTCCCTCCATGGTCTGTACCGCGCCCACAAACAGCGGCGTGCCGTCCTTCCAGATCACGAACAGGAATGGCCGGTTCAGGTTCATCTCCTCCTCGGGCAGCTCCTGCGGCGGTGCCGCTGCGGCGTTCACATCCACCTCGGTGTAGGCGGCAGCTTCTACACCCTCCTCGTTGATCTTCACCCGCGCCGCCTGATTCACGCTCTCCACGTATGCCGGCTGCTCCGTCAGCGGCGTGAAGTCCGCCTTGTTTTCATCAAAGGCGTCCGTGACCCCCAGCGCCTGCAATGCGTCGTTCAGTTTCAGCGAATCGTGGAGGTCGAATTTGGGCACCGACCAGTTGACCCGCACCTCAAAGGTGTCCACAAGCAAGTCCTCCGCTTCCTGTAGGAAGTTCTCCCGCTGTAAAAGCTCCTCCACCGTCACGCCCTCGTCCGGCAGATAGAAGGTCATCTCGCCGCCGTCCTTGAGATACAGTGATGCGCACCGATAGCCCTCGCCTTTCCGTACAGGGCTTCCCTCGATGGCGATGTGCATGAAGTCCGCTCTCTGCTCCGTGCCGTCGGCGGCGGTGAAGATATCCTCCGCCGTCGCACCCCCGAAGAACTCGGCCTGCCACGGCGCCTTATAATATATAGTATTGTACAGCCGCAGCAGGTCTCTTTTCTCCGTCCTGATGGCTCCGGTATCGTCAGTCAGCAGATCATTGGTCTGCCGATCCAGCCACGCGGCAATGGCCTTGTCCGCCCCGCTTGTCCCCATAGGCAAACCATAGCTGGACGCGTAATAATCCTCCGCCAGCACCTCCAGTGGCTCCTTATGGAACGTCATCGCTTCATTGAGGAACGCCGCAGTCCCCAGCCACAGGGCGCTGTCCTTCTCGTCGCAGTAAAGCTGCCGCCACAGGCTCTGCGTCCACTGCCGCAGCGCTTCGCTGTCGGACACACCCAGCAGCTCCGTCACCTGTTCCTTTGTCCGGCCCTCCGTCAGCTCCGTCAGCATCCCCAACGACAGATACAGGCTCACCGGCGCGTACACAGCGTTCTCCCCCGCCGGAAGGATCACCTCCGCCGTCTCGCTGCTGAAGCGAACCAGCTCCTCGGTGTCCACCCGTTCCTCCGTTTTCTGCGTCCGGGCGGGATAGCTGGTCTCCACGATGGCGTACTCCCCTGCCGCACCGCTGCCGCAGCCCGCCAGCAGCAGCGCTGCCAGCGCGCCGCACAGTATTCTTCGTACTTTCTTCATCCTGTTCCCTCCTTGTGATGGTCTTTCCTATTAAATAGGACGGATAATTTTACCGAAAGGTTCCCATTTTTCGTTCTTCACAGAAAATTTTCACTTTCCTCCTTTACTTTCACGCGCGAAAGCGCTAAAATATGAAAGTGGTAGGAAACCCACACATATAGGGACGTAGGAATAAGGGAGGAATCACCATGGCCGTGCATACCACAAAATGCAAGATCGCCAAAAAGGAAAAGAGCGACCGTCTGTACAAGGCGATCCTGACGCTGGAAACCGAGGAGGAGTGCTATAACTTCTTTCAGGATCTGTGCACCATTCCGGAGCTGCGCTCCATGGAGCAGCGCTACGAGGTGGCCACGCTGCTGAACAACGGTCTCATCTACAACGACATTCTGGAGCGCACCGGCGCGTCCAGCGCCACCATCAGCCGGGTGAACCGCAGCCTGATCTACGGCGCGGGCGGCTATGAGAGCGTGCTGGAGAAGATGCGCGAGCAGGAGGAAAAGGAAGCCGGGAAAAAGGAGCAGGCGGAATGAGCGCCTATGACGCGCTGGCCGCCAGCTATGACGACCTGACCGTGGACGTGCAGTACGAGAAGCGGGCGGACTTCATCGAGAAGCTGTTCCGCCGCAGCCGCATTCCCGTTCACACCGTGCTGGACTTGGCCTGCGGCACCGGCGCCATGACGTGGCTGCTGACCGGCCGGGGCTACGAGCTCATCGCCGTGGACGGCAGCGAGGATATGCTGGCCGCCGCCATGGGAAAATCCGGCACAGTGGAGGGCGTGGCCCCCATCTTTCTGCACCAGTCCATGCCCAAGCTGGATCTGTATGGCACGGTGGACGCCGCCATCTGCTGTCTGGACAGTCTCAATTATCTGACCCGCCCCGCCGACGTGCAGCGCACCTTCCAGCGGCTGCACCTGTTCATCGCGCCCGGCGGTCTGCTGGTGTTTGATATCAACACCGTGGAAAAGCTGGCAGCGCTGGACGGTCAGGTGTTTCTGGACGAGACGGAGGACACCTACTGCGTCTGGCGCACCGAGTACCGCCGCGGTCTGTGCACCTACTACGTAGATCTGTTCCGCCAGCAGGGCGACGGCGCGTGGAATCGTGAGCTGGAGATCCACCGCCAGCGTGCCTATACCGTGGAGGAGCTGACCGGGTGGCTGAAGGCCGCCGGTTTCACCGATATCCGCACCTGTGGTGACATGGTGCGCCGCAGTCCCCGCGAGGGCGAGCAGCGCATCTACTTCACCGCCATCCGCAAATAACCGCATAAGGAGTGATTCACTATGGATCGAATCGTAAGAGCCATTTCATCCGACGGTCTGGTACAGGCCGCCGCCATTTGCAGCCGTGACCTGACGGAGCGTGCCCGGCAGATCCACAAGCTGCTGCCGGTAGGCACCGCCGCGCTGGGCCGCACCCTGTCCGCCGCCAGCCTGATGGGCAATGCCCTGAAGGACGGCGGCGCCAGCCTGACCCTCCAGATCAAGGGCGGCGGCCCCTTAGGCACCGTGCTGGCCGTGTCCGACAATCAGGGCAACGTCCGGGGCTATGTCACCAATCCACAGGCGGACATTCCCCTGCGGCCCGACGGCAAGCTGGACGTAGGCGGCGCGGTGGGCCACGAGGGCACCCTTACCGTCATCAAGGATCTCCACATGAAGGAGCCCTATGTGGGCACCATTGACCTGCTGGGCGGCGAGATCGCCGAGGACGTGGCCGCCTATTTCGTGGAGTCCGAGCAGATTCCCACCGCCTGCGGACTGGGCGTGCTGGTGGATCGCGACCAGAGCGTCAAGGCCGCTGGCGGCTATCTCATTCAGCTGATGCCCGGCGCCACCGAGGATACCATCGTCAAGGTGGAGGGCGGCATCATGGCCGCCGGCAACGTCTCCGCCATTCTGGATAAGGACGACGACCCAGAGCACCTGCTGCGTGAAGTCATGTCGGACTTCGACCTGAAGATTCTGGAGACCTCCCCCGTGGAGTACCGCTGCTATTGCAGCCGTCAGCGGGTGGAGCGCGCCCTGATCTCGCTGGGCAAGGACGAGCTGCGGCAGATTCTGGACGAGCAGGGCCATTGCAGCATGACCTGCCAGTTCTGCGACGCGGTGTACGACTTCTCCGGCGACGAGCTGAAGGCGCTGATCGACAGCCTGTAAGACCTGCGAAAAAAATTTAGAAAATTTTTGATTTTCTTGTTGACAGTTGGGGTTTCATTTAGTATAATAACACTCGCCGTTCACGAAGCGGCAAGGACGGGAGCATAGCTCAGCTGGTTAGAGCACCTGCCTTACAAGCAGGGGGTCACTGGTTCGAGTCCAGTTGTTCCCACCACTGTCATGGCCAAGTAGTTCAGTTGGTTAGAACGCCAGCCTGTCACGCTGGAGGTCGAGGGT
>URKW01000073.1 GCA_900548615.1 uncultured Eubacteriales bacterium | reverse complement strand
CCCGTAGAGGTTGCTGGGTAAGAAAACCGTTATGTACCGTCAGTCAGATCACTCGGTCTGGAAACGGCCGGTATCCTCGGTGTTGGCGCCGTTATCAGCCAGAGCCTTCATGACTTCCTCCACATAGGTGGTGGTGTTGGCCTTGGCGTCCTCAAAGTCATAAGCCATGACGTTGTTGGGATCCAGACCGAACTCGGAAGCCTGAGAGGGCTGCTCGGCGTTGTCGATGACCAGGAACTGATAGGAACCGTTCTGGGCAGCCAGCTCAACGCACTCGGGGGACAGAGCGTACTCAATCCACAGCTTGGCGGCGTTGGAGTGGGCAGCGCCCTTGAAGATAGCGGTAGCGCCTACCTCGAAGGAGGTGCCGCTGGAGGGGATGATCAGGCTCACGTTGGTGTAGCCGTTGTCCACGATCTGGGTGATGCCATCATGCAGGAAGCCGATGCCGATCACGCACTCGCCGGTGCCCACATTCTTGCTGGGGCCGGAGCCGGACTTGGTGTAGACCTCGATGTTCTTGTCCAGGTCGACCAGATACTTGATGCCCTCGTCGTGGCCGTACTTCTGGATCATGGTGTTGACCACCAGCTTAGCGGTGCCGGCGGTGTTGTAGTTGGACAGCCAGATCAGACCCTTGTACTCGTCCTTCAGCAGGTCAGTCCAGTCAGCGGGAGCTTCCAGACCCATACGGGTCAGCTCGTCGGTGTTGACCATGAAGCCCAGAATGCCCTTGTAAATGCCGTACCAGTTGCCGTCAGCATCCTTGTACATGTCGTCGATCAGGTGGGAGGCGTTGGTGGCCGCATAGGGCTCCAGCAGACCTTCGGCAGCGCAGACGTTGTACGGATCGGTGGTGCCGCCGAACCAGACGTCAGCGGAGGGATTGCCGTTCTCCTCCTCGATCTTGGCCTGCACCTCACCGGTGGACAGACGCTGTGCGTTGACCTTGATGCCGAACAGCTCCTCGAAGTGCTGGCAGGCAGCGGTCAGATACTCTTCCTCGCAGGAACCGTAGACGGTCAGCTCGCCTTCGGCCTGAGCGTCAGCAATCAGCTGATCCATGCCGGCGAAGTACTCAGGATACTGAGAATCGCCGTTGTTGTCGCCCTGCTGATTGTCAGCAGGAGTCTTGTCGCCGCCACAGGCGACAAGACTAAAAGCCATCACCAAGGCAAGCAGAAGCGCAAGAAACTTCTTCATACTAAAATCCTCCATGTAAAATTTCCACGTCCGATAGAAATACCGGATGGAATAGCCATTATTATAGTCACGTCACTTTTGTTTGTCAACAATACTGACAGTAAAATCGGAAACGTTTTCGGCAATTTTTACATATCCTCCAAAAAAGCCGCGCCAAATATGGCAGAATGACCAGCGGCTTACGAAAAATTGGTATTGCAATCCGCCGCCAGCGTGGTAAAATAGCATAACACTTCACACCTTATCCGTAAGGAGGAATGGCTATGCTGACGGGCCTGAGCGGCTATCTGCCGGAGAACACCCTGACATTATACGACAATCTGGAATTTCTGATCCGTCTGCTGCTGTCGGCGGGACTGGGCGCGCTGGTGGGACTGGAGCGCAGCAAGCGGCAGAAAGAGGCGGGCGTCCGCACCCACTGCATCATCGCCTGCACCTCGGCGCTGTTTATGATCCTGTCCAAGTACTCCTTTATCGATGTGACCACCATTGACGGCCTGCGGGGCGCCGACCCGGCCCGTATCGCGGCGCAGGTGGTCAGCGGCATTTCCTTTCTGGGCGCCGGCGTTATCTTCAAAAACGGCAACTCCATCCGGGGCCTGACCACCGCCGCCGGTATGTGGGGCACCTCCGCCATCGGCATGGCGGTGGGCGCGGGCATGTACTGGCTGGGTCTGATCGAAGCGGCGGTGCTGGTGGCCATCCAGATCATTCTGCACCGCTTCCCCGTGGGCGCCGACGCCCTGACCACCCAGGAGCTTGTGGTGGAGATGGAGGACACCGAGGAGCTGCAGCAGCAGTTCGACGCGCTGCTGGCCGCCCACCACGGTCAAGTGATCGACAGCAGTCTCAGCCGGGACGAGGGCTATCTCCGCATGGAGATCACCGTCCGGCTGGAGCCGCCCATCACCCATGACGAGGCGCTGGCCTTCATAAAGGCCAACAGCGGCGTCCGGCGGGTGTCGGTGTAAAAGGTCGAAATTTTCTTGTCACGATACTATATAATAATGTAGAGGGAGGAAATCAAGATGAAGCGTTCTGAGATCAACCGCGCCCTGCGTGAGCTGGAGGCCATGGTGGCGGAATACCGGTTCTCCCTGCCGCCCTTCTGCCGCTTTACGCCGGAGGAATGGGCGGACAAGGGCCACGAGTATGACGAGATCCGCCACAACATGTTGGGCTGGGATATCACCGATTACGGTCTGGGGAGGTTCGATCAGGTGGGCTTTTCCCTGATCACCCTGCGCAACGGCAACCTGGCCATGGCGGACAAATACCCCAAGACCTACGCCGAAAAGCTGCTGTTTCTCAAGGAGGGGCAGTATTCCCCCAACCACTTCCACTGGCACAAGATGGAGGACATCATCAACCGGGGCGGCGGCACGCTGCTGATCCGGGTGTATAACTCTCTGCCGGACGAGGAGATCGACCGGGAAAGCGACGTGACCGTCCACATGGACGGCGTCACCCGCACGGTGCCCGCCGGAACCCAGCTGCGGCTGGAGCCGGGCATGAGTATTTCCATCCAGCCCCGGCTGTACCACGATTTTGAGGTGGAGCCGGGCACCGGCAATATCCTCATCGGTGAGGTCAGCCAGTGCAACGACGACAACACCGACAACCGCTTCAACCCGCCGGTGGGCCGCTTCCCCGCCATCGATGAGGACGAGCCACCCTACCGCCTGCTGTGCAACGAGTATCCGGAGGCCAAAGCATGAGCGCCCGGTACGATATCGCGGCGCTGGGGGAGCTGCTGATCGACTTTACCGACAGCGGCGTGTCCCCTGGCGGCATGCGGCTTTTCGAGCGTAATCCCGGCGGAGCGCCCGCCAATGTGCTGACCGCCGCCGCCCGCTTCGGCCGGCGAACGGCCTTTCTGGGCAAGGTGGGCGACGATATGCACGGCCAGTTCCTGCGGCAGATGCTGCTTGACGCAGGCATCGACGTGTCGGGACTGGTGTTGGCGGAGGATGTGTTTACCACGCTGGCCTTCGTAGTGCTGAACGACAGGGGAGAGCGGAGCTTTTCCTTTGCCCGGAAGCCCGGTGCGGACACCTGCCTGCGGCCGGAGGAGTTGAACGCCGCCGTGCTGGACAGCACCCGTGTGCTGCACGTGGGATCCCTGTCCCTGACGGATGAACCGGCCCGCAGCGCCACCTTCGCCGCGGTGGAGCGGGCGAAAGCCGCCGGCGCGGTGATCTCCTACGATCCCAACTACCGCGCCGCTCTGTGGCCGGACGCGGAAACGGCGGCGGAGCATATGCGAAGCATGCTGCCTTACGTGGACGTGATGAAGCTGTCGGACGAGGAGACGGCTCTCCTGACCGACGAGCCCGACCCTGCCGCAGCGGCAGCGGTGCTGCTGTCCTGCGGCGTAAAGTGCGCGGCGGTGACGCTGGGCGCGGAGGGTGCGCTGGTGGCCGCGGCAGACGGTATGCGCCGTGTGCCGGGCTTTGCTGTAAACGCGGTGGACACCACCGGCGCGGGAGACGCCTTCTGGGGCGGCTTCCTCCACCGGATGCTGGCGCTGGACAAGACGCCTGACCAGCTGACCGTCGACGACGCGGCAGACTGCGCCCGGTGGGGCAGCGCCACGGCGGCGGTATGCGTCACCCGGCGGGGCGCGATCCCGGCTATGCCGTCGCTGGCAGAGGCGGAAGCCCTGCTGGCGGAGTAGGGCGCATTGGGCATATCGCCCAAGCAAAGCGGGAAGCTTTTGGCGGAAAGGCCGAAAATTTTCTTCCCGCGCAAAAGAGCGATTGACACGAAACATACCCTGTGCTAAATTGAAGGCACAACAACTGAAAAGGGAACTCATCGGACGATGGGATCGGGAGAGACCGCCTTGCGCGGCGCCGAAGGGGAACGCAGAAGCTCTCAGGCAAAAGGACCGGTTCCGGACGATACTCCGAAAAGGCCGGGCGGCGACACCCGACCACCGAAGGTGCAACTCTTTCCATGGGGAAAGGGGAATCTCTCAGGTAACTCAACGGGGGCACAAAGCTGGCTTAATAGCAGCTTTGTGCCCTTTTTTGCTGCTTAAAACCGGAACATTTTAAGGAGGACAAAACGTATGAGCGAACTAAAGCGTACCCAACTGTATGACATTCACGTAGCCGCCGGTGCGGAGCTGGTGGACTTCGGCGGATGGGAAATGCCCATCCAGTACCCCAGCGGCATCATTGCCGAGCATCTGTACACCCGTCAGGTGTGCAGCCTGTTCGACGTGTCCCACATGGGCCGCCTGCGCATCACCGGCCCGGAGCGCAAGGCGTTTTTGCAGCACGTGCTGTCCAGCAACGTCAGCGCGCTGGATCTGAACATGGCACAATACTGCATCATCCCCAACGAAAACGGCGGCGCGGTGGACGACGCGTACCTGTATCTCTTTGAGGAGGACAGCTATCTGCTGGTGGTCAACGCCGCCAACACCGATAAGGATCTGGCCCATCTGTACGAAGCGCTGAAGGGCTTCGACTGCCAGATCGAGAACATCACCGACAAGTGGGCCGCCATCGCGGTGCAGGGCCCCAAGTGCAAGGAGATGCTGACCCAGATGGCCGGCGGCGCACAGCTGACCGAGCCCATGAAGAACGCGCTGGGCACCGTCTCGCTGGAGGGCCACACCGCCCGCGTGGCCAAGACCGGCTACACCGGCGAGCCGCTGGGCTATGAGGTCTATGTCCGCAGCGAGGACGCCGCGTGGCTGTGGAACCGCCTGATTGAGCTGGGCGCACGTCCCGCCGGTCTGGGCGCCCGCGACACCCTGCGTCTGGAGGCCGCCCTGCCCCTGTACGGCCACGAGATGGGCAACGCCCCCGATGGCAGCGAGATCCCCATTTTTGCCGTGCCCCTGTCCAAGTTCGCCGTCAGCTTTGCCGCCGAAAAGGGCGACTTCATTGGCCGCAAGGCGCTGGAAAAGCAGCACGAGTCCTTTGTCAAGCACATGGATCGTGACTTCAGCGACCTGAGCGTCCTGCCCCGGAAGATCGCGCCTATCGCGCTGCTGGATCGCGGCGTCATGCGTGCCGGTATGGAGATCTATCAGGGCGACAAGCTGGTGGGCTGGGTCACCAGCGGCACCATGGTGCCCTACTTCAAGAGCGAGGGCGAGGGTCTTGAGACCGTCATTCTGGAGGCCAGCGGCAAGCGTGCTATCGGCCTGTGCTACATCAACAGCGACATTCTGGAGGACGACACCGTGGAGGTGGACGTGCGCGGCAAGCGGCTGAAGGCCGTCATTCCCGCCCGCCACATGAGCGTGGCCGCGCCTCCCTACGCCCGTCCCCTCATCTACGGCATGCAGGAGGAGGAACACAAGGTGGGCAGCGGCGACCGCGCGCCCAAGGCGCTGGAGCTGCTGACCAAGGCGCTGGAGAACCACCAGTGGCGGCAGGAGCAGTGCATCAACCTGATCCCCTCCGAGAATACCCCCAGCCGCGCCGTCCGCATCCTGTCCGGCAGCGACCCCTGCTGCCGCTACGCCGAGCACAAGAAGGTGCTGGCCTTCTACGATAAGGATATCTTCTACTATCAGGGCACGGAGTTCATCGACAAGGTGGAGCAGCTGCTGGTGGAGGAGATGCGCGCCTACTTCGGCTGCACCGAGGTAGAGACCCGTACTCTCAGCGGCCAGATGTCCAACATGGCGGTGTTCTCCTCCCTGATGGACTGGAAGAACCGCTTCGACCGCAAGGTGGAGGCCAAGCGCCTTGGCTACGTGATGAACAACCACATCATCAAGGGCGGCCACCTGTCCGCGCAGCCCATGGGTGCGCTGCATGACTACATCGCCATCGACCCCGTCACCGAAAAGCCCGCCGTGGTGAACTTCCCCGTCTGCGCCGACAACCCCTATAAGATGGACGTGGAGGAGACCAAGAAGCTCATCGAGCGCTACCGCCCGGAGTTGATCATCTTCGGCAAGAGCATGGTGCTGCACAAGGAGCCGGTGGCCGCCATCCGCCAGTTCGTGGATGAGCAGAAGATCCCCACCACCATCATGTACGATATGGCCCACGTGCTGGGCCTCATCGGCGACCACTTCCAGAACCCCTTTGCCGAGGGCGCGGAGATCGTCACCGGCTCCACCCACAAGACCTTCTTCGGTCCGCAGCGCGGCGTCATCGGCGTCAACTACAAGGAGGAGGATCTGAAGTACGGTCTGTGGAAAACCATCGAGACCCGTACCTTCCCCGGCAGCGTGTCCAACCACCATCTGGGCACCCAGGTGGGCATGCTGATGGCCGCCTATGAGATGAACCAGTTCAAGGACGAGTACCAGAAGGCCGTCATCGCCAACGCCAAGTCCTTCGCCCGGAGCCTGAAGGCCGAGGGCCTGGACGTGATGGGTGACCCCGCCATCGACTATACCGAGACCCATCAGGTCATCGTCTCCGTGGGCTACGGCGAGGGCGCGGAGATCGCCAACCGTCTGGAGCGCAACAACGTCATCGTCAACTATCAGGCCACCCCGGACGAGGAGGGCTTCACCGCCTCCGGCGCACTGCGTATGGGCGTCAGCGAAATGACCCGCTTCGGCTTCGGCGAGAAGGAGTTCGCCCAGCTGGCGTCCCTGATGGCGGAATGCATCCTGCGCGGCAAGGAGATCGGCCCCGACGTGGCCAAGCTCCGCGCCCGGCATCTGGAGATGGGCTACTGCTTCAACGATGAGCAGTTCGAGACCGCGCTGGAGAAGCTGGCTGCCAAGGCTGGCCTTTAAGAAAAATAACCTGTCATTGCGAGCCAGTCCACAGACTGGCGTGGCAATCCGTTTCTTTTTCCTGAGCAGAGGGGGCGGATTCCCACGCCAGTGACATCGGTCACTGGCTCGGAATGACACGAACGACAGAACATTCAACTTAACATAAAATTTGGAGGTAAAGTATCATGTTGTTTCCCGCTGAAATGAAGTATTCCAAGGATCACGAGTGGATGAAGGAAGAAGACGGCGTTGTGGTGATCGGCATTTCCGACTTCGCCCAGGACGCGCTGGGCGACGTGGTGTTCGTGAACCTGCCCGGCGAGGGTGACGAGGTCACTGCCGGTGAGGCTTTCGGCGACGTGGAGTCCGTCAAGGCCGTGTCCGATCTGGTGTCCCCGGTGTCCGGCACCGTCTGCGCCGTCAACGAGGATCTGCTGGACGAGCCGGAGCAGCTGAACAAGGCACCCTATGACGCGTGGCTCATCAAGGTGGAGAACGTGTCCGACACCGAGGAGCTGCTGGACGCCGTCGCTTACGAGGCCTTCTGCGCGCAGGAGGGCTGATATGGGCAGCTACATTCCCTCCACGCCACAGCAGCGGCAGGAGATGCTGAAGGCCATCGGCCTTTCCTCCTTCCGCGAGCTGTACGGCGATGTTCCGGCGGAGATGTATCTGGATCGACCGCTGAACATCCCCTCCGGCATGAGCGAGCTGGAGGTGGGCCGGGCCGTCCGCGCCATGGCGGACAAGAACCGCGTGTACGACGTGATCCTCCGCGGCGCAGGCGCTTACGACCACTACATCCCCAGCATCGTCAAGTATATTCCCGCCAAGGAAGAATTCCTGACGGCCTACACCCCCTATCAGGCGGAGATGAGTCAGGGCCTTTTGCAGTCCATCTTCGAGTATCAGACCATGATCTGCATGCTGACGGGCATGGATGTGTCCAACGCCTCCGTCTATGACGGCGCTACCGCCGCCGCCGAGGCCGCCGCCATGTGCCGCGACCGCAAGCGCCGGGTGACGCTGGTGTCCGCCGCCGCCCACCCCGATACCATCAACACCATCCGCACCTACTGCTACGGCACCGGCGACGAGATGCGCATCGTCCCCGAAAAGGACGGCAGGACCGACCTTGACGCCCTGCGGGAGATGCTGACAACCGACGTGGCCAGCTTCTATGTGCAGCAGCCCAACTTCCACGGTCTCTTTGAGGACGCGGAGACGCTGGGTGCGGCCGTTCACAAGGCGGGCGCGCTGTACGTCATGGGCTGCAACCCCATGGCGCTGGCCATCATGAAAACGCCCCGTGACTGCGGCGCGGATATCGCCGTGGGCGAGGGTCAGCCGCTTGGCCTGCCGCTGGCGGCGGGCGGCCCCTATCTGGGCTATATGGCCACCACCGAAAAGCATATGCGCAAGCTGCCCGGCCGCATCGTGGGCGAGACCACGGATGCTCAGGGCCGCCGCGCCTACGTGCTGAGCCTTCAGGCCCGTGAGCAGCACATCCGCCGGGAGAAGGCCAGCAGCAATATCTGCTCCAACGAAGCCCTGTGCGCCCTGACGGCGGGTCTGTACATGTCCACCATGGGCCCTGACGGCATGGCGCAGGCAGCGGAGCAGTCCATGGCCAAGGCGCACTATCTGGCGGACGCCCTGTGCGCCGTGGACGGCGTGAAGCTGCGCTATTCGGGCGATTTCTTCCACGAGTTCGTCACCGATATGCCCAAAACGGAGGAAGTCCTCTCCGCCCTGTCCGAAGCCGGTATTTTGGGCGGCCTGCCGGTGGACGGCGGCATCCTGTGGTGCGCCACCGAAAAGGTGACGAAGGACGCCATGGACAAGACCGTGGCCATCGTGAAGGAGGTGCTGGCAAAATGAAGCTGATTTTTGAAAAGAGCGTTCCCGGCCGTCATTGCAGCCTTTTGCCCGCCTGCGACGTGCCTGAGGTGAAGCTGCCCGCTTCCCTGCGGCGTGAGGTCAAGCCCGCCCTGCCGGAGATGAGCGAGACCGATATCTCCCGCCACTATACCGAGCTTTGCCAGCAGGTGCACGGCGTCAACTGCGGCTTTTATCCCCTGGGCTCCTGCACCATGAAGTATAACCCCCGCATCGACGAGGAGGTGGCTGCGCTGGAGGGCTTTACCGCCGTCCATCCGCTCTCTCCCGCCGCCGACCAACAGGGCGTGCAGCAGGTGCTGGACACCGCCAAGTCCTACCTGTGCGAGATCACCGGCATGGACGACATGACCTTCCAGCCTGCTGCCGGTGCTCACGGCGAGTTTACCGGCGTGCTGCTGATCAAGCAGTACCACGACGCCCGGGGCGACCACAAGCGCACCAAGATCATCGTGCCCGACAGCGCCCACGGCACCAACCCCGCCACCGCCGCCATGTGCGGCTATCAGGTGGTGAACATCGCCTCCGGCCCTGACGGCTGCGTGGATCTGGACGCGCTCCGTGCCGTGCTGGGCGAGGATACCGCCGGTCTGATGCTGACCAACCCCAACACTGTGGGCATTTTTGACCACAACATTCTGGAGATCACCCGCCTTGTCCACGAGGCCGGCGGCCTGTGCTACTATGACGGCGCCAACCTAAACGCCGTCATGGGCGTCGTCCGCCCCGGCGACATGGGCTTTGACTGCATCCACATGAACCTGCACAAGACCTTCGCTACGCCTCACGGCGGCGGCGGTCCCGGCGCAGGTGCGGTGGGCTGCAAGAGCTTCCTGTCCCCCTATCTGCCCCACAGCGCCACGGCGGAGGAGCCGGGCCACATTCAGGTGCGGGGCTTCCGGGGCAACTTCCTTGTGGTGGTTCGGGCGCTGGCCTATCTGCTGACGCTGGGCCGCGAGGGCATTCCCGAGGCCGCCCGGAACGCAGTGCTGAACGCCAACTATCTCATGCGTCTGCTGAAGGGCACCTACACCCCCGCCTATGACCGCATCTGCATGCACGAGTTCGTGCTGGATCTCAGCGATTTGAAGAAAGCCACCGGCGTCACGGCGCTGGACGTGTCCAAGTCCCTCATTGATGAGGGCATCCATCCCCCCACCATGTACTTCCCGCTGATCGTCCACGAGGCGCTGATGCTGGAGCCCACCGAGACGGAGGGCCCCGAAACGCTGGAGCACGCCGCCAATGTGCTGCGCCAGCTGTATCAG
The DNA here is from genome assembly GCA_900548615.1 of uncultured Eubacteriales bacterium. GTDB lineage: Bacteria > Bacillota > Clostridia > Oscillospirales > Oscillospiraceae > Vescimonas. Next base: position 250 of record URKW01000073.1, on the reverse strand, counting down.
AAGGCCCATGACAACGCGGAGACCATGCATACCGCGCCCCACCACATGCCCATCGGCCGTCCCGACGAGGTGAAGGCCGCCCGTCATCCCGTGGTGCGCTGGCAGCCGGAGGAATAAGTATGGACTATCAACTGATCGTCATCGGCGCTGGCCCCGGCGGCTATACCGCAGCGCTGCGTGCCGCCGCGCTGGGCCTGCACACCGCTGTGGTGGAGTGCCGCCAGGGGGGGGGCACCCGCCTGCACCGGGG
>URKW01000072.1 GCA_900548615.1 uncultured Eubacteriales bacterium | reverse complement strand
CGGGCGTAAGAGATTTGAAGGGAGCTGTCCTTAGTACGAGAGGACCGGGATGGACGTACCTCTGGTGCACCAGTTGTTCTGCCAAGGGCATAGCTGGGTAGCTAAGTACGGACGAGATAAACGCTGAAAGCATCTAAGCGTGAAACTCTCCCTAAGATGAGATCTCTCATCCTTTATGGAGTAAGGGCCCAGAAAGACGATCTGGTTGATAGGCCGGAGGTGGAAGTGCAGTAATGTATGCAGCTGACCGGTACTAATAGCCCGAGGGCTTGACCTACAATTTGTGCAGGCAATCTAAGCCTTCTCCAACACATCCAATTACATTGTTCGGTTTTCAGGGTGTAAGCAATTGCACATGAGTCGGCATGACGGAACACTGCTGTGCTGACAAGTTGGTGCTGATTAGGGCGAGGGTCCACCCGTTCCCATCCCGAACACGGAAGTTAAGCTCGCTTCTGCCCACAATACTTGGCTGGAGACGGCCCGGGAAGATAGGTAGCGCCAACACAAAGCCCCTATGACGAAAGTCATGGGGGTTTTGCTTTTGCTCAACATAGTTCGGGATGCCTTCGGCACTATCCCGTGACAGGTCAGTTAACCTCGCTTCTGCCAATACTTGGCGGGCCGATGCGCCTGGGAAGACTGGCAGCACCAACGTAGAAGCCAACGACGCAAGCCGTGGGCATTCGTTATATCCAATAATCATCAATTTATACGGCGAGGTGAAGATAAGATGAGGAAGAGGCTCTTGCTGCTTTTCGTGGTAATGCTGCTGTTTTTCGCCATGCTGGGCCACAATGTTACGTTAATTCTCTCAGATAAACTCAGCGAGATAAGCACCGTCGAGATGTCCGCTGCGGTCGCTGGCGTTTCGCCAAATGCAGAGGGTGATTATATGATTTCGTTGAAGGAGCCTGATGGGCAGCTGCGCATTCCGGCCGCAATCGCACGGAATATGGATGTGGCTGAAATCGCGGCTTTACAACAGGGAACAAGGCTCTCATTTCGCATCCCCATTTCTCAGATAGATTATTTTCCTGAAACGCAGGCCGGGACGATTGTGGCGCTGAAAACGGATCATGAACTTCTGTCCATCGAGGATTATAACAGGAGCATGCATGAAGAAGTGAAGCTGGCAAGAGTTGTTGGGGCAGGCGTGCAGATCATCCTTTTGGCATTATTGATCTATTTGATACGTCGAGATCGGAGGATGCTGGGTGCGCTGCTGAAACGGATATTCGGAAGATAAAAATCTGCCGTCGGTATGTTTTTAGTCGTTAGGGCGGACAGAGTCGTCCGCCCCTACAGACCGTTTATCGTACCTGTTCCGTAGGGCGGGGTCAACGTGCCCCGCCCTACACATTTCTATGCTATCATTTTGAACGGGAGGGGCTATGCCCCTCCCGTTGGTATCATGATGTTTTCCCCTGAGCAGTGGGTAGGTCGCATAACCCATCCGGCGTAATCACATATCTTCTCCATTCCGCAGCGTGTTCCGTACCCGCATGAGGGCGCGACCCAGAATGCTTTCCCCTTGCCACTGGGCGGGATCCTGACAGCGGGGATCGTCCAGCGGCAGGCCGATGCCCCAGATGCGGTCATTGGGGGAGCACTCCGCGATAAGGGCATCGCCCGTGACCAGCAGCTGGTGTTTCAGGCCGCTGTTCTGGCCGAATTTCGCCAGCAGTCCCCGATAGATCACCTCCTGCCGCACGGCTGCCCACTTGGCGTCATCGTAGGGCGTGATGGCCCGGCCCAGCAACTTTACCGTCTTGGGATCGGGGTTTTCCATTACCTTGGCGGCAGTGGCCGTGTCGCCGCAGCACAGGGCCTTCTGGTGCATGAGATACTGCTCCGCGTTGAGGTACATCACGCCGTCCACGGTGAACACCGCCGGGTACCAGTTGCTGAACCAGCCGTTGGGGCCGTACTCGTGGAAAAAGCCCACCACATTTTCCGTTGCAAGCATTTCCTTGCCCGTGACGGCGAATTCTTCGTACAGCTCGTAGGTGCGCTGGTCGGGGGCGGACAACGTCACGTCCAGCGCCGCGTCGGGGTGAGCCTTGCGCCACCGCTCCACCGCCACCAGCGCCACCGGAACGGCAAATTGGGGCGGCCAGCCGCCCCACGCACCCAGCGTGGGAATGGTAACGCTGCCGCATCCGCTGGACAGGGCAGCGTCCAGCGCCGTCTCGTAGCAGCCCTCCAGCGCCGCCGTGTCGTGGGGCCGCCCGTCATAGACCGGCGGCGTGAGGGACAGCGTCGCCGTGCCGTCCTGTGCCGTCATACGGCACAGACACCCCGCGCCCTCCGCGCTGTCCAACAGAAATGAAAGCTTCATACTGGTTGCCTCCCCGTTATTTTCCTCATCCTACCACAATGCGGAAAAAATAGCAACGCCCCAACTTTGCCGGGTGGTCGTATAGCAGTGAATGGAGCGTATCGGCACCGATACGCTCCATTTCTCATGTCAACATGCTATGTAACAGGGGGTAGGCACCTGGCTCTCCCGTTGGGAGAGCTGTCACCGCAGGTGACTGAGAGGGGATCTAAGATGGTGCGGTGCAAACCAAGATAGATGCTACGGCGGCATAGCCGCCGAGATCGACACTAAAAGATGGTGCGGTGCAAACCAAGATGGATGCTACAGCGGCATAGCCGCTGAGATCGACACTAAAAATATGCCACTGGCATATTTTCTTAACGTGTCGACACCGGCGTGTTTTCTTAACGTGTCGACCCTCTCCGTCCTCGCTGCGCTCGGCCACTTCTCCCAAGGGGAGAGGCAAGGGATACTGCTCAAACGGTACACCAAGCAGTTATCCCGCTGTGCCTGTTCCCGGTTTCGTACAGCGCACTCGTTTTCGATGGAATTAAGGTTGTTATTCGCCGTGTCCGGCCCGGAGCTTCCTCAGCAGGCCGCTCCAGTCCACCTCTATCACCAGTAGGCTCAGCAGCATCAGAGCCGCGCCCACGTAGCCGCGGGGCAGCAGCTTTTCGTCGGCGAAGAAGTAGGCCACGATGCCGGAAAACACCGGCTCCAGCGTGAAGATCACGCCCACGTGGCTGGCGGTGGTGTACTGCTGGGCCACCGACTGGATCACGAAGGCGACACCGGAGCAGAACAGCCCCAGAAAGATGGCCGCGCCCCAGACGCCGGGGGATTGGGGCAGCCTGGGCTGCTCCACCAGCGCCGACACCAGCAGCATCAGCACGCCCGCCACACCCAGCTGGCATACGCCCAGTGTAACGGCGTCCACGTCGGGACGGGCCACCGCACGCTCCGTCACCAGCATGTCGGCGGCGTAGCACACGGCGCACACAAGGCAGATCAGGTCGCCGCTGGCGGGGCGGAACTGGTCGTTCAGCGTCAGCAGCGCAAGACCCACGGTGCACATCACCAGCGCCACCGCCAGCTTTTTGCCGGGCTTGCGGCGGTTCACCGCGAAGTCCAGCAGCGGCGTGAACACCACCGGCAGGGCGCAGATGAACCCGGCGTTGGAGATGGAGGTGTAGGCCACGCCGTAGGTGGCGCCGGCGTACACGCCCACCAGCAGGGCGCCGATGATCACGCTGTATTTCAGCGTGGCGCGGCTGGCGTTCCGCAATTTCTTCCAAAAAATGGGGCCCAACACCAGAAATGCCAGCAAAAACCGGAAGGCGTTCAGGTTCATGGGCTGCAGCTCCGCCAGGCACAGATTTACCAGATAGTAGGACACACCCCAGAACAGCGTCACCAGCACCAGCGCCAGATCGGCTTTGCGTTGATTTGACAAGCAGAACGCCTCCCTTCACAGTCTCTAAATAAACAGTATACCACGATTTTCGACGGAAGGCAATCATTTCCACAGGTGGAGATAGCCGCCGTCGTGGAGCTGCTTTACCAGCAGCAGGAGGATCGGCCCGAAGATCATCCCCGCCACACCCATGGCGCAGAAGCCCACATACATGGCCATCAGTGCCGGGAGGGGCGGCAGCCCCGCGCTTTTCGCCATCAGCTTCGGCTCCATGATGCTGCGCACCAGCCAGATCACCAGATACAGCGCCGTCAGGGCGATGCCCTTGGGGAAGTTGCCCTCCAGACAGCACAGCACTGCCCACGGCAGCAGCACCGTTCCCGTGCCGAACACCGGCAGGGCGTCGATGAAGGCGATGACCACCGCCAGCAGCAGGGCGTAGGGCTGGCGGATCAGCAGCAGGCCCGCCAGCAGCTGGAAGAAGGTAATGACGATCAGCACGCACTGTGCCCGGAGCCACCGGCCGATGGTGACCAGCAGGCTGGCCTTGATGGCGGCGGCGGTCTGCCGCCGCTGGGGTGACAGCTGCCGCCGCAGAAAGGCCATCAGCTGGGGATAGGCGGCAGCGGTAAAAAACAGCGCCAGCGCCGTGGTGGCGCAGAACAGCATCACCTGGGGCAGCGCGCCCACCAGACCCGTCAGCATCCGCAGCAGAGCGGAGGACAGGCTGCCCAGCGCCTCGGAGGCCGTTTGCTCCAGCCGCTCCAGCAGCTGCGTCACCCACTGCTGCAAGCCCTCCGGACACCCGGCGCAGAAGCTGCGCAGGCGGGCGGTGATGCGGTCGGCCAGCACCGGCAATGCCGACAGCAGCTCCGGCAGGCGCTCCATCAGGTCGGTGGCTTGTCGGATCACCTGTCCCACCAGCACCGCGCCCAGCGCGATCACCAGCGCCAGCAGCGCCAGCGTCAGTACCGCCGCCAGAAAGCCCCGCTTCAGCCGCAGCTTCCGCCGCGCCAGCGTGATGACCGGCTCCATCAGCGCCGCAAAGCCCAGCGCCAGCAAAAACGGCAGCAGCCACACCAGCGCGTAGCGTAGGATCAGCCACCCCACGGCCAATACCGCCGCCAGATAGGCTGTCTTGATGAGAAATGCTTTTTCACGCTGGTACAAATCATCACCTGTCTCTCAACTTTTTCTTGTAAAAACGGCTGGGATATGCTACCATGGGGAATACAGGAACTGTTGTGTCCCCAGGGGGATATCACCATGGGAGGAACAAACTATGGAGAAGAAAAAATACTTTATCGTATCGGCTGACGCGTTGCCCGAGGTGTTTGTGAAGGTGGCCGAGGCAAAACGCATGTTGCAGGTGGGCGAGGCGTCCACGGTGGGACAGGCGGCGGCCATGGCGGGCATCAGCCGCAGCGCCTTCTATAAGTACAAGGACGCGGTGCAGCCCTTCCAGAACATGAAGGCGGGCCACATCATCACGCTGTACGCACTGCTGCGGGACAACCCCGGCGTGCTGTCCAACTATCTGACTATTTTTGCCGACTCCGGCGCCAATATCCTGACCATTAACCAGACCATCCCCACCAACGGCTGCGCCGGTGTTACCGTCAGTGCCGAGACCAGCGACATGACCGAGCCCATGGACGAGATGATCTCCCATCTGGCGGCGGCCGAGGGCGTGCTGCGGTTCGAGATCATGGCGGGCTGATTGGTAGGCCATAAACTATACTATAGACAGAAAACGTGAAAAATATGAGCACCCCCGCTTGATTTCAAGCGGGGGTGCTTTTGTGGGGCGCGATGTACGCATCGGGTACGTTAAACGGCTGTAGGGGCGGATGACCCTGTCCGCCCTAACGATAACCGTAGCATTTCCGACAGGGCCGATACCCCAAGGGCACTTGTTCCGCTTCGCTCCACTGCGCTCGTCGTCGGCCCCTACGAAACGATTACCGATAGCGCCCTACGGATGCTTTCCAATAGCGCTTTTTTCAACGGGATCGCAACCGGCGGCAAAAAACGGCAAGTAGACAGACAAGAGCGACTTCAGGAGGTGCGGCGGCTCGATGGTTCGCGGGTCATTCGGCGGCCTCTGCGAACGATCCCTGTACCGCCTGTATGCGCGATAGAAAATTTCTGCGATGCTGTTGACAAATGTAGACTGATGTGCTACATTGTGATTACAGACGTAAACAGCGGGAGGTGAGACTATGGAGGACAGCGCCATCGTGACATTGTACTGGCAGCGGTCGGAGCAGGCCATCGCCGAGAGCGACACGAAATACGGCCCCTACTGCGGGCATATCGCCTACGGCCTGCTGCAAAACAGCGAGGATACCCAGGAGTGCGTGTCGGACACATGGCTGGCGGCGTGGAACGCCATGCCGCCCCACCGTCCCGCGGTGCTGCGGCTGTTTCTGGGCAAGTTGACCCGGCGGCTATCCTTGCAGCGGCTGCGCCGTCAGGGACGGCTGAAGCGGGGTGGCGGCGAGGCGGCGCTGGCGCTGGAGGAGCTGGGCGACTGCGTTCCGCTGGGCGGCGACGCCCAGCAGGCGCTGGAGGGCCGGGAGCTGACGCGACTTTTGAACCGCTTTCTGTCCGGCCTGCCTGCCGCCCAGCGGCAGGTGTTTCTGGCCCGGTACTGGTACGGCGCGGCGGTGAAGGACATCGCCCGCCAGTTCGGCTATTCCGAGAGTAAGGTAAAGTCCATGCTGTACCGGACGCGGGAAAAGCTGCGGCTGACGCTGGAAAAGGAGGGGTATTGATGGATGCTTACGCACTGTTCGACGCCCTGACCGACGTGCGGGACGGCTTTCTGGAGGAGACGGAGCGGCGGCTGCACGGCAAGAAGCGGCGGCGCGTGGGAATGTATCTGCTGGCCGCCGTGCTGATCGTGCTGCTGTGCTTTTCCTCGGCGGTGGCGCTGGACGCGGATTTCCGCCAGCGGGTGCTGTCGCTGTTCCAGGTGACGGAGGTCGTGCCCACGCAGACCAGTCAGGCTGTTACGCTGGCCGACGGCTTACAGGCGGATTACGTGTTCGTGCCCGCCTACGCCCGCACCGAGGGCGGCATGTCCATCGTCTGCACCGACGAGGTGGAGATGAAGCAGGGCAGCCACTACGCCGCCTACGCCTATGAAAACGGCCAGCTGGTGCTTCAGGAGAACCACCGCTTTGACCAGACCTACACCGTTCAGGGCAAGACCTGCCGCTTGATGTTTGACTGGGCGGAGCATGACGGGCGGGCGGCCATCACGTGGGCGCTCACAGCAGATGAGCAGCGGCGCATGGGCGGCGAAGAGAACTGGCGGCTGGAGGGCGGCCTTACCACCCAATACCGGGTGAAGCTGGGCAACTGGCCCGTCACCATCGACCTGCGCACCGGAGCGCTGACAGACCCGCTGGCGGGCTATGATACCAGTCAATTCCCGAAGGACGCCTTCGTGGAAACATGGCCGGACGAACAGGGCCGCTGCCTGCTGGCCCAGCTGGTGAGCACTAGCCCCTACCGCCTTACCCGTTACTACTTCGACGGAACCGACGTGACGCCCCTTGCCCAGCTGTGCGGCGGCGAGCCCAGTCACGCCTATCTCACCGGCAATATGCTGGTGTACTGGCAGTGGGAGGACGACGCGCCGCCTCCGGGTGCACTCTCCGCGTGGCGGATCGATCTGGACACCATGGAGCGGCTGCCGGTGTTTACGGATATCCCCGCCCCCGCCATGTTTGCCGACGAGGACGCGCTGGAGGCCGCGAACATTCTGCCGGTGGATCCCCAGCGGGTCGACGTCTATCCGCTGACGCCGGGACTGGTTTCCGGCGGCTCGGGCCGTCTGGCACTGAAAATGGCGGAGGACAGGACGGTCACTCTGATCGACACCCAGACCTCCCGCAGCATCCCTGTGGAGGGGTATACGCTGCCGGATATGCTGCTGGGGGATATCTGGTTTTACGACAATCCCGCCGGGACGTGGCTGCTGGCGGCGGCGCGTGATCCGGAGCAGAGCTATAACTATACCCACATCGCCGTGCTGGGGCTGGAGGGCGGCGTGTCGCTGGAGCGCCGCAGCGCCGACGGCGTGAAGGAGCGCTATATCACGTGGCTGGACGACGACCGGTTCATCATCTCCTGCTCCAATGACGACGGGCAGTACGGCATGACCGGCTCGTGGTTCTATGTGTATGACCTGTCGGAAGAAAACAACAGCGGAGAATAAAAGGAGGTTTTTTCATGAAAAAAGCTTTGGTGCTGTGGAGCCTGCTGCTGGTGCTGGCGCTGCTGGCGGGCTGCGGCAGTCAGGCGGCGGATAACGGGAATGACACGCCGAACAACGACGCGGTGACTGACAGTCAGGACAATGTCCCGGCGGACAGCGCTCCTGTGGACTATCCCGCCCTGTTTGAGCGGGCAAGGATCAGCGACGGCGCGGCGTCGGAGGACGTGGCCATCCAGCTGGTAAAGGCCTATGACAGCGACGCGGCGGGGCTGCTGTCCGCCATGGCGGAATGCCCGGCGGAGGATGTGGAGACTCTGGCGTGGCTGCTGGTCTACGGCAAGTCCTACGGAGATTTGGACGCCTTCCAGCAGGATATCCGGCAGTGGCTGGCGCAGGACGACCCGGTGCTGGCGGCGGTGGAGCAGGCTATCGACCGATACAACGGCAACTAAAAGGGAAGCAGCGAATAAGGCGTAAAACCCCGTCTCTGGCTATGCCAGAGACGGGGTTTGGACTTATCGAGGAACCCATCTCTGTCATTCCGAGGGAGCAAAGCCGTGCGCTGCCGGTGGCAGATGAAGCACGGCTTGCGAGTGGCAGCGGTCAAAATTTCGGCGGCTTTAATGCCGCTGCGAAATTTTGGGAACCGCAACAGAGCAGAGCGAAACGACGTGGGAATCCGTAATTCGGCCCCCTTGTGTAAAGGGGGCTGTCGAGCGCAAGCGAGACTGGGGGATTGTCAGCGTTAACGGACAACCCCTCCGTCAAAAATCAAAGATTTTTGCCACCTCCCCTTACACAGGGGAGGCTTTGGTCACGGATTGCCACGCCAGTCTGCGGACTGGCTCGCAATGACAGGTCATTTGTTATCTCACATACACCCTTACACCGTAATATCGCCGTCGGCGGCGTGGGCCTGCCGCAGCAGCGGCGCACACTGAGCCAGAAACCGCGCCACCTGCTGGGGACAGCGGCCAATGTACCGCTTCGGCTCCATCAGTGCGTCCAGCTCCTGCCGCGTCAGGCCGAAGGCCGGGTCAGCCGCCAGCCGATCCAGCAGGTCACAGGGCAGGCCCTCCTTCATCCGGGCGGTGGCGGCCATGGAGTGGCGGCGGATGATCTCGTGAAGCTGCTGCCGGTCGCCGCCCCGCTTCACCGCCTCCATCATCAAGTCCTCCGTGGCGAGGAACGGCAGATACTCCCACAAGGTGCGGTCGACGATGGCCTCGTTGACGTGCAGGCCGTTGGTCACGTTCTGGCACAGCCGCAGCACCGCGTCGGCGCACAGAAAACCCTCCGGCAGAGAGATGCGGCGGTTGGCGGAGTCGTCCAGCGTCCGCTCCATCCACTGAACGGCGGCGGTCATGGGCGCGTTGGCGGCGTCGGCCATCAGATAGCGGCTGAGAGAGCAGATGCGCTCGCACCGCATGGGGTTACGCTTGTAGGCCATGGCGGACGAGCCGATCTGGCTCTCGCCGAAGGGCTCCTCCACCTGCCGGTCGTGCTGCAAAAGCCGGATATCGTTGGCCATGCGGTAGGCGCTCTGAGCCATGGAGCTGAGACAGTTCAGCACCCGGCTGTCCACCTTCCGGGGATAGGTCTGGCCGCAGACGGAGAAGCACTCCGCAAAGCCGAATTCTCCGGCAATGCGGCGGTTCATCTCGTCGATCTGCTCCTCGTCGCCGTCAAACAGCTCCATAAAGCTGGCCTCGGTGCCGGTGGTGCCCCGGCAGCCCAGGAATTTCATAGTAGACAGCAGGTGATCCAGCTCCTCCAGATCGGACAGGAAGTCCTGCATCCACAGCGTGGCCCGCTTGCCCACCGTGACGGGCTGGGCGGGCTGATAGTGGGTGTAGCCCAGCGTGGGGATGGCGGCATACTTCTCAGCAAAGGCCGCCAGATTGGCCAGCACCGCCAGCAGCTGACCACGCAGGTATTTCAGGCCGTCCCGGTACAAAATCAGGTCGGCGTTGTCGGTGACGTAGCAGCTGGTAGCGCCCAGATGGAGGATACCCGCCGCTGACGAGGCGACCTTGCCGTAGGCGTACACGTGGGCCATCACGTCGTGGCGGACCTCCCGCTCACGGGCCGCCGCTACGTCGTAGTCAATGTCGGTGATGTGAGCCTCCAGCTCCGCCACCTGCTCCGCCGTAATGGGCAGACCCAGCTGGTGCTGAGCGCGGGCCAGCGCCGTCCACAGCCGCCGCCAGGTCTGATAGCGGCTGTCGTCAGAGAACAGCCGCAGCATATAGTCCGAGGCGTACCGCGACGCCAAAGGGGAGTGGTAAGTGGAATGGGACATAATGAGATTTCCTCCTTGTTGGGAGTGTTTCGCCCTCCGGGGCGACCTACTTTTGCCAATAGCGGCAAAAGTAGGCAAAAG
>URKW01000071.1 GCA_900548615.1 uncultured Eubacteriales bacterium | reverse complement strand
GCATTTGCCGCCTCGCTTTTTAGAAGAGCGTCTCCTGATACGCCAGCTCCACCTGCCCGATGGAGCGCATCTGGGCGGCGTTCTCCGCCGTCAGCGCGTCGCAGATGGCCATCTTCCGGATGATGTTCTGCACCGTGATATCCAGCGCCGTTCCCGCCCGGTAGTCGGCGGGGAAGATAAAATCCACCCGCCCCCTTGCCAGCAGCTCCTCCACGCCGGTACGGTTGGATTCCTGATACACGGCGATAGCCTGGCCGCCGTAGGAGCGCATCATCTTCATGCAAGGCACGTCAGAAAGGCCGTCGCCCACGTAGATCATGTTGGTAAAGGGGATCCGCTTGCTGTCGTCGGGCATGGAGTCGTTCAGCTTCTTATCCTCGCTGACCTCCAGCACGCCCTTGTTGATGCGGTACACAAACTGGGTCTTGTTGGTGAAGTTGACGTCCAGCTTGGGCCAGCAGGCCGCGCCGTCCCGATAGTAAAACTCGCAGGCGTAAATTTTCTTGAAGTGATGGGCAATGCCGCTGCCCTCGATGATCTCCTTCAATCCGGAGGACAGCACGTAGTGCTCCACCGTCACGCCCAGACTGTCGCCAAAGGCATCGATCCGGTCGAACCACTCCCGCACGCCGGGAAACAGCTCGATGGCCTTGCCGCACTGCACCAGATAGTCCCGGTTCAGGGTTTTGCCCTGGGCCCGGCACTCCTCGATCATGGTGTACATATAGGCCAGCAGGCCGTCCATCTGGTTCTCCCAGCCGAAATTGTTGGCCTTCTGCCAGAATTGCGCCGGTGTATAGCCCAGACTGGGGATAAAGGAATAATCCTCCATGTCGGTGGTGCACAGGGTCTTGTCAAAGTCGTACAGCAAGGCGATGATGGGTTTCTGGTTCATGGATTTTTCTCCTTTTGGGTAAAAAAGCGGCCGTAGGCCGCTTTTTCTGTCTTATTCGCCGGTGTAATTGCGGCCAAACTTCAGCTCGTCCAGACTCAGCTTGAAGTCGTCGGAAATGGGCGTCTCCTGCGGAGTGGGCTGCTCCGAGGCAGTCTCCGGCTCCGTATGCAGAACGTCGTCCAGATGCTGCATGATATCCTGCTGGATCTCCTTCACCTCGCCGGCAGGCGCGGTCTCCTGATGGGGCAGCTCCATCTCCGGCAGGGAATTCAGGAACTCCTGCTGCTGGGCGCACAGCTCGCTGCCGTGGCGGACAAACTCCGCCAGACTCTGCTTGGCCATGGCCAGCTTCTCCTCGGCGTCCTGCTTGTCCTGCTCCAGCTGCGCCAGCTGGGCGGCGTGCTGCTCCTTCGCCTCTTTCAGCAGGTTCTCCTTTTCGGTCTGAGCCTCCTGCACCAGCTTGGCGGCCATCTTCTGAGCCGTCAGCAGCGTGGAGCGCATGGCGTCCTCGGTGGCGCGGTATTCCTCCACCTTTTCCGCCAAGATCTTCAGCTTGGCCTTCAGCGTCACGTTCTCCTTATACAGCGCCGTGTAATCCTCGGTCAGCGTGTCAAGGAACTCATCCACCTGCGCCATGGCATAGCCGTTGCCGAAGCCGGAGGACTTGGGAAATACTTTTTCGGAAACTTCCTGCGGTGTCAACATGGTATATCCCTCCATCTATTTCTGCGCCCGCTTACAGATACAGGCCGTTGTTTTCCAGTTCGTCGATCAGGTCGCCCATGATATCCACGCTGTAGGGCGTGATGATATAGGTATTGGCGGCCACCTTCTTGATCTTGCCGTCGCCGGCATAGGCTACGCCGGACAGGAAGTCGATCAGGCGGCGGGCCACGTCCTTATTGGTGGACTCCAGATTCATCACCACCGTGCGCTTTTCCCGCAGGTGGTCGGCGATCTCGCTGGCGTTCTCAAAGCGCTCCGGCTTCACCAGCACCACCTTCAGCGCGGCGGTAGCGTGGATATTCACTACCTTGTTGTGGCGCTCCTCCGGCTGGCGGCGCTCCTCGCGGCGGTCGTCAAAGATGCTTCTGCTGTCGTTCTTTTCAGGCTGTTCCAGCTCCTCATCCTCGTAATCGTAATCCTCGTCGTCATACGGATGAATGATCTTCTTGATCTCGTCCATGAAACCCATTTGAAAGCCTCCCTGTTGTGTATTTTCAGTGGTTGTTTATTTCTGATAGTTGCGTGCGCCGAAGATGGCGGAGCCGACCCGCACCATATTGGCGCCGCAGCGAACGGCGTCGGCATAGTCGCCGCTCATGCCCATAGAGATATATTCCCATTTATTATCGTACATTTCTCGGCTTATGTCAACAAAAAGACGATGAACTTTCTCAAAATATGGTATATTTCCGCCTTTTTCCACCGCAACAGGTGGTATCGTCATCAGGCCCCGCACCCGAATGTGGGCCAGACCCTTGGCGTAGGCCGCCGCCTGTGGCAGCTCCTCCGGCGCGAAGCCGGACTTTGCCTCCTCGCCGCCGATGTTGACCTCCAGCAGCACATCCTGCACCAGCTCCATTCTGGCGGCCACCTTTTCGATCTCGTCCAGCAGCTCTTTAGAGCCCACCGACTGAATCAGCGCCGCCTTGCCCACCACCTGCTTCACCTTGTTGCGTTGCAGGTGGCCGATAAAGTGCAGCGGCGCACCGTCGTAAGCGTTCTCCTTCAGCTTTTCCGTCATCTCCTGCACCCGGTTCTCGCCCAGCGCGTCGATGCCGGCGGCGATGGCCTCCTGACAGGCGGCAGCGTCGTTCATTTTGCTGGCGCCCACCAGCGTGATATCCTTGCCGGTGCGGCCCGTTTCACGGGCGGCCGCGTCGATCTCGGCGCGAATGCGGGCAATATTTTCTCCAATAGCAGACATGGAAGTTTCCCCTTTCTATATATTTAAGCTGCGGCGAAGCGCCGCGTTGTTTATCCGATCACCTTGCCGTCGCTCAGGTCTGCCGAGGTGACGATCACCTCGTCGCCCTGCCGCAGCATGCTGGAGTCATCCTCGGCGGACACCGCCTCGGTCAGCACGTAGCCGTCGCCCTGATAGACCACCTTGACGGGCTTGAATTTGGCCCGCACACCCAGGCGGCAGTACACACCGGTCACGCCCTCCTCGTTGACCCGCAAGGCGTTGGACGGCAGGCGCAGCCCCTCGTAGGTGCGCAGCACCAGCGTGGCCGACTGATGGCGCATCAGCGTGGTCTGGGCAATGTATTTCTCGCTGTGCAGCAGCAGGACACGGTGCCCGTTCTCGCTGCGGGAGATGCTGTCGATGGTCATTCGCAGGTCGATATTCAGTCCCTTGGCAAACCGCACCGTCACGGTGGAGCGGCCCTCCAGCTGCTCCGCCTGGGCGTCGGTAATGCTGGCGGCGTAGTACCAGGTGTCGCCGTAGATCAGCTTGCCCACGTTGGCGCTGTCGCTGCTGACGGGCTTGACGCTGTTCAGCTTGCTGTATGTCAGGTCGTCCTTCAGGAAGTCCAGCGTCAGCACCGACTCATAGCCGTCGCAGGCGGCGGAGTAGATACCCGCCTCCGGCGCGGTGATAGCCGTGCCGTTCAGAGAGCTCTCCAAGTCGCTGATGGACTGCTCCGTGGCCTTGATCTCCGCCTCGATCTCCTCCTGAGAGGATGAGGTAAAGTCCCGCTTCAGCACAGCGCTTTTCAGGGCGGAGACCTCCTCGTCCGCGCCGCTGTACTCCCCGCCGGCGATGGACTGCCGCAGGGTCAGGATGCCGCTGTTGATGGTGGAATCCAGCTTCAGCGCCGCGTCCGGGTCCAGATAGGAGATCAGGGAAAAGGACAGCTGCTCCAGCCGCAGCTGCAGCGCCTCCAGCTGTTCCACACGGGTCAGCGCGCCGCTGTCGGGATAGGCGGTGGCCATGGTCTGGTTCTTGCCTACCCGCTCGCCTTCTGACAGGCTGTGGCCCAGCGTGGCGGCGTCGGAGTGGAACGTCTCCTCCTCCCGCACCAGATAGCCGCTGATCTCGATAGTCTGTTCCTCGACAGAGGCGTAGACCAGCGTGGTATTGATGGGATCGGAGAAATACCGGTAGGCCTGCACGGCGAAATAGACCACCGCAGCCGCCAGCACCACCACGGATAATATTTTGAAAATCGGTGTGGATGATGATTTCATATCCCGCTCCTTGTGTATATCTCTTGTGCTGTGTGTTTGCAAATATCCCGTAGGGGCGGATGCCCACATCCGCCCGCCGTTGGTGTAATGGGTTCTTGCTGTCGCTTGTAGGGGCCGACGACTCTGTCGGCCCTATCGGTGGCTCGGATGTTTATCGTCAGGGCGGACAGAGTCGTCCGGCCCTACGGATCCGGCTGGCTGTTTTACATCTCCTCCGTCTCCTGAAAGCTCACCGCTCGCGCCGGGGCGATGGTGGAGATGGCGTGCTTATAGATCACCTGCTGGCGGCCCTCGCTGTCCAGAATGACCACAAAGCAGTCAAACCCGGTGATGGTTCCCCGCAGCTGAAAGCCGTTCACCAGAAACATGGTGACGGGGATCTTCTGCTTCCGGGCCTGGGCCAAAAATACTTCCTGAAGATTATTTGTCTTTTGCATAGCGTCCTCCTATGTATCTTTTTTGTACGGACGCTATCTCTATAGGACAACCTCCGCCGTGATTCAGCATAAACCACGGCTATGGAGATATTCTGTCGCTTTTTGCAATCCCTCCGGGAAATTTGGTTGCCGCTGCCAGCGCACCCAGAAAATATCCGGATTCCGCCGCAGCCATGTCAGCTGCCGCTTGGCGTACTGCCGGGAGCGAAGCTTCACCTCGGCGATGGCTTCCTCCGTGGTGGCCGTACCCTCGGCTACCGCCAGAAACTGCTTGTAGCCGATGGCCTGCAAGGCCGTGGCGTCACGGGGCAGGCCGCTGTCCAGCAGAGCCTTCACCTCCGCCAGCAGCCCCTGCTCCACCATGATATCCACCCGGCGGTCAATGCGGTCGCGGAGATCCTGCCGGTCGACGAAATCCAGCCCGATATACAGGGCGTCGTATTTGGGCGGCTGCTGCCGCTCCAGAGCGTCATGCTCGGTGATGGTCCGGCCGGTCTCCTGCCACACCTCCAGCGCACGGATGATGCGCTTTTCATCACGCAGGTGGAGCTTTTCCGCCGCAATGGGGTCAATACGGCGCAGCTCCTCCAGCAGCGTTTCAACGCCCTCGGTTCGGGCGCGGCGCTGCAATTCCTGCCGTATCTCCGTGCCCTGCGACCCGGCGGCAAAGTCCGTGCCCCGGATCAAAGCGTCCAGATACAGCCCCGTGCCGCCCACCAGCACCGGCAGCTTGCCCCGCCGCAAGATATCCTGCACGCACAGATCCGCCGCCTGCACATACCGTGCCGCCGACCAACTCTCCGCCGGGTCGGCCACGGCTACCATGTGGTGGGGGATGCCCTCCATTTCCTCGGCCGTCGGTGCGGCGGTCCCCACCGCCATGCCCCGGTAGATCTGCATGGAGTCCACGCTGACCACCTCGCCGTTAAAGCGTTTGGCCAGCGCCACGCCCATTTTCGTTTTTCCCGTGGCGGTAGGGCCCACCACGCACAGCACTGTGGCCATTGGCGTCACTCCCCAATTACGCTCGTTTGAACATCTTCTCGATGTCGTATTTGCTCAATTGATACTTCACCGGTCTGCCGTGGGGACAGTACAGGATCTCCCCCGACTGCACCTTTTCCACCAGCGCCGCCAACTCCGTGGCGTCGGTGGTCATACCGGCCTTGATGGCGCTCTTACAGGCCATGGTGTGCAGCAGCTCGTCCCGTGCGCCGTTGGGATCGGCGCGGCCCAGGGCCAGCTTCTGGGCCAGCTCCTCCAGCGTGACGGCGGCGTCCGCCGCCAGAATATCCGCCGGAACCTCCCGGATCAGCACCGTGCCGCCGCCGAAATCCTCGCAGACGAAGCCGAACTCCTGCAGCAGCGGCAGGTTGTCCAGCACGGCGGCATAGCTCTCCGGCTCCAACTCCACCGTTTCCGGCGTCAGCAGCGGCTGAGCCATCAGTGGCTGGCGGTTGGCCTTCAGCACGTCGAACCGCAGCCGCTCGTGGGCGGCGTGCTTGTCGATGAGCCACACGGTTTCGTGCTCGTCCTCGCAGATGATGTAGGTTTTCAGCACCTCGCCCACCATGCGCCACGGCGCTTCCTTCACCGGCTCCATGGTCTGCTGCTCCGGCTCCTGCGGCATGGTGATGGTCTCCTGCGCCGGTGCTTCCGGTACTGCGACTGTCTCCGGTTCGGCGGGTTTTTCTGTCAACGCCTCTGCCTTTACAGGTGGCGTGATCTCATAGGTGCGGCCCGTCAGGGGCGAGGATGTTACGATGGGCTTCTCCGGCTCCGCCACATCCCGGACGTAGACCGTCTCGGCGCTGTGGGGCCGCTGGGCCATGGCGGACACGCTGTCCCGGATGACGTTTTTCGTGGCCGGGGCGGCGCTTTTGGGCAGGAAGCTGCCCAGCGGCTTTTTCTCCTCCGCCGGGGCGGCAGCCTTCTCCTTGAACTCCCGCGCTGTCATTTTCTGGAAAAATTTCGGTACATTATCGGGCTTTTTGGGGGTCTTTTCTGCGTTTAATGCGTCCAGAATGGTGTAATATACCGCGTCAAACACAGCTTTATCCGACACGAACTTCACCACCGTCTTGGCGGGGTGGACGTTCACGTCCACCCGATCCGCAGGCAGCGTCACGTGCAGGACGCAGCCGGGGAACCGCCCCTTGAGGAGCTGGTTCTTATAGGCTTCCTCCAGCGCCGCCGTCAGCAGCTGGGACTTGACGAACCGGCCGTTGACGAAAAACCCCTGCTTGCCACGGCTGCCGTGGCCGTTGAGGGGCTTGGTGACAAAGCCCTCCACTTTCACATCGCCGCCGCTGCCGGAGATCGGCAGCAGGCCAAGGGCGAAATCCCGCCCCATGGCGGCGTAGATGGCAGACAGCAGCTGGCCGTCGCCGGGAGTGTGCAGCACCTCCTGCCCATCCCGCAGCAGCTTGAAGGACACGTCGGGATGGCTCAGGGCCAGATGCTGCACCACGCCGGACACCGCCGCACCCTCGGCGCTGTCCTTCTTCATGAACTTCATCCGGGCGGGGGTGTTGTAGAAGAGATCCCGGACGCAGATGGTGGTGCCCTCCGGGCAGCCGGTAGGCTCCGTCCGGCCGGGCTTGCCGCCCTCCAGATGGAGCGCCGCGCCCATCTCCGTACCGGCGGCGCGGGAAAAGATATCCACACGGCTGACGGCGGCGATGGCAGCCAGAGCCTCGCCCCGGAAGCCCAGCGTGCCGATGGCTGTCAGATCGGCGGCGGCACGGAGCTTGCTGGTGGCATGGCGCAGAAAGGCGGTGGGCAGCTGCTCCGCCGGAATGCCGCAGCCGTTGTCGGTGATGCGGATGTAGGTCAGGCCGCCGTGCTCGATCTCCGCCACGATGGCGGAGGCTCCCGCGTCGATGGCGTTCTCCAGCAGCTCTTTGATGACGCTGGCGGGACGCTCCACCACCTCGCCGGCGGCGATAAGATCCGCCACATGGGGCGGCAGGCATTGGATCTGCGGCATGGTTCCTCCTTGTTGGGTGTTATTGTGTCATTGCGAGGAGCGAAGCGACGCGGCAATCCGTTTCTCCTTATCCGGAAATAGGAGTACGGATTCCCACGCCAGTGTGCGCACTGGCTCGGAATGACAGGCTTTAATCATTGCAATTTATTCTTCAGCTCGTACAGCAGATTCAGCGCTTCCAGCGGGCTGAGGGTGTCCACCTGCGCACGGCGGAGCGCTTCGATGACCGCGCTCTCGCTGAGAGCCTCCAATGACACCTGATCCGTCTCCACAGGGGCGGCGTGGGGCTTGCCCGCCTCGTCCTCCAGCTCCTGCAAAATATGCCGGGCACGGGTCAGCACCTGCTTGGGCAGGCCCGCCAGCTTGGCGACCTCGATACCGTAGCTGCGGTCGGCGCCGCCGGAGATGATCTTCCGCAGGAAGATGATATCCTCGCCCCGTGTGCGGACGGCGATGTTATAGTTGCGGACGCCGGGCAGCTCACCCTCCAGCGCCGTCAGCTCGTGATAGTGGGTGGCGAACAGGGTCTTGGCCCCCAGCTTTTTCGGGTCGGCGCAGTACTCCAGCACCGCCCGGGCAATGGACATGCCGTCAAAGGTAGAGGTGCCCCGGCCGATCTCGTCCAGAATCAGCAGACTGTCCGCGGTGGCGGCCTTCAGAATATCGCTGACCTCCGTCATTTCCACCATGAAGGTGGACTGTCCGGCGGACAGGTCGTCGCTGGCGCCGATGCGGGTGAAAATGCGATCCACCACGCCGATGCGGGCGGCCCGAGCGGGAACAAAGGAGCCGATCTGCGCCATCAGCACGATCAGCGCCACCTGACGCATGTAGGTGGATTTACCGGCCATGTTGGGGCCGGTGATGATGGCCACCCGGTCATCCTTTTCACCCATGTACGTATCGTTGGGGACGAACATGCTGTCCCGCCGCATCTGCTCCACCACGGGGTGGCGGCCATCGTGAATTTCGATGACGCCGGACTCGTCCACCACAGGGCAGCAGTAATTGTTCTTCACCGCCACAGCGGCCAGTGAGCACAGGGCGTCCAGCTCCGCCACGATGGCGGCGGCACGCTGCACCCGCGCGGCCTGCTCCGCCACGTGGAGCCGCAGGTCGGTAAACAGCTGATATTCCAGCGCCTTTACCCGATCCTCGGCGGAGAGAATGTCATGCTCCAGATCCTTCAGCTCCTGCGTGATATAGCGTTCGCCGTTCACCAGCGTCTGCTTGCGGATGTAGGTGTCCGGCACCTGATCCTTGAAGGAGTTGGACACCTCGATATAGTACCCGAACACCTTGTTATAGCCGATCTTCAGGGTGCGGATGCCGGTCTTTTCCTTTTCGGCGGCCTCCATGCTGACGACGATACCCTTGCCGCCGTGGAGGATGGTGCGCAGGCGATCCACCTCGCTGTCGAAGCCGTCCCGGATCAGCTCGCCCTCCCGAACGGAGAAAGGCGGCTCATCCACCAGCGTCTGCCCAATGAGGGCGGCAAGGTCGTTGAGGTCGTCCAGCGCCTCGTCCAGCTGATGCAGGCGGCCCTTTTCAAAGCAGGACAGCTGGGCCTTTACCAGCGGCAGCTTCTCCATGGCGGCGCGCAGGGACGCCAGATCACGGCCGCCTGCCGTGCCGTATACGATGCGGCCCACCAAGCGCTCCATGTCGGAGATGCCCTGCAAGGCCAGAATCAGCTCCTCGCGGGCCACGGTGTGCTCCACCAGCGCCGCCACGGCGGCGCTGCGGCGGTCGATCTCCGTGACGGACAGCAGCGGACGCTCCAGCCACGAGCGCATCAAGCGCCCGCCCATGGCGGTTTTCGTCTTGTCCAGCACCCACAGGAGACTGCCCTTCTTCTCCTTGCTGCGCAGCGTCTCCGTCAGCTCCAGATTGCGGCGGGCGGTCAGGTCCAGCTCCATGAACTGGCCCCGGCGGTAGTATTCCAGATCGTCCACGTGGGACAGGTCGGTTTTCTGCGTCTCGTGCAGGTAGCTCAGCAGCGCGCCCAGCGCCAGAAATACCGCCGGGTTGTCCCGGGGCAGGCGGTGCAGCGCGTCGTCGCCAAACTGGCGGCGGATCAGCTTTTCCGCCGCTTCCATCTGGAAGCGGCCCGCCGGCAGCTTTTCCAGATGGCAGTTCAGCTTATCCTGCAAAAAGGTATGAAGTGTCTCGTCAAAGAAGGCGGCTTCGTTCACCACCGCCTCGGCAGGGGAAAAGCGGGCCAACTCGTTGATAAGCTGCTTCACCGGTTCCGGGCCGGAAAAGGCGGTGGCGTGAGCCTTACCGGTGGTGATGTCGCAGGCGCACAGAGCGGCGTAGTCCTCGTCCAGATAGATACCGGCGCAGAAGTTGGAGCGCCCCTCCTCCAGACAGGCGCTGTCGATCACCGTACCGGGGGTGACCACCCGGATGATGTCCCGCTTCACCAGCCCCTTGGCCTGTGCGGGATCCTCCGTCTGCTCGCAGATGGCCACTTTGTAGCCCTTGGCGATCAGCCGGGCAATGTAGGAGTCCGCGGAGTGGTAGGGCACGCCGCACATGGGCATCCGCTCCTCGGCAGGCTTGTCCTTGCTCTTGTCGCGGGTGGTCAGGGTCAGGTCAAGCTCACGGGACGCCGTTCTGGCGTCGGCCCCGAACATCTCATAGAAGTCGCCCAGCCGGAAGAACAGGATGGCGTCCTGATTCTGTTCCTTTATTTGCAGATATTGCTGCATCATGGGGGTCAGTTCTGCCATAGGGGACTCCTTTCAAAATTGCGTATCGCACTCCTGTCATTGTGAGGAGGCCGCAAGGCCGACGCGGCAATCCGTCGGGGCGTTAAGAAAACATGCCGGTGGCATGTTTTTAGCCTCCGATCTCGGCGGCTATGCCGCCGTAGCATCCATCTGAATTTCCACCGCATTGTTAAGAGAACGGATTCCCACGGCCAGTCTGAGGACTGGTCTCGGAATGACAGAGAAAACTTTATACCATCTCGCCGAACAGCGCCCAGGTGTTGCTGTCGGTGATTTTTACATCATGATAATTGCCGATGGCGGACGCGTCGCCCACCAGATGCACCAGCCGTCCTCCGGCGGTGCGGGCCGTCAGCGGCCAAAGCGTGGTAGACGGAGGA
>URKW01000070.1 GCA_900548615.1 uncultured Eubacteriales bacterium | reverse complement strand
TGGAGGACATCCATACCGAGTGCTTCGCGGCAGCGCAGAAGTCCTTGCAGGAGAACGCAACCCTGCTTCCTGCCGACCGCGCGGCAGCGGCGATCCTGGCTGCCTGCCGTTGGCTCTCCAAGACAAAAGCTTTTGTGTTCATCGAAAATGACGCAGATTTTCTGCTGCACCGGCTGCCGGAGGAAGTGAAAACCGCCCACTACCACGATGACGAGACACACATCCGTACCCTGCTGGAATTGGGCGGCTTGCAGCCCAAGGGCGGTATGGCGCTGGCTGCCGCCACAGTGCGGGGCTTGATTTTAACCATCTCCCATCAGGAGCAGATTGGGGCGCTTTACCCGCAGGTGCTGGAAACGCTGGTGCGGGGCGCCTGCCGGGAGCTATTTGCATAAGCGGAAAGGCCGCAGTGATGCGGCTTTTCAAAAGGGATACAGTTAGCTTGCTCTAACTCGCTTGCGTCATCTGTGTGAGTTAGAGGAGCTTAACATCTCGTTGTGAGGGCGAAATCATGAGAAACAGTCAAAATTTCTGGGATAAAAACGCCGGACGGTACGACCGCTTCATGCGAAAGGACGCCGCAGCTTATGAGCAGATGTACGAGCTGCTGCGCCCCGTGGTGCGGCACAAAACCGTGCTGGAGCTGGCCACAGGCACGGGAGTGATCGCCAAAAACATTGTAAACAGTGCCGCTCATATTGAGGCCACAGACGCTTCGCCGGAGATGATCGCAGAAGCGAAGCGGGACAACCGATCCGCCAAGCTGCATTTCTCCGTGCAGGATATGTTCCACCTGCCTTATGCCGACGAAAGCTTTGACGTGGTCATCGTGGCCAATGCGCTGCATATCGTGCCGGAGCCGGAGAAGGCATTGGCTGAAATTCGGCGTGTGCTGAAGGACGACGGCGTGTTGGTTGCGCCGACCTTTACCCACGCGGACAACTCCTTTTTGGGGAAGGTCAAAGCATTTTTCATGAAGCTGGCGGGCTTTCCGCTGCACAGCAAATGGACGAGTGCAGATTATCTTTCGTTCCTGCGGGAAAACGGCTGGATGGCGCGGAAAAGCACCGTGCTGAAAGCGTCCTTCCCACTGACCTACGCAGAGTGTGTGAAATCGGAGGGATGAACCATGCAGATATTAGAACACGGGCAGGAACATGAGCGGACGATGCTGTTTTTCCCCTGCACGGCAGAGCCTGTATGGGCCTTTGCCGACACAATCGCGCAGCTTTCTCAGAGATGGCATGTTTTTCAGGTGGTGTATGACGGCCATCAGCCGGAGTACCCCGGGGACTTCACCTCGGTTGAGCAGACTGTGGATGAGGTGATTTCTTATCTGAAATCCCGCAGCGTCTCCCGTCTGGACGGGGCCTATGGGTGCTCCATGGGCGGCGCGTGCCTGACGCGTATGCTGGCATTGGGGAAAATACCCATCAGCCGAGCCATCATCGACGGCGGGATCACGCCCTATCAGCTGCCCTTCTTAGTGCGAAAGCTGCTGCTGGCTCGGGATGTGCTGTCCTTCAAAATGGCGGCAAACAGCCGAAAAATTCTGGAAGCGGCCTTTCCGCCGGAACGGTTTACCCCTGCAGGGCGCGACCCCAAAAAGGAGTACGATGCCATGGAAGCCTATCTCAAAACCTTTTCCGATCGGACGATCCGCAATATATTCTGGTCCGCCAACAACTACGCGCTTCCGAAGTGCCCCGCAAAACCCGGCACGAAGCTCACCTACTGGTACGGCGATGACGAAAAGAGGGACCGCAGGCGCGACATTCAATTCATCAAGCGCTATTTTCCTAAGGCGCGCATCCATGGCATCCCCAAGATGGCCCATGCGGAGCTGGTGATGGTACACCCGGAAAAATTCTGCCGGTATGCGGAAAAATTTCTGACTATGCAAGCGGAGGAAAGATGATATGAGAGAAAAGATCAAACTCTCCGGCGTGCCGGAGACCATGCTGCAGACCGTTTATGCCAGGGCGAAGGAGAGCCGGGGGCGCGGCGCGATTCACGATGCAAAAGCGGAAGAAATCATCGAGAAACTGGACTACGATTTTTCCCTTGCCGACAAGGACACAGCCATGCACAGCGGCGTCATTGCCCGCACCATCGTGCTGGACCGGCTGACAAAAGCGTGGCTTTCGGCGCATCCCGGCGCGGTGGTGGTCAACATCGCCTGCGGGCTGGATACCCGATGCTACCGGATGTCGGGGTACGCACATTGGTATAACCTCGACCTGCCGGAAACGATGGCCGTGCGGGAGAAGCTCCTGCCGGAGAGCGGTGCGGTTTCGCAGATCGCCATGTCTGCCATGGATGATTGGGGCGGCGAAATCAGCGAGCAGAATGCGCCGGTGCTGATCGTCATCGAGGGACTGACCATGTACCTGAACGCAAAAGATGTGCAGCAAATTTTCACGGTGATTTCCAGCCGTTTTTCCAAAGCAACCGTATTTGTGGAAACGATGAATCCTGCGATGGTGCGGCACTTCAAGGAGAAATCCATTGACGCAAGCAACGCAAAATTCAACTGGGGAATCAAGAATGGGAAAGCACTTGCCGAACTGCTGCCGGATTTTCGGTTTGTGGAGGAACACAGCTTAACCGAGGGCATGGCGGCATTTGCGCCAGTTTACAAGCTGCTGGACAGGCTGCCCGCCGTGCGGAATATTTCCAATAAGATCATCGTTCTGGAAAAGGAGTTGTAGAAGATGTCATTCTTTGAAAACACCCGCAAACCTGTGGGCCTCGGCGGGAAGCTCATGGTCGCCATGATGAATTTGGGTCACAGCCCTGTGGCGCGCTGGGGGCTTCAATTTCTGAATGCTGCGCCGGATGCCAAGGTGCTGGACTGCGGCTGCGGTGGTGGTGCGAACATGAAAAGGCTGCTGAAAAAATGCCCGCAGAGTATCGTGAAGGGCATCGACTATTCGCCCGTCAGCGTGGAGAAGTCGAAAAAGGTCAACGAGACCGCCATCGCGGAGGGTCGCTGCGCCGTTCTGCAAGGCAGCGTGGCGGATATGATGTTTGCGGACAACTGGTTCGACGCGGTCACGGCCTTTGAAACCGTCTATTTTTGGCCTGACCTGCCCCGATGCTTCCGGGAGGTTTATCGAGTGCTGAAGCCCGGTGCGACATTTCTCATCTGCAACGAGAGCAACGGCGACTCGGACAGGGACGAAAAGTGGACGGAGATCATCGGCGGCATGACCATATACAGCGGCGATGAGCTAAAAACGTTTCTGGAAAACGCTGGATTCTGCAATGTTCAAATCCATAAAAACAAAATGGGCTGGCTCTGCGTGACAGGACAGAAGCGGGAGGAATAAGGAATGCTGCTGCAAACGATTCTGGAAGGACTGGGGCTGGGGGCGCTGCTGGTCTTGGTGTGCGCTGTCGGCATCCACAAGGGCGCTGTCGGCATGGCGCATTTGTATGACGAAAAGGTGCAGGAGCGATGCATCGCACTGGGGCTGACCACAAGGGAGAAGATCAAACGGAACGCGCTGCGCTTCAAGGCAATCTGCATTCCAATCTACCTTTTTTATGTGCTTCTTTGCGTGTATGCCATCAACGGTGCGCAGACATTTTGGGGCGGCTTCTGGCAGTGCTTTGTAATCCTGTCTGTGATGAATCTCATCGACCGGCTTGGCATTGACGGCTACTGGGTCAGACACACAGGGGCATGGGTGATCCCGGGGACAGAGGATCTGATGCCGTATATCTCAAAAGCCGATAAGCAAAAGAAATGGCTGTTCGGAACCGTGGGAATGGCCGCGATTTCCCTGTTCCTTGCGGGACTCGGGCTGCTGCTGTAAGGAGGAAATACCGATGTCAAAGAAAGCGACCGAATTTCAGAAAAGAGAAATGAGCAAGATGTACCGCGGCAAGGAAATATTCAAGCCGCTGAACACTGGCTGGGTGGATGAGCGCGTGGCCTGCGTGCGGGAGTGGGTGGCGAACATTTTCTTCTACCGCAAGGGCGACACCACCATCATGATCGATGCCGGGTATAACTACGACCGGCTGGCAAAAAAAATGGACTGGCTGGGCATCGACCCACAGTCCATCCGGCACATCCTCATCACTCATCAGGACACCGACCATGTAGGTGCGGTGGAAGCAGACAGCCCCAGTTTGTTCCGGAGCGCAAAGCTCTATATCAGCGAGATTGAAAATCGCTATCTCACCGGTGAGGTGCGCCGCAAGGTCATTTATCACCTCTACAAGCTGCCGCAGGTGACCATCCATAACGAAAAAGTGCTGCTCACAGATGGTCAAATACTTGATATCGACGGCATCAAAATTGAGTGCTTCCTTGTCCCCGGCCATACATGGGGACATATGGCCTATCTCATTGACGACAAATATCTCTTCACCGGCGACACTCTCTGGTTCGGCGCGGACGGCGGCTACAGCTTCATTTCCTCTCTGGCAGAAAGCAACAAACTGGCGGTAAAGTCGCTGGCGGCGCTGGAGCAGAAGCTGCAAAGCCGTGACCTGCATCCGCTGTTTCTCACCGGTCACACCGGCTGGACGGACAACTTCGAGTTCGCCTTTGCCCATAAGGACAAGCTTTGCTCACCGTTCCGAAAGCGGGTTCCCGACCCCACCGCGCCTTATGACGCCTACGATGAATCAGACGATACGGAGGAAGTGGCGAGGGCCGGGTATCTTCAGGCTGTTGGGCGATAAAGGAGGATGACTGTGCGCTATAAAATTGAAAAGAACACGGTGCAGGAGACGCTGATCATTCCGCTGTACGCACGGAAAATGTGCTCCGAGCTGTACCCCAGTTTGTACCGAGATGAGGCGGCGCGGCGGCTGGTAAACGCGGTCGACTATGATTTTTCCGCCTTGGAGAAAAAATCCCGCAATTCGATGCAGCGCTTCGGCTTTCTTAAGGTCGCCATGCGGCAGAACGACCTTGCCTTCGAGGTGCGGGAGTATCTGAAAAGTCATCCCAATGCGGCGGTGGTGAATCTCGGCTGCGGGTTGGACAGCACAGGTCGGGCTTGCGATAACGGTAAGTGCAAGCTCTACAATCTGGACTTTCCGGACGTCATTGCTGTGCGCAACGAGCTGCTCCCTGCCAGGGAGCGGGAGGAAAATATCCCCTGCGACCTCAACGATACATCGTGGTTTGAAAGAATCGACGCCTCCGGCGGCGCGGTCTTCTTTGCGGCGGGAGTGTTCTACTATTTCCTAAAGGAGCAGGTAAAAACACTGGTACGTGCTATGGCAGACGCTTTTCCGGGCGCTGTGCTGGTGTTCGATGCCGCCAATGAGAAGGCAGTCAAGCTGATGCTGAAAACATGGCTGAAGGATGCCGAGATTAAGGATGTGGGCGCATACTTTGCCGTTTCGGACGCGAAAAGCGAGATCGGCGCGTGGGACAGCAGTTTGCGGGTCTCCAGCCGGGGCTATATGCTGGGCTACAACGATCTGAAAGGCCCGTCAGTCAGCGGCTTTTTCCGCTTCCTTGCCCGGGTCGGCGATGGGATGATGAGAATGCAGATCGTAAAAATCAAATTTAGAGGGAAACAATGAAGCACCTGCACTTTGATGTGGAGACCGCCGGCTTTTACGGCGCGTACTGGGCGTGTGCCGGCGGATCGGACTGCGCGGTCATTGCGATGATTGGTGACGATCCGGAGGATCGGCTTGCGCGCTCTGCCGTGAAATGGCTCTGCGGACAGGGCGTAAACGTTCTCACCATGTCGCCTGCGAAAAAGGATTACGGCCATCACAATTATCCGCTGGAGCGCGTGGAGACGGCCATTTCGTGGCTGAAAGCCAACGGCAACCATAAAATTGGCATTGCCGGTGCATCGACTACGGGAACGCTCACGCTGACAGCGGCTGCCATGTTCCCGGATGTTACCCTGACCATTGCCCTGACACCAAGCGACTTTGTGTGGCAGGGCTTTCAGCAGGGCAAAAGGGACGGCTGCAAGGAATGGCCGGTCGAGGGCGAGTCGCTGTTCTCCTACCGGGGCAAGCCGCTGCCCTATATGCCGTTTTGCTATCAGCATCCCGATTATTGGCACTGCGTCGCCGCCGAGAGCAAGCGCACCGGCGATATGGTCAACTCCCGCAAGCTGTTTGATGATTCCGAGGCGGTGCACCCGATCGAGCCGGAAGAATATATTCCTGTTGAAAACATCCGGGGAAAGCTGCTGCTGATCGGCGCGGAGGACGATGCGCTGTGGGATACCGCAAAGTATATCCGCCGTATGGAAAAGCGCCTTGCGGAAAAGCCGTATGAATGCGAGATTGAAACAATGGTTTATGCTCACGGCACCCACTTTGTCTTTCCGGAGGGGATGCTGAAAATCATGCTGCCTGTGGGAGCAGGCCTCTTCGTCCGTCTGGCATTTCAGGCAGCAAAGCAGTTTCCGGAAGCGTGCAGACAGACACGCCAGGATATTGACCGCCGCGTGAGCGCAGCCATCCACGCATGGACGAGCACGGAGTAAACGCCGGCATCGGCACAGGCGCATGGCATTCCATTGGAGAAAGGCGGTGTTGACCATCGTTCACATTACTTACCATGACGAAACCAATATCGGTTCCTGCCCGATCGGTCAGACAGGCGGCTTTGAAAACGCCGACGGAAACGGAGAAATTCACTGTTTTCGGATCTTTGACGGCGTGAGCGTGATGCTGATGCAGCTGGAAATGGGATCGTATACGGAGATCCGCACACAGGTCGGCGTGCTGGAAGTCAACTTCTGCATCAACGGACGCTTCGAAACCAGCTTTTCCATGCGCAGTCATGTTCTGCTGAAACCGGGAGACATGGCGATCAGCTGCTACGATGGGCTGCACGGGACAAAGTCGGAGTCACACTTTCCGCTTGGCTATTACGAGGGCCTTTGTCTCGAAATCGACCCCGCAGCCGCAGGACACTGGATACGTCTGAATGCTCCGGCATTTCCCATAGACTTTACCGCGCTCAAGCAGAATCTTCTGGGCAGCAAGTGGTATATGGTCGGCCCCGCCGGTCCGCGCTGCGAGCATGTATTCCGTGAGCTTTATGAAAGCGCCTCCTACGCAGAGCGCGGCTTTTTGCAGCTGAAGGTTCTGGAGCTGATGCTGCTGCTGGGCCGCATTCCGCAGGAACGTGCTGCGGATCCGTATTGCTCTGCCGAGCAGACGGCACTGGCACACCATCTCCGGGATCATCTGCTGACGAACCGGGAGGGATGTGTGTCCCTTGCCCAGCTGGCGGCAGAGCACGCGATTTCCGTGTCGCACCTGCAAAAGCTGTTCAAGCAGACCTATGGTATGCCTGTCTACCATTACATCAAGGAATACCGTCTGGAGCAAGCAGCGGTGGAGCTGGTTCGCAGCAGGAAGCCTATTACAGAGATCGCCCAGCACGCAGGATATGACAACGCCAGCAAATTTTCGGAGAGCTTTAAAAAGCGGTACGGGAAGACACCGTCCCGCTATCGCGCTGATAAAACGAATGCAGTAAAACGGAGCATAGAAACCAAAACGGAGTAGTTTGAAAACGCGAATCATGTTAGAATACGCGGTGGTTAGAGGACACTAACTAAGAAGTTTCAGGAGGTACTGTATGAAAAAGAAATTTGCTGCTTTTGTGCTTTGCGTGATCTGCCTGCTGTCGGCTGCCGGCTGCGGCCAGACGAAAACAGATGAACAGACGCCGCCGGCGGCTGACCAGAGCACGACGACCGACGATTATCTGACCGGCATCGGCGGCACTTATGTGGAGCTGTTTCCGGAGCTGTCAAAGTCCGAGTATCGGAATATCTGGATCGATGCCACCGCACCGCTGGTAGGCGCGGAGAACGCGGAGGCCACCACGGATCTGCTGCTGGGGATGTGCATGGCGGAGCCTTACGGTCCGGAAGCTGCGGAAAAATACGAGGCAGATCCGGACAGCATGGCGTTCAACTGCTATTTTCTTGGCGGCATCGACAAGTTCGTGATGGACGGTCACACGATCACCGGCCTGGACGCGCAGGGACAGGAGGTTTTCTCCCACACCTATAAGCTGCTGGATGAGAAAAACGAAAACGGCTTCATCTTCTATCAGAGCGAGGATGAAAATTCCGGCGAGTTTACCTATTTTGCGTTTTCACCTGACACCATGGAGACCACCTATCATCTGGAGTTCCGCTATGCAGAAGATCTCAGCGACCTGCAAAGCTGGTTCGAGGGCAATTACGCCTACTGGAACGCAGCGGCCATCGCGGAGAACTATGATCAGGCGACCATGGAAAATGTCATTGAGCTGTTCGCCACAGAAAATCTGTCGAATGCAGAATAATTGCTCTTTGCGCACCCGTTTGGATCAAGTGGGTGCGCATACCGTTTTTCAAATGAGGATGTGATTTAATTGAAAAAACAGTCTGATCTTTCCCGGCTGATGGGTTACGCCGGGAACTACCGATATTTCACCTACGCTTCGTGGGTGTTGTCCGGGGCCAGTGCGCTGGTGGCGCTGGTGCCTTTTGTGTACATCTGGAAGATCCTGCGGGATGTGCTGGGCGCAGCGCCAAACTATGCGCAGGCGGTGAACATCCCCCATTACGGCTGGATGGCAGTGTTATTCGCGGTGCTGTCTTACCTTATTTACGTTGCGGCGCTGATGTGCTCCCATCTGTCGGCGTTCCGGGTGGCGACGAATCTGCGGCTGGCAGTGTCGGAGCATCTGGCAGTGCTGCCGCTGGGCTTTGCCGAGAACTTCGGCAGCGGCAAGCTGCGCAAGATCATCCACGAGAGCACCGGAGCCGCCGAGACCTATCTTGCCCACCAGCTGCCCGACCAGTACAACGCCATCGCCACCCCGGTGGGGCTGCTGGTGCTGCTGTTGGCGTTCGACTGGAGGTTGGGGCTGCTGAGCCTTGCGCCGGTGGTGCTGGCTTTCCTCATTATGGCGACCATGACCGGCAAGCGGATGGTCGAAAAAATGCGGCAGTACGGCAACGCCTTGGAGGCTATGTCCAACGAGGCAGTGGAATACGTCCGGGGCATCCCGGTGGTCAAGACCTTCGGGCAGTCGGTGTTTTCCTTCAAAAAGTTCAAGGCCACCATTGATGAGTACGAAAAGTGGGTCATCTCCTACACCAAAGACCTGCGCCTGCCCATGATGTTCTACACCGCCGCCGTCAACGGCGTGTTCGCCTTTCTGATTGCAGGCGGGCTGATTTTTACCAGAAACGGCGTGACGCCGGAATTCCTGCTGAACCTGCTGTTCTATATCATCATCACGCCGGTGATCTCCCTGACTTTGACCCGCATAATGTACATGAGCGAGAACAAGATGGTGGTAGCCGATGCCCTGCAGCGGATCGATTCCGTGCTGGATGCAGCGCCTGTGCCGGTGAGCAGCAAGCCCCAGCACCCGCAGGACGGCTCCGTGACGCTGCGGGATGTGCATTTCAGCTATGACGGCAAGACGGATGTTATCAGGGGCGTTTCCATGGACATCCAGCCGGGACAGACTGTGGCTTTTGTAGGTCCCTCCGGCGGCGGAAAATCTACGCTGGCAAACCTGATCTGCCGGTTCTTTGATGTGCAGAGCGGCAGCGTCCGGGTGGGTGGAGCGGATGTGCGGGATGTTTCCAAGGAAGAGCTGATGGATACCATTTCCTTTGTGTTCCAGAACAGCCGCCTTCTCAAGGGCAGCATTCTGGACAACGTCCGTCTGGGCAAACCGCAGGCCACCGAAGCCGAGGTGCTGGCGGCGCTCAAGGCCGCCCAGTGCATGGATATTATAGAAAAGTTCCCAGCGGGCATCCATACCGTCATTGGCACCAAGGGCGTGTATCTTTCCGGCGGCGAGCAGCAGCGCATCGCCATTGCACGCGCCATGCTGAAAAATGCGCCCATCCTGATTCTGGACGAGGCCACCGCCTTTGCCGACCCGGACAATGAAGCCAAGGTGCAGGCAGCCTTTGCCCGGCTTGCCAAGGGCAAAACCGTGCTGATGATCGCACACCGCCTGTCCACCGTAGCCAACGCCGACTGCATCTATGTGGTGCAGGATGGGCAAATTGCAGAATCCGGAACAAAGGGCGAACTGTGCGCGCAGAACGGCCTGTTTGCCCGGATGTGGCAGGATTATCAGGCCTCGGTGCAGTGGAAGGTCGCAAAGGAGGGGTGAAAGATGATCGGAAAAATTCAACACGCCACAGCCAGCTCCCCGGAGGGCGCAAAAGGGCTTGTAAAGGGCGTTCTGGCCTGTGCGTTCCAAAACATGGCATTCATGTTGCCCACCGGGCTGCTGTATCTCTTGGTAAAAGACATGCTTGCAGGCTCCACGAGCGGGAGAAAAGGTTTTTATCTGCTGGGGTGTGCGGCCTGCTTTGCGCTGATCCTGCTGACCACATGGTTCCAGTACAATGGCACCTATTTTACGACCTATAAAGAGAGCGGCACCCGCCGCCTGACCCTTGCGGAACGACTGCGCAAGCTGCCCCTGTCCTTTTTCGGCAAGCGGGACCTTGCCGACCT
Source organism: uncultured Eubacteriales bacterium (assembly GCA_900548615.1). Lineage (GTDB taxonomy): Bacteria > Bacillota > Clostridia > Oscillospirales > Oscillospiraceae > Vescimonas. Next base: position 212 of record URKW01000070.1, on the reverse strand, counting down.
GACCAGCACCATCATGGCAGACTGCGAGGTGTTGGAAAAGGACTGCTCCCACTTCATCCCCGGTCTATTCGGTTCCCTCATCTCCACGGTGCTCATTGCTCTGAGCCTGTTCGCCTTTGACGGACGGATGGCTCTGGCAGCATTGTGGGTCATCCCGGTATCCGTTGCCATCGTGGTGGGCAGCTACCGGGTGCAGGACAAGGTGCAGGCCA
>URKW01000069.1 GCA_900548615.1 uncultured Eubacteriales bacterium | reverse complement strand
TCCGGGACAGAAGTAAGGAGGGCGAGTAAATGGAACGGAATCTGATGGTGGCCGGCTTCGGCGGTCAGGGCGTGATGACGCTGGGCAAATTCCTGGCGGAAGCCACCTGCGACAGCACGGATAAAAATGTCACCTTTTTCCCCTCCTACGGCGCGGAGCAGCGTGGCGGCACGGCCAACTGCTACGTGGTCATCTCCGATGACGACATCGGCGCGCCGTTGGGCGACAGCATGGACGATCTGATCGTCATGAACGATCCCAGCCTGAACAAGTTCCTCTATAAGCTTGTCCCCGGCGGAACCCTGTTCATCAACAGCTCTATCGTCACCAGTGAGATCACCCGCCAGGATGTGAAGGTGGTGAAAGTCCCCGTCACGGAGATGGCGTTGGAAATGGGCAATGCCAAGGTGCTGAACATCATCATGCTGGGCGCTTATGTGGGCTACACGCAGGTGGTTCCCGAGGACGTGGTGTGGCAGACCATCGAGCACAAGCTGGGCAAGAAGCCCAAGCTGCTGCCCCTGAACAAACAGGCCTTTGAGGCTGGCCTGAAAATCGGCAAGGATGCCCGATAATATTTCTTAATACGAAACAGAGCCCTGTGGATGTTTCTCCACGGGGCTCTTGTGTTTCATTGAATCATTTGGTAAACTGAAGATGAGAGCGTGAAAAAATTCACAGAAATAACATAACGGAGGGCTTCCCTATGAAACAACTGAACCGCTGGGTCTACGCCATCGTGGGCGTGATCGTGCTGCTGTTCGCCGGTCTCGTGTATGCGTGGAGCGTGCTGAGCACCCCCATCGCCGCCGAGTTCACCAGCTGGACAAAGGCACAGCTGAGCCTGACCTTCACCATCGTCATGATTCTGTTCTGCATCGGCTCGCTGCTGTGCGGCCTTCTCAGCGGCAAGCTCAGCGCCAAAATGTCCGTGCGCATCGGCGCGGTGCTGTTTTTGCTGGGCTTCTTTCTGGCCAGCCGCACCCAGTCCGTGGCCATGCTGTACATCGGCTTCGGCGTGCTGTGCGGCCTCAGCTCCGGCCTGTGCTACAACGCCGTCATGAGCACCATGGTGCGCTGGTTCCCCGACCGCCCCGGCCTGATCTCCGGCGTGCTGCTGATGGGCTTCGGCGGCGGCAGCTTCATCATCGGCAAGCTCTATCAGGCGTGGACGCCCGACTGGATCGGCGGCTGGCGGGTCAGCTTCGTGGTGCTGGGCATCATCATTTTCGTGGTGCTGGCTATCTGCTCTTTCTTCTTTGTGGCGCCCGGCGCGGATTTCGTCGCCCCGGCCGCCAAGAGCGGCAAGACCGCCGTCAAGGCGGCGGGCCGCGACCACAAGCCGTTGGAAATGGTGAAAAAGCCCACCTTCTGGCTGTACTATGTGTGGGCCATCGCCGTCAGCGCGGCGGGTCTCGCCCTGATCTCTCAGGCCAGCGGCGTGGTGTGGGAGGCCAGCGCCGACCAGACCGCCGGTGCGGTAGCCACCATCGTGGGCCTGATCTCCATCTGCAACGCCGTGGGCCGTGTGCTGTTCGGCGGCATGTACGACAAGTATGGCCGCAGCCTGTCCATGCAGCTGGTGAACATCCTGTTCATTATCACCGCCGGGGTGCTGATCCTGGCGCTGAGTACCCGCAGCATCGTGGTGGTCATCATCGGCTTTGTGCTGGGCGGTCTGGCCTACTCCGGCGTGACCCCCACCAACTCCGCCTTCTGCCGCGCCTATTTTGGCCCGGCGCACTATCCCGTCAACTTCCCCCTCATCAACAGCAACCTGATCTTCGCCAGCTTCGGCAGCACCATCTCCGGCGCGCTGTACGATGCCAGCGGCTCCTATAACGCCACGTTTTTCCTGATCATCGGTCTGGCCGCGGCGGGCATTCTGTGCTCGCTGGCTATCTCCGCCATCGACAAAAAGAGCAAGTAAAAAACAGGGAGTCGGCAAAGCCGACTCCCTGTTTTTTGCTATCATACGCCCCGCAGCTCCACCGACGGGATCAGCGGCCGCACGATATCCGCCCAGCGCTCCAGCTGTGCCTTGTCCGGTGCGTGAAGCCCTGTCCGCAGCACGGAGTCCCGGTCGATAAAGCACTGGATGTAGTACCGCTTCGCACCGGCGATCCATTGGGCGATCTCCCGGAAGGAATCGTCGTCATGCAGCTCCGCCACCGCCGTGGTACGGAACTCGTAGTCCACCGTGCCCTCCAGCAGAAGGGCAGCGCTCTGCCGCACCGGCGTCAGGTCAAAGCCCGGCAGTCCCACCGTGGCGGCGTATTTCGCGGGGCTGTTCTTGATATCCATGGCCACGTAGTCCACCAGTCCCGTCGCCACCACGGCCCGCAGCGCCTCCGGATGGCTGCCGTTGGTGTCCAGCTTCACGGCGTAGCCCAGCTCCTTTATCGAGCGCAGCAGCGCCGGAAGCTCCCGCCGCAGCAGCGGCTCGCCGCCCGGGGAGGCCCAGCCCTCCCGCAGCAAGGTGGCTCGCCGCCGGTGACGGCCACGCCATCCAGCAGACCCCGCCTCTTTTTCAGGAAGTCCAGCAGTCCCGCGTCGTCCGTGACCGGCTCCATGCCGCCCAGCACCAGACCGCCGTTGTGGCAGAAGGGGCAGCGGAGGTCGCACCCCTGCAAAAACACCGTGCAGGCCACGCGGCCGGGAAAGTCCAGCAGCGTCAGCTTTTGCAGTCCGTGGATATCCATACCCATTCCTCCCTTTCCTTTCTCTCGCCCATTATTTCGGATAGACGCCCAGATCACGGGCCACCTTGGTGATGAAGTCCTGCACGTTGGTGACCATGGTGGTGGCGCAGAGACTGCCCCGGTCCCGCAGCTTGTTGACCACGAACTCGTCGGCATCCACGGCGTACAGGTACACAGGCCGCACCGTGCCGTCCGGCAGCACCCGGAAGGAGGGCGTCATATTACCGGCGGCGATGGTATGCAGCATGGTGGCAAGGCAGATCACCGTGGTGGCGCCCCGCACCAGCGAACGCATGGCGTAAGCGCCCTGATAGGCGTCGGCGTACACCTCCGGCAGCGGGCCGTCGTCCCGGATGGAGCCGGTCAGCACAAAGGGAATGTTGTGCTTCACGCAGCCGTACAGTATGCCGTTGTCGATGTGATAGTCCTGAATGAACTGGGGGATAGAGCCGCTGCGGCGCACCCTGTTCAGCACGTCCAGATGGTGGTAGTGGCCGTTGGGCTGGCTGCGCTGGGTGTAGATGTCCTGTCCCAGCGCCGTATGGAGACAGGCGGCCTCCAGATCGTGGGTGCCCAGGGCGTTGCCCGCCAGCAGGCCGTGGCAGTAGCCGTTTTCGATCATGGCCTCCATGGCGGCCCGTGCCCCGGCGTCAAAGGTGAAGGCGGGCCCCATGACCCAGATGATGCGGCCATGGTCACGCTCGTGGCGCAGCAGCGCCGCCAGCTGGTCGTAATCCTTGGCGTAGGACGTTTCGCGGCTGCGTCCCTGACGGAACACGAACTGGTCGTCATTTTTCGCTTCCTCCTCCGCCGCGAAGCCATTGCAGTGCAGGTAGATGCCCTCCTCGCACCGCTCGGTGCGGCCCAGCAGCACCCGGTCGCCTTGCTTGAGATTCCGGGCCTCCACCGTGTCCAGACGGCCATCCGGCCGCAGAACGATGCAGGCGTCCATGCGGCTTTCCTCCGCCAGACGCCACTGGCCGTCGATCTTGCAGTACTCCGGGTACATGGAGGTGCTGTGGAAATCCTCGGGGGCTATGCCGTCCCGCTCCGCCGCCTGCCACCGGGCGTCCGGCGCAGCGGTAAAGCAGGGCTGGGCAAAATCGGGATGGTGGTACACGGGCAGTTCAAAAGACATGATGCTCCTCCTCTTTCATTTTCCTTTTATACGTATACGTTTTTCGTTCTCAGGGTGTTGACGGGTCCAGCGCCTTCGCACGCTCTGTCAGCATGGGCAGCGCCCGCTCGAATTCTACGCCGTACCATGCCGCCCGGGGGTCGGTGCGGGTCACTTCGATGCACCGCAGGGTGAAATCCACCGCCAGACGGAATGCGTCCTTCAGGCTCATGCCCCGCATGATGCCGCCCACCGCCGTGGCGGAGAAAATATCCCCCGTGCCGTGGTAGGCGTGAGGCTCCCGGCGGTTGAAGTAGCGGTCGAATTGGCCGGTGGAGCTGTCGTAGGACATGAAGCCGATGGTGTCCTTTTCCAGCGAAACGCCGGTCAGCACCACCTTTTCCGCGCCCAGCGCCGCCACGCCCCGCAGCAGAGCCTTTACGTACGCCTCGTCATAGTCCTCCCGGTAGGGCAGGCCGGTCATCAGGCTGGCCTCGGTGATGTTGGGCACGGTGATCTGCGCCTTGGACACCACCTGCGCCATCAGTGCCGGGAACTCCGGGCCGAAACCGGCGTACAGCTTGCCGTGGTCGGCCATGGCGGGGTCGACGAACAGCAGCGTACCCTCCTCCCGCAGCAGCTCCAGCAGCTCCAGCACCACCGCTACCTGCCGGTCAGAGGCCAGATAGCCGGTATACAGCGCGTCGAACCTCACGCCCTGCGCCTTCCAGTGGCGGGCCACCGGCAGCAGCTGATCCGTCAGATCCAGACAGTGGAAATCCGGAAAGCTGGTGTGCGTGCTGAGTACGGCGGTGGGCAGTATGGCGCACTCCACCCCCATGGCGGAGACCACCGGCAGCGCCACCGTCTGGGAGCAGCGGCCCAGACAGGACACGTCCTGTATGCTGGCAATACGTTTCATGAAACGTTCCTCATTTCTTTTTGTGCATTCATTTTTATTATACCAGCTTTTGGATATCACTATATGACCAGTTCGTGCAAGACGGGTAATACCAGATGGGCTTCATGATTTTTTTCTTGTGCCGGGGCGGAGAATGTGGTATAATAGTATGGTAATATGCGGGTATGATGGAATTGGTAGACATGCGAGATTTAGGTTCTCGTGCTTTGCGTGTGGGTTCGAGTCCCACTACCCGTACCAAAAGGGAGCACCCCATAGGGGTGCTCCCTTTTTGGTACGCAGCTGTATAGGACGCGAAACGAGCTCCGCTCTCTCACACCCGCAGGGTGTCGAGACCGGGAGCGACAGTCCACACCCGCATCAAACCGCGAATCTTTACAACTCCCTCTTGGAATCCTCACTCATTTATGGTAAAATGACACAAAGCCAAAGGAGGTGCGGTGCGGTGAACGAGGGACTTGTGTATGAGATCCTGTCAGTGGTGGCGGAGATCCCGGAGGGGCGGGTCTGCTCCTACGGCGAGATCGCCCGGCTCATTGGTCGGGAGAAAAACGCCCGGCTGGTGGGAAAAGTCCTCAGCAATGCCGCGCTGTACGGCGACTACCCCTGTCACCGGGTGGTGAACCGCGCGGGACGCACCGCGCCCCACTGGCCGGAGCAGCAAACGCTGCTGGAAGCGGAGGGCGTAGCCTTCCGGGCCAACGGCACCGTGGACATGGCCCGCTTTCTGTGGCAGGGCGAATAACAGAACGGAGGAGCATCACCATGAACGAGCACATTCTGACGCTGGCGCGGGAGAACGCGCCCTGTTACCTCTACGAATACGACATCATGAAAGCGCAGGTGGAGACGCTGCGCCAGACCTTCCCCCAATATGACCTGCTGTACTCCATCAAGGCCAACCCGTTCCCGCCGGTGGTGCGGGCGCTGGCGGCGCTGGGGCTGGGCGCGGACGCCGCCTCTGCCCCGGAAGTGCTGCTGAGCCGAACATGCGGCATGGCGAAGGAGGACATTTTCTTCTCCGCTGCCGGGAAATCCGACGCAGCACTGGAAGCGGCATGGGACGGGGGCGAGATCATCGCCGACTCGCTGGGCGAGGTGGCGCGTATCGGTGCGCTGTGCCGCCGGAAAGGGCAGCGGCGAGCCATCGGTGTGCGGATGAACCCCGCCTTCGGTATGGGCGGCGGCGCGGGAACCAGCAGTAAGTTCGGCGTCAACGAGGAGGAGCTGCCCCAGCTGAAGGCGCTGCTGGACGACCTGCCCGTGACGGTGGAGGGCATCCACGTGCACCTGAAGTCCCAGAATCTGGACGCGGACGTGCTGGGCGGCTGCTACCGGGACAGCTGGGCGCTGGCCAAGAGGGTACATGCGGCGCTGGACTGTGAGATGCGTTATGTCAACTTCGGCAGCGGCGTAGGCGTGGCCTATGACGCAGCCTTTGAACAGCCCATGAACCTTGCCCACCTGCGGACGTATACCGACGCCATCGCTGCCGACAACGATGCCACGTGGAAAGCCCGGCTGATGATCGAGACCGGCCGCTTCCCCACCGCGCAGGCCGGAACCTACTGGCTGCGGGTAGTGGACAAAAAATTCTCCCGCGGCAAGACCTACGTGATCGCGGAGAACTGCATGAACGGTCTGCAAAAGCCGGCACTGGCGGCCATGCTGCGCCACGAGCTTGGCGGCGGGACTCCCGCGCCCTACGAGCCGCTGTTCACCTCGGAGTGGGCCTTCCCCATCATCGCCCACGGCGACGAAAGCCGGACGGAGACGGTGGACATTGTGGGCAATCTGTGCTGCGCCGCCGACGTGCTGACGGAGGACTTTACCGGCCCGGAGCTGGCGGTAGGCGATCTGATCGAAGTCCGCAACGCCGGAGCCTACGCCTGCACCCTGACGGCCCAGCGCTTTTCCAGCCATCAGCCGCCCCGGGAGCTGCTGGTCTACGGCGACGGTAGGGTGGAAACGGAATAATAAAAAGCGGGATGCTGTGCATCCCGCTTTTTATTATTCCTCCGGCCACGCCGGGTAATCTTTCTGGATATACTGGCAGACCTCCTGCCGGTCGATGCCCAGCGCCACCGCCAGCTCGCCGTACAGCTGATCCTCCGCCCGGCGCAGATACCGCTCGTCCAGCTGGCTGACCTTGCGGCCCCGCTGCTGGGCAGTGCGGCGGCGCTGGCAGGTGTATTTTATCATGGCCGCCATGCGGCCGCAGTCATAGGACGTTACCACCGCGTGATAGTGATCCTTGATGGCCCGCTGGCTGGCGCCTGCGGGCTCCTCCGCCGGAAGCTCCGGCAGCGCCGTCAGAAAAGCGTCCGCCTCCGCAGGAGTCATCACCGGGCGCATCAGCACGCCGGTGTCCACCGGCGTCATCACCTGTCCGGTGCGGTACAGCGGGGACAGGGTGTAGTAGGCCTTCGTTTTGTCGATGCCCTCTGTCTCCGGCATTCCCACGCTCTCCACCCGGCAGACGCCCTCGCCGCCGTAAATGACCAGATCTCCTGCTGCAAACATTGCTTCTCCTCTCTCTCACTGTAACAAAACACGGAAAAAAGCACGGCCCAACGGCCATGCGCCTTACATTTATTGCCAATAGTATAGCACATTTTTCGAGAGAATGTAAGAGGAAAATCAAAATTTGTCGAAAAAAGTGGCTTTCATCCACGGATGAAAGCCACTTTTTATGTGTTTTCCGTTTACTTGAACAGCCACCGGCAAATCAGGATCACCACGCAGGCGCCGCCTACGCCGATGAGGAACGAGCCCAGCGAGTTCCGGGCCACCAGTCCGATGGCGCCCGCCAGCCAGTTGCCTACGCCGCTGCCCACGATGCCCAGAATGATGTTGCGCAGGATGCCGCCCTTGCTGTTCATCAGCTTTCCGGCCAGCCAGCCGATAATACCGCCGACGATAAGAGACCAAAGCATCGTTTCTTCTCCTTACTTTCCGCAGGCTGCCCGATCCTGCTGGATCAGCAGCTTCAGCGCCTCCACACCCACGGTGACGGCGGAGGTGGTATCCTCGTTCATGTCCTGATCCAGACCGGCGGCTTCCCGCTCCTGATTCCAGATCACGTGGAAGCAGCTGCCGCAGCGGCAGTTCAGCGCGTCGGCCACCACGAACAGGGCGGCGGACTCCATTTCGCTGGCCTTTACATGCAGGCGCTTCCACGCCTCCCACTTGTTCAGCAGCTCATAGGATACCGGCATGCGGGCCGGGGAATGCTGACCGTAGAAGGAATCCTTGCACTGCACCACGCCCACCTGCGTGCGCTTGCCCAGTGTTTTGGCTGCCTGCACCAGCGCGGTAGTCACCTCAAAATTCGCCACCGCCGGATACTCGATGGGCGCGTATTCCCGGCTGGTATGCTCGAAGCGGACAGCGCCGGTGGCGATGACCACATCGCCGCTGCGGACGTCAAGGTCGATGCCGCCGCAGGTGCCCACCCGGATGAAGGTATCCGCGCCGATGTTGTGCAGCTCCTCCATGGCGATGGAGGCAGAGGGCCCGCCGATGCCGGTGGAGCAGACGGACACCTTTTCCCCCAGCAACGTGCCGGTATAGATGGTATATTCCCGATTCTGGGACACGAAATGCGCGTCGTCAAACAGCGCGGCGATCTTCTCGCACCGGCCGGGATCGCCGGGCAGGATCACGTAGCGGCCCACATCGCCCTCTACGCAGCGAATATGAAACTGTTTTTCCAGCTTTTGCATAATACTCCTCCAAATGATAACAGAACGTTGTAAGTATGTTTGATATTACAAATTGTATTCTCTTCAATGAATAGATTATTATTTTACCACAGCTCACAGCAAAATGCAACGCTGGGAGAAGTTACAGCCGGTAGTTTCGCCGAAAATCGACCATACTACACACGGCACGCAAAGCACTGTGCCCGGAAAATTTGATAAAAAGGAGGATGGGACATGACGAAAAAAGTGATGGCGCTGCTGATGGCGGCGCTGCTGATGCTGGCGCTGGCAGGCTGCGGCGAGAACAAGAACAACACCAACCGCCCCGGCAGCAACAGCAACAACACCACCAACGGCGACAAGAACAACAGCACCAACGATAACAATGACGCCGACAAGGACAACGGTACCGTGAACGATGGGCTGACCGACAGCAACGGCGCGGCCCGGAATGGCCGCAGCAGCTACGGCACGTACCGCGACAGGGGCAACGACGACGCCTTCAACAACAACCACGGCAGCACCTTCGGCGGCGTGGGCGAGGAGCTGATGGAGGACGCTCAGCAGTTCCCGCCCACGGTGTGGGACAGCATGACGGGCAACCGCGGCGCCAGCGGCACCGCCACGTGGCGGCAGATGCTGGACAACGGCTTTGTCCATGACACGGACGGCTTTTTGCTGGACGGTGAAAACGCCTGCTGGTCATAAGGAGAACGGGCGGAGGGCATGGCGTGTCCCTCCGCCCTGTTTTCGTTCTGATTTTGCCGGACAGAACATATGCTGGCACGAGGTGAAGCATATGCAAATTCATGTGGTGCGGCCGGGAGAGACGCTGTACGGCATTGCCCGGCAGTACGGCGTCAGCGTAACGCTGCTGGGGCGGCTGAATCAGGTGCCAGCCGGGGGTGCGCTGGCGGTGGGACAGACGCTGGTGGTCTACGAGCCGGAGCGGGTGCATGTGGTGCGGCCCGGTGAAACGCTGGAGGGCATCGCCCGCCGGGAGGGCGTGTCGGTGCTGTCGCTGTATCAGAACAACTACTTTCTGGGCGGGCGATCCCGCATTCTGCCGGACGAGGAGCTGATCGTTGCGCTGAAAGGGGAAAAGTCCGGGACGCTGGGCGTCAACGGCTACGCCTACACCTTCATCCGGCAGGAGCAGCTGCGGACGGTGCTGCCCTACATGACCTATCTGACGCCCTTTACCTACGGCGTCACGTCCCAAGGAGGGCTGGTGGTTCCCGACGACGGGCCGCTGCTGGCCGCCGCGCCCCAGTATGGCGTGCAGCCGTGGATGCACCTGTCCACCCTGACGGACAGCGGCGCCTTCGACAGCCGTCTGGGCGGGGCGCTGCTGGAAAACGAAACGGCGCAGGCGGCGCTTATCGACGCCGTCGCGGCCAACATGGCGGAAAAGGGCTATCAGGGGCTGGACGTGGATTTTGAATATCTGGAGGGCCGTCAGGCGGCGGCCTACGCCGCCTTTATCGATGCGCTGCGGCAGCGGCTGAATCCGCTGGGCTGGCCGGTGATCGTGGCGCTGGCCCCGAAATCCAGCGCGGAGCAGCGGGGACTTCTGTACGAGGCGCACGACTACGCCGCCCTGAGCCACGCGGCCAACGCCGTGCTGCTGATGACCTACGAGTGGGGCTATACCGCCGGGCCGCCCATGGCGGTGGCTCCCCTGCCGCAGGTACGGCGGGTGCTGAACTACGCCCTGACGGAGATGGCCCCGGAGAAGATCTTTCTGGGGGTGCCCACCTACGGCTACGACTGGCCGCTGCCCTTCCGACAGGGCATCACCCGCGCACCCTCCCTGTCGCCGCAGGAGGCGCTGGCGCTGGCACGGCGGTACGGGGCGGAAATTCAGTACGATGAAACCGCCCAATCCCCATGGTTCCGCTACACGGCGGAGACCGGTACCGTCCACGAGGTATGGTTTGAGGACGCCCGCTCCAGCCTTGCCAAGCTCCGTCTGGCGGCGGACAACGGTTTACAAGGTGTGGGGCTGTGGAACCTGATGCGTGACGCACCCCAGACCTATCTGGTGCTGAACGGCGCGTTTCAGGTAGAAAAACTCGCGTAAGTAAACCGCGCTGTGTTAATGACACGGCGCGGTTTTGCCTTGCCAAAATCATGGCGGCACAGTATAATGACCTCAAGAAATTTGATGCAAGGAGGCGAGAGCATGGTGTCCCCCAACCGGCAATACGAGAGCATGCTGGCCGCAGCGCGGGAGCGGCTGTCCCGGCACGCACCAGAGGCCATCGCCCGCCGCGCTGGCATCACATGGGACGGCGGACGGCTGACCCTGCCCAGTCTGGGGCAGACCGTCACTGTGACAGTCCCGGACTTCGCCGTTTCGCCGGAGCTGGACATGTGGCACGTGCTGACGCTGCTGCATTATCTGGATCTGGCGGACGGCACGCCCCTGTTGGGGAAGATGATGGCCTTCGCCCAGTACCCCGACGGCATGGTGCGGGGCGGCGGATTTGACCGCCGGGCAGAGCTGGTGATCCGCCGTCAGCTGGGTCTGCTGCCGCCGGAGGAGCTGCGCCGCCGCTGCCTTGCGCTGGGCGCGGAGCTTCTGCCCTCCAACGCCGACCTGTGCGCCCGGTTCCCGTTCCTGCCCCGCTATCCCTTGTGGCTGCGGCTGTGGTTCGGGGACGAGGAATTTCCCGCGTCCGGACGGCTGTTTCTGGATGAGAGCGCCGCCCACTACCTGACGGTGGAGGACGCGGTAACGGTGGGCGGCCTGCTGCTGGAGCGGCTGGCAGGCGGCCGCCCTCTACTGGGCTAGAAGAAAGGAGCGGCTATGCGCAAATATGTTCTGATCCCGGATTCCTTCAAGGGCACGCTGTCCTCTCGTGAGGTCTGCCAGATCGTGGCAGAGGCCATCCGGTCACAGGAGCCGGAAGCGGAGATCTGCGCCATTCCGGTGGCCGACGGCGGCGAGGGAACGGTGGACGCGTTTCTGTCGGCGGTAGGCGGGCAGCAGGTGCCTGTGGCCTGCACCGGGCCATACGGCGAAGCCATCACCGCCTGCTACGGCCTGCTGCCGGACGGCTCCGCCGTGGTGGAGATGGCTGCGGCGGCGGGACTGCCCATGGTGGGCGAGAACCGCAACCCGGAAAAGACCACCACCTATGGCGTGGGCCAGCTGATCCGCCACGCCGCCCATCACGGGGCGAAACGGCTGGGG
>URKW01000068.1 GCA_900548615.1 uncultured Eubacteriales bacterium | reverse complement strand
GCTGCGCTGCGCCGTTCGCGCCGCAGCCAGCCAGCAACGCCAGCAGCAAAGCCGCCAGCAGCGCTATTCCTTTCTTTCTCATAAGGCGTCCTCCATAGCGGCCAGCATATCGTTGGCCCACTCCCAGTCCTCGTCAAACAGCGTCCAATAGAGATCGTCATATGACATGAACACCAGCCCCAGGAAGGCATCATCCTTATACCGGGCCACTACCTTTCCCGCGTCGTTGAAGCCCTGCATCCGCAGCTGGCTGTCCAGATATACGCCGCCTGCCCAGCCGATCTCCAGCGGCTTGTCGGGGATCAGGGCATAGTCGAACTGGTACACCTCCGCCCGGTTGCCGTCCTCGGTGGCGTACTGCCACAGCTTGGTGAAGCGGGTCAGCTGATAGGCGTGGAATTCGCCGGGGTTCGTGGCGTAGGTGTCCAGCGTCCGCTGCATCCTCGCGTCCAGCTCCGACTTGAATGCGGCATACGCCGTCTGATCGACCACCTCGTCATAGTCCCGGCAGTGGCGCACCAGATCGTAGAGCGTTTCATCCTCGAAATATCCCTCGTCACGGGCAGAGGCGTCATAGGAAGCGACCAGAACCACATTCTCCGTCAGGCCGCAGCGAACGTCCATCTTGTGTTCGTACATATCGATCTGCCAGAAAAAGTACGAGTCTCCCATTTGCGCCTGCTTTCCGGTAACGGGATGCTCCGCCGCGCCGTGCAGGGCGTCCGCCAGCTGCTCCGCCGTTACGTTGGGATAGTAGAGACTCCCGATATCCTCCGGGCGGATGGCGGCCATCCGCTCCGCAACGGTAGGCGTCTCCTCGCGGCACTGGCTCACCAGTTGATAAAGCGCATGGCAGCGGAAGTACGCGATGCTGCCCTCCGGGTGAGGATAAGAGGAGGAATACAGGATAGAGGTATCTATTACCTGCACGATGTCCGGCGTTTCATCGCAGGCGAGCCCCAGGTCAGGACTGCCGCTGACGGGGATGATGACGCACCAGCCATCCTCCTGCCCGTAGCCCGCCGCTTCCGCTTCTTCCTTTGTGATCTCGCAGAACACGGCATCATGCAGAGCCGTTACCAGCTGCTTCACGGTGATTTGGGGGTATTGATCGATGAATCCATCATCGATCTTCTCCGCTGTGATCTCCGCCATGGCGGCGGCCACAGTGACCGGCTCCGGCTGCGCTGCCCTGTCCGCGCCGCAGCCGGTCAACACCAACAGCAGCAACAATGCCGCCAGCAAGGCTTTTCCTTTCTTTCTCATACCGTCCTCCTTACCGCTGAACGGAGCGCACGCCGTTGTCTACAATGCGCCATCTGCCGTCGTTATATTGGGTGAGATAGAAAAATTCCGTGATGGTGCCGCTGTCCAGGAAGGTCTTTGTGCCGTCGTACTGGGCCTCATACACCGCCTTGACCGTCACAAAGTGGTCGGCCAGCAGTTCATTCGTCCAGCCGCGGGATCGGGCCAGATCGCCGTCGCTGTACATTTCCACGATCCGGGCCGTCTCCGTCTCGTCAAGAGCGGCGGAGATCACGCGGGTGCTGAGGGTGGCGGGCTTTTGGGCGTCCGCCTCGATGGCCTTGCGCACCACCTCCACCGGGTCGGCGGCAGGCTCCTGAAGCCAGCCCTCAAACTGATTAAAGAGCAGCACAGGGAAGTTGTCCCGGCCAATCGAGGAATTGAGCGTGATCTCATAAGGCCCGCTGCCCGGCGTCAGTTCAACAGTACCGCCGAAAGGATCGTAATACTTCCAGTTGGCGTGGGGTACGCCGTTGCTGTCGTTCTCCGCGCCGCCGGACACCACCGTGAAGGTAGCGCCGGGACACACCACAAAGTAGTTGTTTTCAAAGACCTGCGTTTCATCCTCCCGCACGAGACCTTTGCCGGTGTAGTACACGTCCGTCACCTCCAGCGTCAGATCCTCATAGGTGAAAGTCTGGGTGGTCAGCACCGCCCTGCTGGGCAGCGTCCCCAACCGGTCAGCAGGAAGAAGCTCCACCTCCGGCGTAGTTACCTCCGGAAATGCGTTGTAATCCCGGCGAAAATCGTTCTGCCGCACCAGCTCATACAGCTCATGATCCCGGAAATAGGTACTGAGCAGCTTGTCGTTGGGAATGGAGACGGATGACAGCGCCGCAGTGGGATCCATCACATGCACGATGTCCGCCGGGACGGTATCGCAGGAGACCAGCAGGTCATGGCCGTTCTCCACAGAGACCGACACCATGTAATGAAGGTTTTCGCCCTCAAGGAGAGCGGTCTCCTGCGCCGCCAGAAAGACCTCCTCTGTGATCTCGTGGGCGGCGGCGCGGTTGATGGCCGCCACCATCTGTTCCCAGTCAATATCGGGATAGCCGTTCACACTTTCGCTGCTCAGATCGTCGGTGGTCAGCTTCGCCATCATGGCGGCGATGGAGCCCAGATTGCCGGATAGTTCCTCCTTCTTCGCTCCCGTAAAGGTGCAGCCTACGCACAGCGCCGCCGCCAGCACCAAAGCAATAGCGGCCAGCGCCGCCGTCCGGGGCTTTTTCGCCAGCAGGACGATCCGCTCGTGGAGACTGGTCTTGCCGCCGTCCATGGCGGTGGCGGTCAGCAGTGGGCTTACGCCCCGGCCACAGGCCATGCGGATCAGGGTGCGGCCATAGGCGGCACGTTCCGTTTCGCCAAGGGCGCGGATGGTGGCCTCGTCACAGGCCAGCTCGCCGTCCTGACGGGACAGCTTCGCCGCCCACCACACCAGAGGGTTCCACCAGTGCAGCGCCAGACACACTGCCCGCAGCAGCGCCCACACATGGTCACCATGGCGGAAATGGGTGGTCTCGTGGGCCACCGCGTGGCGCAGCAGCACCGGATCGTCCGCCGTGGCCTGCGTCACATAGATGGCGGGCCGGAACAGGCCGAACAGACAGGGCACCGCCCGCTCCTCCGCCACATAGACGGGAAGTGCCGCACCCTCCACCGCCAAGGGGCGGCGGCTCTTCCGTAGCCTTCCGGCAAAGCGGAGATTGGCGCTCAGGAACACCAGCAGCGTCACCGCCGCGCCGCACCACCATATGGGCAGCAGGAGCTTGCGCAGGGTCAGGGCGCTCTCCATACGGCTGAACTGGTCGTTTGTGACGCTGGGCGCCACCGTCACCGGCGTGTCCGGCATCAGTGGCCCGGCGGGATAGCCCTCCACCGAACCGTCATGCGCCTGCCAGATGGTATCCACCTCCCGGACGCTTTCCACCGCCTGTACCGCTGGGGCCTTTTCCACCACCGACATGACGCTGATGTCCGTGCTGCCGAAGCTGACGGGGAGCAGCAGCCGCGCCAGCACCAGCAACCACAGGGCGTATTGCAGCCGCAGGCTGATCCGTCCCCGCAGCAGATACCGCAGGGCGATCACCGCAAGGATCAGGATACACGAGGATACCACCCATTCAATCATGCTCTTCCTCCATTTCCCGCAAAATGGCGTACAGCTTGTCGATCTCCTCCTGAGACAGCGTCTGCTTCTTTACCAGCGAGCTGACCAGCAGGCTGACGCTGCCCTGATACACCCGCTCCAGCAGGTGCTCCGTCTCCTGCACCGCCGCGTCCTCACGGGCTACCTGCGGCCGGTAGTGCTTCATGCCGCCCTCGCTGACGGCGCTGACCGCGCCCTTGTCCTCCAGCCGCCGCAGCAGCGTCAGGGTGGTGCTGCGGCTCCAGCCGGTGGTTTTTCCCAGCGCGTCGATGATCTCCCGTCCCGTCCGCGGCGCGGACGTCCACAGGCATTCCATCACCTGCCATTCTGCCTCCGTCAGACCCATGTGTGCCATATTCTCACCTCCTGCTGTTTACATCTGTAATCACACTGTAGCATATTGGTTTACGTTTGTCAACAGGTCGGAGGAAAAATTTCTCCCTTTATTAGCCTCCCCTGTGTAAGGGGAGGTGGCAAAAATCTTTGATTTTTGACGGAGGGGTTGTTACAATCCCCCAGTCTCGCTTACGCTCGACAGCCCCCTTTACACAAGGGGGCCTTTTATACTGCCTTCCGTGTAACCACACAACAAATCCCCTCCGGCGTACCGGAGGGGATCGTATATCACAAATCCACAATAATCGCCTCGTGTCCCGTGGCGGGCAGAAACTTCTCCAGCACGTCACAGGTTTTCAGCCGCAGGGAGGAGGTATTCTCGCAGGGATGGCAGCCGAACCATTCATCCTCGGCCACCGTGCGGTCGATGGCCAGCGTGACCCGGTGCTCCGTGTCGTTCATCAGCCCCAGAATGGAGGCGGAACCGGCATGGCAGCCCAGCAGCCCGATCAAGTCCTCCTCGGTGGCAAAGCTGAGCCGGGAGGAGCCGATCAGCTTGGAGAAATCCTTGGTGGAAAAGGGCTTGTCCCCCGGCATGCACAGCAGGTAAAAGGCGCTGCGGTTCCGGGGCGTCAGCAGCAGATTCTTGCAGATGGAAACATCCAGCGCCTCACCGATGGCGACGCAGTCCTCCATGGTGAAGGCCGCCTCATGATCCACACGGGTAAATGGGATATCCAGCCGGGCAAGACACTCATACACCCGGTTTTCCACCTCGTCGCGGCGTTCCGCCGGAGCGCCGTTATAGACTTCCAGCATACCGCTCACTCCTTTCCCACCAGCATGTCGCCCACCCGGTAGATATCACCCGCGCCCACCGTCAGCAGCAGGTCGCCGGGCTGCGCCAGCGCCCGCAGGGACTCCGCCGTTTCCCGCAGTGTGGCGCAGTAGATGCTGCCGGGAATCTGGGCGCACAGGTCGCGGGAGGACACGCCCACATCGTTGGTTTCACGGGCGGCGTAAATTTCCGCCAGCACCGCCACGTCCACGGTACGCAGCTCCTTGACGAAATCGTCAAACAGCGCCTTGGTGCGGGTATAGGTGTGGGGCTGGAAAGCGCAGATCAGCCGCTTGTGGGGCAGACTGCGAGCCATGTCCAGCAGGGCGTGCAGCTCGTCGGGATGATGGGCGTAGTCGTCGTACACCTCAGCCCCGTTAAACGCGCCCTTGTACTGGAAGCGCCGCTCCGCGCCGGTAAAGTCCGCCAGACCCTCCTCCACCGCTTTGCCGTCCACGCCCAGCACATAGGCGGCAGCAGCGGCGGCCAGCGCGTTGGACACGTTGTGCCTGCCGGGAACGTGCAGCTCCACGTGGGCGTAGGTCTTGCCCTCCGCCACTACGTCGAAGCAGCCGAAGCCGTCGAAAAACGCCACGTTGTCGGCGTACACGTCGGCCTTGCGATCTTTCACGCTGAACCAGTACACCTTGCGGTCAAGACCGCTCAGCGCTTCCCTCGCGCCGGGATCGTCGCCGTTGGCGATGATGAAGCCGTTCTCCGGCGTCAGGCAGGCAAACTGGCGGAAGGAATGCTCGATATCGTTCAGATTCTTGAAGAAGTCCAGATGATCCGCCGCCACGTTCAAAATCACCGCCACAGTGGGGAAGAAGTTCAGGAAGGAGTTGCAGTATTCGCAGCTTTCCAGAATGATGGTGTCACCCTTGCCCACCCGGTAGCCCTTGCCCAACAGCGGCAGCGTGCCGCCGATCATGACGGTGGGATCCTTCTGGGCCGCCATGAAGATATGGGTGGCCATGGAGGTGGTGGTGGTCTTGCCGTGGGTGCCGGACACGCACAGGGCGTTGCGGTACGCCTGCATGATAGCGCCCCAGCCCTGTGCCCGCTCGTAGACGGGGATGCCCCGGGCGATGGCCCCGGCGATCTCGGGGTTGCTGTCATGGATGGCGGCGGTGCGGATCACCAAATCGCAGTTTTGCAGGTTGTCGGCGCTGTGGCCGATGGTAACGGGAATGCCGACACTGCGCAGGTGCTTTACGGTGTCGCTGTCGGTCATGTCGGAGCCCTGTACGTTCAGCCCCATGCCCTTCAGCACCTCGGCCAGCGCACACATGGACACGCCGCCGATGCCCGCCATATGCACGCGGACGCCGGGACGCAGGAAATGCCGGATATTTTCAGTGGGATGCATCATAATTGCCGATCTCCCTTTTGTTCTATGATTCAGCCGCACACCGCCGGAGCGGAAAATGCGCTGTTTACAAAATAATATCTGATATATTATAATACCCATAGAAGGAAAGTGCAACCCGGTTTTTTTCATGCGTTTGATCCCCGGACACCGGACGGATCCGCAGACAGGAGGAACAACATGAAGTATACGGGCAAATCACTGCTGTCTTTGCTGCTGGCGCTGTTGCTGGCGGCAGGGCTGTGCGCCTGCGGCAGCAATACCGACCCCGACGAGCCGCAGCCGGACGACCCCATCGTGGAGGAGCCCACCATCCCCAATCAGGTGCCGGTGCGGATCACCGCCACCCGTTTGACAGACGGTGCGGTGCTGTCAGACCGGCGCTGGGTCTATGACCAGTACGGCAACATGACTATGGAGATCGACTATCAGTTCGGTCTGCTGGAGCAGGGGTATGATACCTACACCTATGAATACGGCCCCAACGGGGTGCCCGTTCAGCGGGATACCTATCGGGTGACGCAGGAGCGCACCCGCCTGACCGCTACGGAGACCTTTGACAGTGCAGGGCGCGTGACGGCGCGGCAGGTGTACAACGAGGCGGGAAAGCGTATCTTTGAGTACGCCTACGACGATCTGGGCAACGAGACGCTGTATGTCTCCTACGATGACACAGGCCGCATGAGCAGCAAGCTGGAGACCACCTATGACGCGGACGGCCAGCGCCTGACGGAGCAATACACCGCCGCCAACGGCAGCACCATCCGCCGCGAGTATCAGGACGGCCTGTGCTCCCACCGGGTGGAAACGGATTCTCTCGGCAAGGAGACGGAATACACCTACACCATCAAGCGGGACGGCAGCGGCAATCTGGTGACCTACAGCGCCGTCAATGCCGAAACCGGCCAGCTGAACTTCCGGAAGGACTACCGGAACACCTACGATGCAAACGGACTTCTGACTGCCGTGGAGGTCACGGACGAAAACGGCGAGTGCGTGGCTCAGAGCAGCTATCAGTATGACCGGCAGGGTCGCGTCACCCAGTCGGACGAGCGGGAATTTGCCGGTTCGCAGGAATCCCGCGAGGTCTGGAGCACCACCTATAACGACGGCGGCGTTGTGGTGCGGAAGGAGCACCTCCAGAGTCAGCTCAACGGCGGAACGCTGGAGGAGACCACCGCCTCCTACCAGTACGATCAGGATGGCCTGCTGACCGGTTTCACTTACCGGAGGGACGGCAGCAGCCTGAGCTTCACCATCGGGCGCGCTGACAACCAGCCGGTGGTGCTGAAGAAGGTCTGCGTCGGGCCGCTGGCCTTCGCGGATTTTGACCTGACCTTCACCGGTGAGAACGACTTCACCATGGACAGCAGCGCCTACAGCGGAGCGGACGCCGCCTTCCTCAGTGAGGACAGCTACACCCGTGCCTACACCTACACGGAGGACGGTAGCCTGTCCGCGGTGGAGGAAACCACCGGCGATGGAACCACCTGCAAGCGCTGGGAGTACACCTACGCCCGACCCCGCAACGCCCCACAGCAGACGGTGACGGCCATTCCCCTGAATGCCGGAGCGGACGGCATCGCGCTGTACGACGGTGATAACATGCTGCTGTCTCAGGTCTCGTTCACCTATAACCACACGGGGCTCTATGACAAGCTGACCAACGCCGACGGCACCTTCCACTACACCTATGAAACGGACCCGCAGGGCCGCACCGTTGGCACACAGTACGACGCCGGCGGCGAAGCATGGGGCACCATGACATACGACCGCTGCGGCAATCTGCTGGAGGATCTGATCTACGGCGAGCCGCGAGCCGTGCTGCTGCAATATGAGTACGACGCCATGGGCAACCAGCGCACCTCGTATCCCTGGAGCAGCGGCAGCCGCGCCTACTGCGCCTATACCTACGACGAACAGGGACGCCACACGGGTATGAGCCTGTACGCCTCTGAACAGCGTCAGGCAGACGAGCTGCTGGAGCGGAACACCTACTCCTACGACGCGTCGGGACGGCTGTACAAGCTGACACGCTATGACGTTAACGGCGCACTGGAGTGCTGCGTGATCTATCAGTACAAGGATTAACATTACGGCAACAGGAGGAACGATTGATGAAGCACCCAGGAAAGACGATACTTACTCTGCTGCTGGCCATTCTGATGACCGTTGGTCTGGCTGGCTGCGGCAGCAGCAGAAGTGGCAGCGGCGGCTCTCTCTTTTCCGGCAAATCGCCGGAGCCCGTTTTGGTGCGGGTGGTGGCTACCCGTATGGAGGACAACGCCATCGTATCTGACGTTCATTACGCCTATGACGAATACGGCAATCAGACAACCAAGGCCAACTATCAGTTCGGCCTGCTGCCCAACGGCTATTTCTCCTATGAATATGAATACGGCAGCGGCGGCGTTCCCGCCAAGCGGAGCACCTATGCAATGGCAAAGGATTTCTCTCAGCTGACGCTGGAGGAGACCTTTGACCGGGACGGCAAATTGACCGGACGCCGCGAGTACGACAACGGCGAGATCATACAGGAATACGGCTATGACGGCAGCGGCAACATGATCCTGTACGTCAGCTATTCCGGCGGAGAGATGAACTACAAAACGGAGTCCACCTTCGACGAGAACGGCGACTGCCTGACGGAGCGTGTCACGCAGGCCGACGGCAGCAGCGATTACCGGGAGTATCTGCCCTATGACGAGCTGAACCGCAGCCATCTATGCTCCCATCGCGTGGAGACCGATGCCGACGGCGGAGAAACGGAATATGACTATACCATCGAAAAGGACGAGAATGGCTATCTGCTGACCTACAGCATTGCCAACGCCGCCACCGGCGAGCTGCTGTCCCGCGATACCTACGTGAATCTGTACGGCGACAATGGCCGACTCAACAGCATTGAGGTCACTGACGAAAACGGCGTCTGCACCCGGCAGGAGTACCTCCGGTACGACGAAGCGGGCAACGTGATACAGCGTGACAGCATGCGTGACTACGGCACCTTTGCCACGCGTGACACCTTCAGCTACGCCTATAATGATGCCGGTGTGAATATCCAATTGGACTATCACCACTATCAGAACAACCGGGGCGAGATCATGGAGAGTTCCTCCGTCACCTATTATGACGATCAGGGCGACATGACCGGCTATGACTACGAGACGGAGGATGGCCGCGTCAGCTTCGGAATCGGCCGCGTGGCGGGGAAGCAGGTGGTGCTGAGCAAGCAGTGCACCCGCTGGAACGAAAACATCCGGCTGGATTTCGACATGGTGTTTACCGGCGACAACGAGTACACCGAGGACCACACTCCCTACGACAACCTGGATGCCGCCTTCCGGGCTCTCGACTATACCCGCTCCTACACCTATGACGACAAGGGAAATCTGACCGCCGTGGAGGAGTGGGAGAACGGCGCGGAGATGCCTACCCAGCGCTGGGACTATACCTACGCCATGCCTAAGGACGCGCCTGCTCTGCACCCGCAGGCTGTCCAGCTGACCCTCGGAAACGCTCCTGCCGCCGTCAGGCTCTATGACGCCGACGACAGTCTGCTGGCCGAATCGTTCCTCACCTATGGGGACGATGGCCGCTGCACGGAAATGGTCACGGACGGCGCTGCCTACGCCTACGAGTACGAGGACGCGGCTGACGGCAGCTATATCGCCCGCCAGTATGCCCCGGACGGCAGTCAGGTAAAGGAATTTTCCTATGACAGCTGGGGAAACATGGTGGGGGAGACCCAGTACGGCGGAGACTACCCCGTGTATCTGGAATATACCCACGACGCGCTGGGTACGCAGGACAGCGGTTCGTTGTGGGGATGGGCCAGCGGTTACTATGCCTATGAATACGACGAGTCCGGCTATCCCACCGCCCTGCGGCTGTACAGCACTTATTCCTACGAGCCGGGCACGCTGGCCGACTGGGCTGCCTGTACCTGCGATGACAGCGGCCGTCTGATCAAGCTGGAGGTCTACGATCTGTCCGGTAGGCTGAACGGCTATGTGACATACGAATACGCCGCCTGACGGCGGCCGGAAAGGAAGCGCGACATGATCCCACAGGAGGTACAGGCCGTTCTGCGCACGCTGGAGCAGGCCGGACACGAGGCGTATGTGGTGGGCGGCTGCGTCCGTGATATGCAGATGGGGCTGCCGCCCCACGACTGGGATGTGACCACCTCCGCTCTACCGGAGGAGACCATGGCCCTGTTTCCCCACTTCGCCATTCCCACCGGATTGCAGCACGGCACGGTAACGGTGCGCAGCGGCGGCGTCTCCTGCGAGGTCACCACCTTCCGCACCGACGGGGACTATCCTGACCACCGCCACCCCGCCGCCGTGACCTTTACCCGCAGTCTGCGGGAGGATCTGGCCCGCCGCGACCTGACGGTGAACGCCATGGCCATGGACGCGGCGGGAGCGCTGCACGACCCCTTCGGCGGACGGGAGGATATCCGCCGCAGAGTGCTGCGGTGCGTGGGCGATCCGGAACGCCGCTTCCGCGAGGATGCCTTGCGCATTCTGCGGACGCTGCGGTTTTCCGCCACGCTGGGCTTTGCCATTGAGCCGGAGACCCACCGGGCGCTGCGGACACAGTGCGGCGACCTACGGTACGTGGCGGCGGAGCGTGTCCGGGAGGAACTGACCAAGCTGCTGTGCGGACAGGACGCGGGACGGGTGCTGGAGGAGGACCCGCAGGTGCTGGGGGTGGTACTGCCGGAGATCCTGCCCTGCGTGGGCTTCGACCAGCACAACCGCCATCACTGCTACGACGTGTGGGGCCATACGGCCCGCGCGGTGGCCGCCGCCCCGCCTGACCCAGTGCTGCGGTGGACTATGCTGCTGCACGATCTGGGCAAGCCTCAGTGCTTCACACTGGACAAGCAAGGCGTGGGACACTTCCACGGCCACCACCGCCCCAGCGCGGAGATGGCTGAGAGTATCTGCCGCCGTCTGCGGTTCGACAAGGCCGCTGCCCAGCGCATCTGCCTGCTGGTGCGGTATCACGACCGGCCCATTCCACTGACAGAGCGGGCTATCCGCCGGGCCATGAATCAGCTGGGTGTGGACGGCCTGCGGCAGCTGTGCGCCGTAAAGCGGTCCGACAATCTGGCTCAGCATCCGGACTACCGCGGCCGCCAGCAGGAGATCGACCGGGGCGAGGCCATCATGGAGGAGCTGCTGGCAAAGGACGCCTGCTTCAGCCTGAAGCAGCTGGCGGTGAACGGGCAGGACATGATGGCGCTGGGCCTGCAAGGCCCGGCCATCGGCAAAATGCTGCAAGCCCTGCTGGACGCGGTCATGGACGGAGTGGTGGAAAATGAGCGGAACGCGCTGCTTTCTCTGGCACAAAAAATGAAGAATTAAAATCATGCCGTAAAGGGCGGCATACTACAGTTCTTCACTTTTCTCTTTTATCTTTTCACTGCATAAAAGAAGACGCCGTGATATGCTCCCTTTATGAGAGACAGTGAAAAAACAAACTGTCATCATGAAGGGAGCATTGTTATGCCGCAATCCTGTTTTTCCAATTTGCTTTTGCGCCACGTCCTTTCTCCCGCTGCCATGTAATGCGGTTTCTGATATGTCTTCTTTTATGCGGTTTTCAATTTGCGCAACTTATTTTACATTATCTCCGTGCCTATACCCACCTGAAAAATGTATCAATTAGGGTGCGAAAACCTCTGTTTTTTCCTCTCAGAGCGCCG
>URKW01000067.1 GCA_900548615.1 uncultured Eubacteriales bacterium | reverse complement strand
CGCGTTGTTGTCGCGGACTCCCGCTTCCCCCGGGACGGCCGCTTCATCGAGGAGATCGGCACCTATAACCCCTGCGTCTCCCCCGCTGAGATCAAGATCGACACCGAGCGCGCCCAGGCCTGGATCAAATCCGGCGCCCAGCCCACCGACACCGTCCGCGCGCTGCTCAAGAGAATCAACGCGATTTGATCCGCGGGGGACAACGCATGAAGGACTTGCTGCTCTACATCGCCAGAAACCTTGTGGATGATCCGGCGGCCGTCTCTGTCACTGAGGTGGAGGGTCCCCAGGAGCTGACGCTGGAGCTGCGCGTTGCCCCCGAGGATATGGGCAAGGTGATCGGCCGTCAGGGCCGCATCGCCAAGGAGATCCGCACGGTGGTGCGCTCCTACGCCCAGCGTACAGGCGCCAAGGTTTCTGTGGATATCGTTGATTAAAAAAATAACGGCACTCACGAAAGTGAGTGCCGTTATTTTTTTACAGAACCCCCAGATGCTCCAGCAGGATCTTGACGCCGATGAGGATCAGAATCGCGCCGCCCACAAACTCCGCCTTGGACTTGTAGCGGGCGCCAAACACGCTGCCGGCCTTGATGCCGACGCAGGAGATGGTGAAGGTTGTCAGGCCGATCAGACACACCGCCACCACGGTGTTCACCAACTGGCTGGCGGCCATGATCTCCACCGGCACGCAGGCGAAGGTGATGCCCACCGCCAGCGCGTCGATGCTGGTGGCCACCGCCATCAGGAACATGGTTTTTACGTCCAGCGCGGCAGAGGCATTTTCCTCCTCCTTGCTGAGCGCCTCGCGGATCATGTTGCCGCCGATCAGCGCCAGCAGCACAAAGGCGATCCACGACGCCACGGCGTTGATGTACTTCTCAAACCCTGCGCCCAGCAGATAGCCGATGAAGGGCATCAGCGCCTGAAAGCCGCCGAACCACACGCCGCAGATGGCGGCGCTGCGGAAATTGACCTTCTGCATGGCAAGGCCCTTGCACACCGACACGGCGAAGGCGTCCATGCTCAACCCGATCGCCAGCAAAAACAGTTCCAACAAACCCATAGTTACTTCCTCACTCCACATAAAAATGAGCGGATACAACTCGTATCCGCTCATGTAAGCACTTGCTAACCTGAGACACATACGGCCTTCCGACTGTATGAGTCTCATCAATTAAGGTATACCAGGCGTTTGCCAGTATGTTGGCATACCGCGCACAATCTGCGCCGACTACTCCCCCAACAGATGTAGTATAGCAGATAGGGGAGGGAAAGTCAATCAGGAAAACGCGGAGAATGGCCAGCAGTTACAGCTTCATTTTGGCTGCATACTCTTTGAGGATGCAGTTGATTTCCGCTTCGTTTTGATAGAATATATCGTCACATTGCTCAAGTATTGCTTCCGTGTCCTCGTCAGATTCGCTGTCGGTCAATTGCTGGTAGGCGCGATATGCGTCTCGCAGATTCTTTTGCAGCTTTTCCGATAGAACAGTTTCTAAAGCTGCCATTTCTTTCTGCAAATCGCCGGTATTTTCAACGTTGAGGAAATACTGGTCGTGTCCGCCGTTGTTGATCTCGCTTTGATAGGTCATCAATTCCGCATAGGGCGTATCTGCACGATTTTCTTCCCATAGATCCCACATCTTATTCCACTTTTTCTGCTCGTCGGATAATTCCGTTTTGCTTTTCCTGAAAAGATCAAATAGTCCCATTTTAATCAATGCTCCTGCAATTCCCAATTCGAGGTGTTATCCGGTGTTGCCGATAAGCTGAAATTTAATGCTTAACGCAGATCATCCTGGTCGATGATAAATTTCCGGCATGCTTCACAATAGAATACTTTCACAGTCATACCATCGCTCATTGATGTCAGTTTGATTCCTTTCACCAGCGGAGTGAAATTCAACAATCCTTTATCCTGGTCGTCCGGAACCCATTTCAGGGCATATCGGTCTTGAGAAATGCTTCCAACGCGCATTTCCTCTTTGCAAAATGGACATTTCATATGGTTGACACCTCCAAAAACAACTTCCGATTTGCTGGCGGATATCCTTCGCAGGAAAAACGGATCTGGTCTTTCCTGCTTTTATTGTACCATGTCCATTCCCGCTGCCGCAAGAGGAATTCGCCGTTTTGCCGCGCAAAAAATCCCCCTCATGAGGTTTTCCTCATGAGGGGTTTCGGTCATGTTAACCCTTCCACTCCACGTAGAGCTCGCGGACGGCGTTGGGGTCGGCGGACTTTGCCGGGGCGGCGGGAGTTGCCGCAGGTGCAGCCTCGGCCACGGGATGATCCCGCTTTTCGATGAACTTGGGGGCTACCTGAGGGAACAGGGCCAGACTCAGGACGTCCTCCTCGCTCTTGGCGATGTCCTTGTACTCAGCCTTGTACTTCTCCAGCTCCGGCTCCAGCAGGTCGGCGGGACGGCAGGTGATCACGTCCTCGGGGGCAATGCCCGCCTTGGCGCGAACTTCCTCGTTGACCTCGCCGGGCAGCTTGCCGTATTCGCCCTTCAGCATGGCGCGGCTCTCCTTGGGGAAGGTCTTGTAGCGCTCTCCCATGATGATGTTCATAACGGCCTGAGTGCCTACGATCTGGCTGGAGGGCGTTACCAGCGGGGGATAGCCGAAGTCCTTGCGGACGCGGGGAATCTCCGCCAGCACGTCGTAGTATTTGTCCTCCTTGCCCGCCTGCTTCAGCTGGGAGATCAGGTTGGACAGCATGCCGCCGGGCACCTGATACAGCAGCGTATTGGTGTCCACACGCAGCACCTTGGGGTCCAGGATACCGGCGTCCTGCAGACGCTGGGCCACCTTGCGGAAGTGGACGGCGGCGTCGGACATTTTGCCCAGATCAAGGCCCGTATCGCGGGGTGTGCCCTTCAGCGTGGCCACCAGAGACTCGGTGGCGGGCTGACTGGTGCCGTTGGCCATGGGGGAGAGGGCGGTGTCCACGATATCCACACCAGCATAGGCCGCCATCAGCAGCGTCATGTCGCCGGTGCCGGAGGTGTTGTGGGTGTGCAGGTGGATGGGGACGGAGACGGTCTCCTTCAGCGCCTTCACCAGTGAGTAGGCGTCCATAGGCAGCAGCAGGTTGGCCATGTCCTTGATGCAGATCATGTCCGCGCCCATCTGCTCCAGCTCCTTGGCCAGCTTCACGAAGTAGGCCTCGTTGTGGATGGGGGACATGGTGTAGCTGAGGGTGGCCTCCACCTGTCCGCCGTACTTCTTGGTGGACTTGATGGCCTGCTCCAGATTACGGACGTCGTTGAGGGCGTCGAAGATGCGGATGATATCGATGCCGTTCTCCACGCTCTTGCGGCAGAAGGCGTCCACCACGTCGTCGGCGTAGTGCTTGTAGCCCAGAATGTTCTGGCCGCGGAACAGCATTTGCAGCTTCGTGTTCTTCACGTGCTTACGGATGGTGCGCAGGCGCTCCCACGGATCCTCGTTCAGAAAGCGCATGCAGGCGTCAAAGGTAGCACCGCCCCAGCACTCCAGCGAGTAGTAG
The DNA here is from genome assembly GCA_900548615.1 of uncultured Eubacteriales bacterium. Taxonomy (GTDB): domain Bacteria; phylum Bacillota; class Clostridia; order Oscillospirales; family Oscillospiraceae; genus Vescimonas. Next base: position 8,218 of record URKW01000067.1, on the reverse strand, counting down.
CCGATGGAATCCAGCTGCTCCAGCGCCGGCAGCATGTCCTCGATGGTCATGCGGGTGGCCGCCTGAGACTGGTGGGCGTCACGCAGGATGGTATCGGTGATCAGCAGGGGTTTATTCGATAAAAATTCCATAGTTTACCTCCTATTAGCCGAAGAGCGAAATTAAGACGCCTGCGGCGATGGCGGAGCCGATGACGCCGGCCACATTGGGGCCCATGGCATGCATCAGCAGGAAGTTGCCGGGGTTGGCCTCCTGACCCACCTTCTGGCTGACACGGGCCGCCATGGGAACGGCAGACACGCCGGCAGAGCCGATGAGGGGATTGATCTTCTCTTTCAGGAACAGGTTCATGAACTTGGCCAGCAGCACGCCGCCTGCGGTACCGAAGCCGAAGGCCACGATGCCCATACCCAGGATCATCAGGGTCTTGGGGCTGAGGAACGTCGCGCCGGTGGCGGTAGCGCCCACGCTGACGCCCAGGAAGATGGTGACGATGTTCATCAGCTCGTTCTGCATGGTCTTGCTGAGACGGTCGGTGACGCCGCACTCCTTGGCCAGATTGCCGAACATCAGGCAGGCGATCAGCGGCGCGGCGGAGGGAACCAGCAGCGCCACAAAGATGGTGACCACGATGGGGAAGATGATCTTCTCCTTCTTGCTGACCTCACGCAGAGGCTTCATGACGATCTGGCGTTCCTTTTCGGTGGTCAGCGCCTTCATGATAGGCGGCTGGATCACGGGAACCAGCGCCATGTAGGAGTAGGCCGACACGGCAATGGGGCCCAGCAGCGCCGGAGCCAGCATGGCGGTGACGAAGATGGCGGTGGGGCCGTCTGCACCGCCGATGATGCCGATAGAGGCAGCCTCTGCACCGGTGAACAGGCCGCTCAGGCGGCAGCCCACGTAGGTCAGGAAAATGCCCAGCTGCGCGGCAGCGCCCAGCAGCAGGCTCTTGGGGTTGGCGATCAGCGGGCCAAAGTCGGTCATCGCGCCCACGCCCATGAAGATCAGGCAGGGATAGATGCCCAGCTTGATGCCCAGATACAGCACGTCGATCAGACCCACGGAGACCGTCTGTCCCACGGCGACGCCGTTGAGTACCGCTTCGGAAACGCCGGAAGCCTGCATCTCGGCGATAAACTCCGCCGTGATGGGATTGCCGCCGAACAGATCCCAGTGGATGTGTCCGCCGGCGAACAGGATCTCGTGATACATCTCCGCGCCGGGCAGGTTGGTCACCAGCATGCCGACGGCGATAGGCACCAGCAGCAGCGGCTCAAACTTCTTGACGATGCCCAGAAACAGCAGCACGATGGCCACCACGATCATGATGGCGCATTTCCAGTTATCGCCCTGGAAAAACTGGTAAAAACCGGTTTGCTCGCAAAAATTGATAATGGCTTGCATTACGTGCCCTCCATTACTGGATGGTGCACAGCAGCGCGCCGGACTCCACGGCGGCGCCCTTGGCCACGGCCACGGAAGTCACCTTGCCGTCCTGAGGAGCCATGATCTCGTTCTCCATCTTCATGGCTTCCAGCACCATCAGCACCTGACCCTTTTTCACCATGTCGCCAGCGGCCACGTTGACGGCCAGAATGTTGCCGGGCATGGGGGAGGTGATGCTCTCGCCCGCGCCGGAAGCGGCGGGAGCGGCAGCAGACGCGGCCACAGGAGCAGCGGCGACGGTAGGAGCGCCGGTCATTTCTTCAATCTCCACCTCATAGGCGGTGCCGTTTACATTGACTTTGTACTTCTTCATGATTCTTCTCCTCCTCAGATCTTTTTCATGGAAACGATGCGGATGGCGCTGACATCGGTGCCCAACTCCTCCGCGATGGCGGCGGACACGGCGGCCACCATCTCCGGCGTTACGGCGGACACGGCAGGTGCTGCCGCCGGTGCGGGAATTGCGGGAGCTGCTGTTTTCGCGTCTGTTCTGCGTACCACGTTGCTCATGACCGAGACCAGAACGATGATGCAGATCAGACCCACAAACACCGTGCACAGTCCCATCAGGCACACAAACAAGTTGGAGTAATCCATTGCCTATACTACCTCCCATTCCTATAATGTTGCCATTTATTAGCATCTTAATTGTACCAAACATTTGGCATTAATTCAACCGCAAATTCCCTGTTTCAACAAAATTTGTAAGAATGCCTAAATATTTTTTGGATAAGTTGACGCTTCGGACAACTGCGGATGAAATTGCTTTTCAAAAAGAGGATGCCATGATATACTATAAAATATGTAAAAAAGACGACGACAGGTGACAACATATGCGATACGAACAGGTGAAAAAGGGGATATTTCTGGCGCGGCCCAACCGGTTTATCGCCCATGTGCTGGTGGACGACACGGAGACGGTGTGCCACGTGAAAAACACGGGCCGCTGCCGGGAGCTGCTGGTGCCCGGCGCGGCGGTGTATCTGGAGAAAGGGACGAACCCCAACCGCAAGACCGCCTATGACCTGATCGCCGTGGAGAAAAACGGAAAGCTTATCAACATGGACGCGCAGGCGCCCAACAAGGTGTTCGCGGAGTGGGCGCTGCAATTCGACCCCACCGCTACCGCCGTCCACAGCGAGTACCGCTTCGGACAGTCCCGGCTGGATTTCTGCCTGGAGACGCCGCAGGGCTTGCATCTGGTGGAGGTGAAGGGCGTCACGCTGGAGGACGGCGGCCATACCCGCTTTCCGGACGCGCCTACGGAGCGGGGCGTGAAGCATCTCCACGAGCTGATGCGCACGGTGGAGCTGGGGCATCGGGCCACGGCGTTTTTCGTGATCCAAATGGCGGACGTGGTGGATTTTGCGCCCAATGACGCGACCCACCCCGCCTTTGGCGAGGCGCTGCGTCAGGCGAAGGCGGCGGGCGTGAACATCACCGCCTACAGCTGCCGTGTTACGCCGGACAGCATGGCGATCGACCAGCCGGTGGAGGTTCTCTTATGAAAAATGTGCAGGCTCACGCCTGCACATTTTTCAATAGGTAATAGGTGATACGGGCGGTCATGCCCCACAGGGGATAGGGGAGCCCCTCATAAACCGGCACCTCCATATGGCCGTCGCCCCAGGGATAAGGGAGCTTCACCCGCACCGCGTCATAAGGAAAGTCCTCGCCGATCATGGGACGCAGGGGATAGCGGTACAGCGTGGGAGGGTGCTCCCGCAGCCACTGCACCGGGACGAGAAATGTGTCCGCCACCTCGTCGGGGCTGGGCCGCAGGTGAGACAGTGCACCGGCATCCACGCTGGCCAGCACTGGATACATCAGCGCGTCAGACCGGAGATAGAGGAAATCCAGCGGCGCGATGACCTGAATGGCGGCGCTGTCGATGCCCAGTTCCTCCCACGTCTCCCGCAGCGCACAGGCGGTGGGGGTCTCTCCCGGCTCCATCCGTCCGCCGGGGAAACAGACCTCGTGGGGCTGGCGAATGCCGTCGGCACGTACCTCATATAAAAGGCACAGCCCCTGCTCTGTTTTCACCAGCGGCACCAGCACGGCAAAGTTGCTCCGGCCACCCAGCAGTCGGGGCTGATGGTCACGGTAGGTGTTGTAAAAATCGCGGATCTCCACAGTGCGTACCTCCTGAGTCGCTTTTTTTAGAGTATACCACATTTGCCGCCTGTTTTGAAGCAAAAAATGAGGCCCCATCCGAAGATGGGGCCATGGTATCTAGGGTTTAGCAGCCGCAGCCGTTGTTGCAGCCACAGTTGTTGTTGCAGCCGCAGTCGTTGCCGCAGCCACAGCCGTTACCGCAGAACAGGAACAGCAGGATGATGGCGATGATGATCCAGCAGCAGCTGCTGCCGCCAAAGCAAGAGTTCTGATTACACATAGCGTAACCTCCTATGAAATTTCTGGCTCCGTGGAGAAGCCTCATTCCATAGTATGTGAGGCGCGGCAAAGTGTGAGAGGGGCGGCGAAAAAGATTTACTCCTGATTGCTGCGGGAGATGTGGTAGCTGAGAGTCAGCAGGGTGTCCACGAAGTGGATATCCTCGGAATATACGTCCTCCGGCACGGAGATCTCCACATTGGTGAAGTTCCAGAAGCCCCGGATGCCCAGCGCCACCAGTCGGTCAGCCAGCGGCTGCGCCACGTGCTGCGGCACCGTCAGCACCGCCACGGTGGGGTGATGCTGCGCTACGTAGTCGTCCAGCTCGTCCATGGAGCGCACGGTCACGCCGTTGATCTCGTCGCCGATCAGGGCGGAGGAGACGTCGAACGCGGAGTCCAGATGGAAGCCTACCTTGGCAAAGTCGAAGTTTTGCAGCAGCGCATGACCCAGATGGCCGGCACCGATGATGATCAGCTTGTGGTCGTTGTCGATGCCCAGAATATGGCCGATCTCTGCGCGAAGCTCCGCCACATTATAGCCGTATCCCTGCTGCCCGAACTCGCCGAAGCAGCTCAGATCCTGCCGGATCTGCGAAGCGGTGATGTCCATCTTATCGCCCAGCGAGTGGGAGGAGATGCGCACCACGCCCTTGTTGTACAAATCGTCCAGATAGCGGTAGTAACGGGGAAGGCGGTGGATCACAGCGTCAGAGATTTTTTGTTTTTTCATATATACCATCCTTTGGGGTTGAAAAAATTTATAAGTTATTTTAGCGCAAGATGCGGTAGTTGTCAACTTTTTTAACAATCTTTTTTGAAAAAATTTTTCTTTACAACGGAGGAGGAAGTTGGTATAATAGATAAGCCGTTTGAGAAACGGCGTAATTGCATACGCGCCCGTAGCTCAGTTGGATAGAGTGACAGACTCCGACTCTGTAGGCCGCTGGTTCGAATCCAGTCGGGCGTACCAAAAACCGTCTCAAACGATACGTTTGAGACGGTTTTTATATCCTGAGAGTTATTAAAATTGGAGCATAATTTGACCACTATTGCGTGTTTTGGGATCCGACTGAGCTATCGGCTGTCATATGTGTGGTCGGATAAATACGCCCTTGTCCAAAACTCTCAAATATGTTACCATAAAGAAAAAACGGACAAGGCGGTGCGTAAATGAAGATTGAACAGCTTCAGCAGCTTTTAGCGGTAGTGGAGGAAGGAAGCATGAACGAGGCGGCGCAGAAGCTTTATGTGGCGCGGTCATCCTTGAGCACCTCCATGAAAAATTTGGAGGCGGAATTAGGCGCGCTGATTTTTGAGCGTACCACCCGCGGTGTGATGTTGACAGCGTTTGGCCGGGATGTCTACCATCAGGCGCAGGATATTTGCCAGCGTTTTGCTTATTTGCAGAACGCACCCAAAACCAGCAAGGCGGAACATCTGTCGGTGTCCAGTATGTACTGCTCTTTGGCAAATGACGCATTTGTGGAGATGTTTACCCGTCACTACGAGGATGAGTTTACCTGCAACCTGGAAGAGTGCATGCTGTTTGATGTGATCCGGAAGGTCAGCACGGGGTTGACGGAGATCGGCGTTGTGACGATTTTCTCTGACGGCGAGGCGCTGGCGCTGCGAAAGCTGGAGGATGCGGGGCTGGAGTTCAACCTGATACTGCGCCGCCCGCTGCACGCCATCATCGGCCCGCAAAACCCGCTGTATCACGAGGAAAGAGAATCTGTTACTCTGGAGGAGCTGCGGGAGTTTCCCTGTGTGATCAACTACGCTTTTCCCGGCGATTTTTCCGGCGAGCGCATTTGGGAGGGCGGCGCCCGCCGCAACGCTGAGGTGCTGGTCAGTGATCTGGGCAGTGCTTTACAGATCGTCTCCCGCACCGGTGCGGTCGCCATTGATACCTATGATGCGGAGACATACCGCACGTTTTATGCCGCCAACGACTGCAAATATCTGGCGCTGAAGGATGCGCCCATCGACTGTAAGCTGGGCTGGGTGATGCCGAAGAATCATACGTTGTCTCAGGCCTGCGGAGAATTTCTGGAAATACTGAGGGAAAAGGCCGAGCTTACCGCTCGCTGACGAAAAAAACTGACACATATCGTACCGAAAGAAGGACAGCCTGCGGGCTGTCCTTTTTTTGGGCATATTTGGGACGAAAACCGGAATAACACCTGGGATGCGGAATGTGCTATGCTGTGAGCCACAAAGGAAAGGAGCGAGACTATGAAGCAGAAAACCGACTGGCTCAATGTTGTCAAATACGCCGGCGCGTACATCGCGTTTATCATCGGTTCCGGTTTTGCCACCGGACAGGAGATCATCCAGTTCTATACCTCCTACGGAATATGGGGTATCGGCTCCATTGCCATCAGTATGTTCCTGTTCGCCTGGGTGGGCGGCACTGTGACGGATATGGGGTTCCGCACCAAGGGCATGGAGAAGGTCAACGCCTATGGACAGATCTGCGGGAAATGGCTTGGCACGTTCTATGAGTACTTCGTGCGTATTTTCCTGTTCGCCGTGGTGGTCGTGATGATCTCCGGCGCAGGTGCGACGCTCAATGAGTATTACGGGCTGAACTATTATGTGGGCAGTCTGCTGATGGCGGTACTGATCTTCGTGGCCTTTGCGTTCGGGTTCAATAAGCTGCTGGATGTGATCGGCTGTATCGGCCCGGTCATCATTGTGTTTTCCATCGTGGTAGCGGTGGCGACGATCGTCTCCGGCAGCGGTCTTGACCTGAATGTAGACATAACGCCTATTGCAAATATGCGTTCGTCCGCCAACTGGTGGATCAGCGGCATCCTGTACGCCTCTTATAACATTTTCGGGGCTATCCCGTTTCTGACCACCATGGGCGCTGGCAGCACATCCGCCAGGGAAGTGAAGCTGGGCGGTATTTTAGGCGGTGTGGTGCTGATGACGGCGGTGCTGTTTATGAATGCGGCTCTGCTTCTGCGGGTAGACGAGATCGCGCAGTTTGCCGTGCCTACGCTGCGGCTGGCCAAGGATATTTCTCCTGTACTGGGAGCGCTGTTCTCTGTGGTGCTGCTGTGCGGTATTTTCTCCACCGCCGCCCCCATGATGTGGACGGTGTGCAGCAAGCTGGCGCCGGTGGGAACCAGGAAGTCTATCGTCATCGCGGCGGTGCTGACAGCGGCGGCCTTTGGGCTGGGTCAGCTTCCGTTCGGTACATTGGTCGGCTTCATTTACCCCTATACGGGCTATCTGGGCATCCTGCTGCTGGTGTGTCTGGCAGTTCAGCGCATTCGCGGCTATATCAGAAAAAACAACATGAAAGCGTCTCTTGATGAGGAGGTATAAGCATGGAGTTGAAGTTTAGTCCCAGCGTGGCGCAGATTCAGAAGGTCAGCTATGCCAAGGAAGCAGAAGAAAAGTTCCTGCTGGACTGCGGTGACGGATGCAGTCCTTACGGCTGTTCGGAAAAGGTGGCACAGGCTCTGAGAGAGGCGGACATCCATGATGTAGCTGCCTATCCCCATGGCTTTGAGCTGAAGGATGCCATTATCCGTCGCTGGCAGAAGTATGCGCCTTTGACCTATGATATGCTCTATCTGCACAACAGCGGCATGGACGCTATCGCCTGTGTCAATACGATTTTTTCACGTACCGGCGCGGCGGTGGTAGGTATATGCCCGCAGTTTACCGACTATGTCCTCAGCGCACGCTGCCACGGCTTCGACTATCGGCCTGTGTATCTCAAGCAGGAAGAGAATTTCCAATTGATGCCGGAACGTGTTGTAGCTGCCATTGATGATGCCGTATCGCTGGTGTATCTGGACAATCCCAATAACCCAACAGGACAGAGTGTCTCGCTGGATTCTATGCGAATAATCCTTAATAAGGCTAAAGAAGTAGGGGCTTGTATAATCTCTGATGAGGCTTATGGTGACTACCTTGCGCCGGAGGACTCCGCCATTACACTGGTGAATGAGTACGACAATCTGATCGTCATGCGTTCCTTCTCTAAGGGCACCGGCCTTGCCGGTATGCGGGCGGCGTATGTGGCTGCCTCGCCGGAGATCATTGCGCAGATCGATAAGGTCAGCAACCCTTACTGCATCAATGGCATCGGGCGGCGTCTGGCGATTGCCGCGCTGGAGGACACGGCATTTGTAGAGGAGAACCGCCGCCGTATCGCAGCGGCCAAGCAAGCACTCAGGTCTTGCACCGGTGGTGCGCTGTCTATGGCTGCCACGCTGGATTCCTGCTCTATCTGCCTGCTGACCCACAAGGATAAAAACTGTGATTTGGCGAAGCTCTTTGCTTCTTACGGTGTCAAAGTCGTATCCGGCAGTGATTTTGAAGGACTGGGTACAAACTCCGTCCGCCTGCGCCTG
>URKW01000066.1 GCA_900548615.1 uncultured Eubacteriales bacterium | reverse complement strand
CATTGAAGCCCCGGACAAGTCCAGCGGCAAGCGGCATCAGGGCATCCGCATTTCCTATGACCTTGTGGGCTTTATCCACGTGGAAGAACTGCTGAAACAGGAAACGGCGTAACCGAAGCCACGCCGTTCCTGAGAAAATACGATATTACTTTCTTATGACCCCCCACCATTCGGAGGGTGTTTCTTTTTTGTATTTTTCCTTAAAATCTGTTTTCATCTTGGGGCAGCTATGTTAAAATATAATTGAAATCAATGCTGGGGAGTGATATTTCATGGAACGAATCAAGAAAAATTTTGGCTTTGGTTTTATGCGGCTGCCGATGAAGGATGGCGAGGTGGATACGGCGCAGACCTGTCAGATGGTGGATGCTTTTTTGGATGAGGGGTTCAACTATTTCGACACAGCCCATGGCTATCTTGACGGAAAGAGCGAGCGGGCGCTGAAAACCTGCCTGACCAGCCGTTATCCCCGTGACAGATACGTGTTGACGGATAAGCTGACGGATGCTTATTTCAAAAGCGAGGCGGAGATCCGTCCTTTCTTTGAGAGCCAGCTGGACATTTGCGGAGTGGAATTTTCGACTTCTATCTGATGCACGCCCAGAATAAGAACGCTTTCCGTCATTTTAAGGAGTGCCATGCCTATGAAACGGCCTTCGCGTTGAAGACGGAGGGCAAAGTGCGCCATGTGGGAATATCCTTCCACGACACGGCGGAGTTTCTGGAGCAGATTTTGACGGAGTATCCGCAGATCGAGGTGGTGCAGCTTCAGTTCAACTATTTGGACTATGACGATCCCACGGTGCAGAGCCGTAAGTGCTACGAGGTGTGCCGGAAGTACGGCAAACCGGTCTTTATCATGGAACCGGTCAAGGGCGGCAATCTGGTGAAGCTGCCGGAGGTGGCCAAAGCAGTGCTGGACGACCTGCACGGCGAAAGCCCCGCCAGCTATGCCATTCGTTTTGCGTCAAGCTTTCCCGGTGTGGCCATGGTGCTGTCCGGCATGAGCGATATGCAGCAGATGCGGGAGAACACAAGCTTTATGCAGAGCTTTACGCCGCTGAATGAGACGGAGCTGGCGGCCATCGAACAGGTGAAAACTATTTTCCGGGGAATGAATCTGATCCCGTGCACGGGCTGCCGGTATTGCGTAGCGGGCTGCCCCACGCATATTGCCATTCCGGATCTGTTTGCCCTGATGAACGCTAAGCAGCTCCATCACGACTGGAACGCGGACTATTACTATACGCAGGTGCATACCGCGCCGGGACGAAAGGCTTCGGATTGCGTGAAGTGTGGCCGATGCGAAGACACTTGTCTCCAGCATTTGCTGATCCGACAGCTGCTGATGGATGTGGCGGAGGAGTTTGAAAAGCAGCAGGACGCCAAGTAAGGAAAACGAAGGAGAAACGAGGGATGAAACGACTGCTTGCTCTACTGCTTGCATGCCTACTGCTGGTACTGAACGCCTGCGGTACGCCGACAGAGGACGCCGCAAATACGGAGCCATCGGAGCTGACAGCAGAGGAGCTGCCGGAGAGCTGTCGCCGCTGGTTCGACATTGCCGCCAGCAGCGGCACGGCGGAGCCCGACAGCAAGCTGCCCTTTGCGGAAAAGGGCCACGACTGCACCATTGACGGCGGCGGAGAGCCCTGCTTCAACGGGTTCGACTGTGTGCTGATCACCGGCGACGGTACGCTGACCTTTACGACCATGGGCATTCGCTGTGGAGGAGGCCGGTTCGACCTGCCTGCGCTGATGGTGGCCGGTGACGTGACGGTGGTTTGCCCGGACATGGAGCTGCTGAGCAATGGCAACGCGCCCGCCTATACGCAGCTGGGCGGCACGGTCTATACCGACCGGATGCAGGTGAATGGCGAGGTGCTGGTGGCGGACGGCCTGCTGTTAGCCCGCCAGCTTTTGGGTGCTAAAGGCTGTACCTTCCGGGGCGGCGTGGCGCTCATAGATGAATACAACGTTGACGGTGCCGCGGCGATCGTGATGAGCGGCGGACAGGCGTATTTCAACGGTGAGCTTCCCAAGGAATCGACCATCGAGGGCGGAGCGGGGACGCTGGCTGCCGCCAATTTGGCATCCGTCACCGCAAATTCCTATAATGCTACGCTGCTGGATAATGAACAGGACGGCGGCGCGTACTACCAAACGGCCTTCAGCGAGGAGTGGGCTCCGGTGGACGGTGAGAGCGTGATGTGGGACGGTCTTTGCGCGGCGCAAGTGGAGCCGCTGTGCTGGTTTGGCGGTACGATGAAGCTGAACGGCGCGGCCCTTGAAGATCTGCTGCCTTGGGGTGCCCTGCATCTTGAGCTGACCGGAAGCAATGCGATTTCCGGAGAGCTGGGCGGTACAAGTCTGCTGTTTACCGGGGACGGAAGCCTGTCGGTGAGCAAGCTGAGCATCTGGGGCTGGGGCGCTGTGACCCGTCCGGTGCTGGCTGTCCGGGATGGCGCGGAGATCACCGTTACCGGCGGTGAGGAGTTGGCCATCGGCAGCAACGCGGAGCAGGAGGGACTGCTTCTGCTGGAGGACGGTACGCTGACCTGTCCCGCCCTGTGGCTGCAAAACGCGGCGCTGGTGGTGAAAGGTGACACACTGCATGTGACCGGTGATTGCAGCATCGAGAAGGGCAGCGTCACTGTGGAGGGCGGCACACTGATCCTTGACAGCGGCCTATGGCTGGGCGCCGGCGACGTTACCGTTGCCGGCGGCGAGATCGTCGTACCCGGCGGGGAGGATGCCCTGTGTTTGGACAAGGGAAGAGTCACGATAAACGGTGGCACGATCCGCGAACCGTAAGATAAAAAACGCCCGCATACCGGTGGTATGCGGGCGTTTTGAAAAAGCGGGGGTCATGCGGCCTTGAGAGTCAGAACGGTGAAACGGATCGGAGCCGCTTCGAACTCTGGTTCTTCCAGCTGGGCCAGCATTGCTTTGACGGCGCTCCAGCAAAAGAGGAGACCGAACAGCAGCGGCACGCAGACGGCGCCCTGATGGCCGACGGTGCTCATGGAAAAGGCGGATACCACCACCAGCATGAGGGAAACCACGGCGATTGTCAGGTAGGCACGGATGTTTTTCATGGCAGATTCCTCCTTAAAATTTGAATTTTAGGCTTGTGCTTTAGACAATTATATAGTAGAATATTTAACAAGAAAAGTAAAACGATAAAATATGACAGCAGATATCAGGATTACTGACAGTAAAAGGAGACGGAACCATGGAAACAGCACGATGCAGAGCCTTTTTGGCGGCGGCAGAGACCGGAAGCTTTTCCAAAGCGGCGGAAGCCCTCAGCTACACGCCGTCCGGCGTGAACCAGCTGGTGACGGCGCTGGAGAAGGAGCTGGGCTTTCCGGTATTCCGGCGGAATACAAAGGGCGTGACGCTGACGGAAAACGGTGAGCTGCTGCTGCCCACGGTGCGGGAATTTCTGCGGCAGGAGGATCGTATTTTCGAGCTGTCCGCCGAGATGAACGGCCTGCTGATCGGCAGCGTCACCATCGCCTCCTATTCCAGTATCGCCACCCATTGGCTGCCTGCGGTCATCAGTGCGTTCCAGCGTGATTATCCCCAGATCCACATCAAGCTGATGGAGGGCATTTGGCAGGAGGTGTCCAAATGGCTGGACGACCGTGCCGCAGACATTGGATTTTTTAGCTATCAGGAGGGCATGCCCTATGAATTTATCCCGCTGGCGGAGGATCCCATGCTGGCGGTGCTGCCCCGGGATCACCCCATGGCCAACGCGGAATGCTATCCGCTGGAGAACTGTAAATATGACCGCTTCATCATGCCGGCCCTGGGCTGTGACGACGACATAGAGGCGCTGTTCACCCAGAACGGTATTGAGCCCAATGTGCAGTTCACCACGCTGGAGAGTTTCTCCGTCATGTCCATGGTGGAGCAGGGGCTGGGCATGAGCATTATGAACCAGCTTATTACGGAGAAGCGCATCTGTGATATCGCCATGCTGCCTTTGGATCCGCCCTCGTACTGCACGCTGGGCGTGGCCATGAATTCCAAGGCCGATGTGTCTCCGGCGGTGAAAATGTTCCTGAAATACGCGGTCAGGATGCTGACGCGGATCGAGAAAGCGTAAGCGCGGCGAAAGGGGAGGACAGGCATGGAACGCCGACAGAAAACATCCGGCGGTAATGGCCGTCGACCTACGCTGAAGGAGTGGCTGGCAAAGTTGATGACGGTGCCGCTGGGCCGTTGCCTGCCGGAGATCGCCCTGTGCATGCTGGTGTGCTGCATGCTGACAGGCTATATCGTACTGCACTTAGAGCAGAAGGAGCAATACCGGCAGGATACCTTTGAGGTGTACTTGCAGGAGCATGGTCAGCAGGATTCTACCGCGCAGACGGAGCCGGAGGTGACGGTTCCGCAGAAGGGCGTCACAACGCCGCCCGATGAAGCGGCGCTTCCGGACGACGAAGTCACAGAACCGGAAGAAACTACACCCCCGGAACGGGCGGAGCATGTGTATGCCTCGCCCAGCGGAAAGCGCTATCACTATGACGCGGCATGTCCCGGTAAGAACGGGCAGGAGATCACCTGGGACGAGGTAGAGCGGCGGGGACTGACACCCTGTAAGAAATGTGCATCATAAGAAAAAGGACGGCGTGGCCGTCCTTTTTCTTATGGAAGCGGTCATCCCCGCCGCACCCGGTAGACCTGGATGGAGATGGTATAAGAGATGACAAAAGCAACGATGGTGATTGCCAGCACCATCAGCAGTGCCGAATAGACGCTGACAGTGTCCAGGGATGCGATCACGTCATCTGTGTTCATAGCAAAATACGTTACGCAGCCGCAGGTCAGCAAAATGTAGATGATGCGGCCCTTTTCTACGCCCAAACGGAACATCAGAGGCAGGTCTATCAGCATCATCAGCAGAGCGCCGCAGGCCACCAGCGGAATGCTGATCAGCGTCTCAGTGTTAAGGGGGACATGCTGCACCACGCTGACTACCACTTGTGACGCGGCGGACAGCAGCGAGATACTTCCGATCAGCAGCAGGCCCAGCGCATACTTGCTGCCTACGATGGCCTTGGCCGTGTAGGGCATCATGGCCGCCAGCTCATCCCATTTGCTGCGCTCATCATAGGCCAGCGCGGTAATAGGCATCATAGCGCCGTAAAATACAGCAAACGCTGAAGTGGGCAAGCCAGGGATACAGGCGAAAACCACCATCAGCAGCAGAATGATCTTCGTCTGCTTGTATAGGGTCAGAATATCCTTTAACAGCAACCCTTTCATTTCCGCGTACCTCCCTTTGCCAGAAACAGAATGATATCCTCCAGATTGGTGTGCTCCAGCGGCAGATCGTGGGGCACCATATCCCGCCGCACCAGCGCACGAACGCCGTAGGGATCGTTCTCCGCGCTGATCACGCTATCCTCCGGCAGATCGGCAAGACGCTCATGGGACAGCCGCGCCAGGGCATATTCCTCCAGCAGGCGGTCCTTTTCCTCACACAGCACCAGCTTCCCCTTATGCAGAAAGGCGATGTAGTCGCAGATCTTCTCCAGATCGCTGACGATGTGGGAGGACAGCAGAATGGAACGATCCTCCTGCCGGGTGTACTCGTTGAAGATGTCCAGGATCTCGTCCCGTACCATGGGGTCAAGGCCGCTGGTAGCTTCGTCCAGAATCAGCAGCTTTGCCTGATGGGACAGAGCCACGGCGATGGCCAGCTTCATTTTCATGCCGCGGGAGAAATCCTTGAAGGCCTTGTTCCGGGGCAGGCCGAACCGCTGCAAATAGCTCTCGTAGGTCTCCTGCTCCCACTGGCGATACGTGTTTGCCATGATCCGACCTACGTCGTTGGCGTTCAGCACTTCAGGGAAATAGGCCTCGTCCAGCACGATGCCAATATCCTCCTTGGCGGCATGAAAGGCGGCGCTCTGGTTATCCACCCCCAATACCGACACGATGCCGCTGTCCCTGCGGACGGCGTTCATGATCAGCTTGATGGTGGTACTTTTTCCCGCGCCGTTTTCCCCCACCAAGCCCATAATGCTGCCGGAGGGCAGCGTCAGGTCAAGACTGCCCAGCCGGAAGCCGGGATATTCCTTTGTCAAACCGTGTAATTCGATGGCATTTGTCATTCCGCATCGCTTCCTTTCATTTTCCACATGAGCCGCAGCATCCGCACGGCTTCCTCCTCCGTCAGCGAACAACCCTGCGCCAACGAGACGATCTCGCCCATGTGATCCTCGATCTGCTTCAAATGAGCTTCCCGCACCAGCTCCAGATTCTGCTCCGCCACATAGCAGCCTTTGCCGGGCACCCGGTCGATGAAGCCGTCACGCTCTAACTCGTCATAGGCGCGGGTGGTGGTGATGACGCTGATGCGCAGGTCTTTTGCCAGCGTCCGGATGGAGGGCAGCGCGTCTCCCGGTGACAGCTCACCGGAGAGGATGCAGTTCTTGATCTGCGTGTAGATCTGTTCGTAGATGGGCTTTCCGCTGGCGTTGCTGATGATAAGATCCACAGGAACACCTCCGTCACAACTGTATATGTTCGATATAGACAGTATATGCACAGCAGTATGGTTTGTCAAGAGGAAAATAAAAAATTTCCCTGACCATCGGTCAGGGAAATTTTTATACATGCTATGTGGTGCTGCGTCAGAAAACGCGGCGTGCCGACAGGTAGCGGCTGGCATAATAGCTCTCGCTGAGGCTGGAGATGATAACGCCGCGGCTGGTGGAGGCGTGGATGAACTGTCCACCGCCGATGTAAATGACCACGTGGCTGGGCGCCGAGCTGGTGTTGTAGGTGCCGAAGAAGAACACCAGATCACCGGGCTGCAACTCACTCTGGGAGACGGCGTACCCGTTATTCAGCTGGGGCGTCGCACCATGAGCCAGACTGACGCCGAAGTTGGAAAACACGTGCATGGTGAAGCCGGAGCAGTCAAAACCGCCGGAGCCGGTGCCGCCGTAGGCGTAGGGCGTGCCCAGATACTGCATGGCGAAGGAGACGATATCACTGCCGGAACCGCTGCTGACGACGGTGTCAGTGCTGCCTTCGCCGGCGCTGTCCTCGGTCGTGGCGTCCTTCGCGGCGGTGGTGGCCTTATTGGCGGCCTTGACCGTCACCTTCGGTGCGGGCGCTTCCTTCTCCATGGTAAGATCCAGATCGTCGCCGGTGACATAGCCAGTCTTGTCGCCGCTCTTGACGGCGAAGTAGCCATTCTCCAGACCGGTGACCTCCACGCGGTCACCGTCCTTCAGGGTAGCCAGCACTTCGCTGCTCCCGTCGGACTCCTCCAGCAGAGACATTTCCTCGGCGTCAACCACGCCGTAGGTCTCAAAAGCTTCGTCATACTTCAGAAGCTCGATATACTCCGGGGGAATAAAGCCGGTGCAGTCGTTATAGCTGACCCGGAACCAATCGCCCAGATCCTCCATCACGGACACGATAGCGTCCAGCGGAAGCAGGATGTAGACGTTGCTCTCCTCGGTGGGGTCAAAGAAAAGGGGAATGTCGTTTTCCAGCACACGGCCCACGGACTTGACCTTTGTTTCGCTGGGCAGCAGGCGGGGAAGCTCCGGCTTCTGGCCGTTGGCCTCCAGACCGGATGCCAGCGCGGTCTTGATGACAGCGGCGTCCTGCGCGGTGGCTGCGTCGGTCGTGGTCGCCCATGCGCAGACGACGGTATTACATAGCATTACCGCAGACAGTGCTGCCGCGGTAAGCATACGGCTGTAGTGAAATCTCATTGGGCGCCCCCCCTTACAGCTTTCCGGCCAGCGCACGCTCCAACCAGATGGAGCCAACGTCCATGGCGGCGTACAGGCTGCTTTTTTCCGACTTCTTCACCACGCGGTCGCGGGATTTCAGGTCGGGATCGGTCAGCTGAAGCTGCACGGAAACGCGGGTGGCGACGTCCATATCCTGCTCCTTTTTGGATTCCAGGATCTGGAACATGACGATATACTTATCTGCCATGGAGCCATAGTAGATCAGGTTGTCGATGCGCCGCAGGGGGTGGTTTTTATAAACAAGGCCTTCGCCTTTTTTCACATCTGCCATTGTTTTGTGTCCTCCTGTTTAAGAATTTCCATCGATTAACAGGGGAAAACACGCCGGACAGCACAGCTTTCCGGTGCGTGCTGACCGCCAAAACCATGCTTGCCCTTGTCAATCAACGCTCACCAGTATAGCACAAAAAAGGCCCTGTGTCAAATCGCTGGCAGAAAGGTTGAGAAAAGCGACAAAAAGGGAAAGAAACCGTCTGGTTTCTCTCCCTTTTTTGCGATTTTTACGTCAGATATCCAGATACCGTTTGACCAGTATTTGCAGCAGCTCGTCCCGGTCGATCTTACAGATCAGGGTACGGGCGCCGTTATGGTTGGTGATGTAGGTGGGATCCTCCGACAGAATGTACCCCACGATCTGGTTCACGGGATCGTAGCCTTTTTCCTTCAGCGCCTCATACACCGAGGTCAGCACATGGTGCACCTGCTCGTCCCGATCCTCTGCGGCATTAAATTTTCTGGTATAATCGTCCATTGAGGCACCGCCTTTCTATCCAGCGTTTACTATATCAATTATACGACGGATCGGCGAAACTGTAAAGAGCTATTTTTACTTTGTGCCGAAGATCCGGTCGCCGGCGTCGCCCAAACCGGGCACGATGTAGCCGTTTTCGTTCAGATGGTCGTCCAGCGCGGCGCAGTAGATCTCCACGTCGGGGTGGCGGTCATAGATGAACTGCACGCCCTCGGGAGCGGCCACCAGGATCATCAGCTTGATGTTTTTGCAGCCCAGCTCCTTCATCTTGGTGATGGCCATGTCGGCGCTGCCGCCGGTAGCCAGCATAGGATCCACGATCAGCACGTCGCGCTCGGCGATGTCCTTGGGGTACTTCAGGAAGTAGAAGTGGGGCTCCAGCGTTTCCTCGTCGCGGTACATACCGATATGTGCCACGCGGGCGGAGGGGATCAGATTGAGGATGCCGTCCTCAAAGCCCAGACCTGCACGGAGGATAGGAACGATGGCCATCTTTTTACCGGCCAGCACAGGCATTTCGCAGGTGCACAGAGGCGTCTCGATGGTCTTGAGGGTGGTGGGCAGGTCGCGGGTGGCCTCGTAGGTCAGCAGCATGGCGATCTCGCCCACCAGCGTGCGGAAGTCCTTGACGCTGGTGTTCTTGTCGCGCATCACCGTCAGCTTGTGCTGCACCAAAGGGTGGTTTACGACGTGCAGGGTAGGGAACTTTTCGTTCATGATCTTATCCTCCGTATATAAAATTATTGATGATCCAAAGTAATGGGCAGCCCCTTTGCCAGCCGCTCCCGCTCCGCCTGACTGAGGCGGAGATAGACCGGGCGCAGCTCCTGCGCTGTTGCCATGCGGCCCTCCGCCGCCATGCGCTCCGCCGCGAGACCAACGCCCACGGCGTTCTGATACAGGCTGTCAGGCGGCGCCATGCGGCACGCGATCCCCTGTTCCGACAGATAAGTATAGCACAGCTTAGCGCCATCGCCAACTACTATTTTTCTGTTATTGGAATTTTTCAGCTCCTCCGCCAGTACCTCCAGCGCCACGGCACGATCCTCGCACTGCCGCGTCAGTGCGCCGTCATGGCAGTCAAACACCGCGTTATAGATCTGCTGGCGGCGGGCATCCATGGCGCAGATGACCGTGCCCTCAAAGCTGCGGGCGTTCTCCACCATGGCCTCCAGTGTGGACACGCCGCAGCAGGGAAGCTCCAGCGCCCAGGCCAATCCCTTGGCGGCGGACACGCCGATGCGCAGCCCGGTAAAGCTGCCGGGCCCGGCGGCCACGGCGATCAATCCCATGTCCCTGGCAGTCAGCCCGGCGTTTTTCAGCATGCTGTCGATCAGCGGCATCAGGGTGACGCTGTGGGTCAGACCGATATTCTGGTAGGCGCTGGCCAGCACCGCGCCGTTTTCCACCACGGCGGCGGACACGGACTTGGCCGACGTTTCCAAAGCCAGTATTTTCATGCGATGCCGCCTCCCTCTACAGTGATGATCCGTTCGTTGTCTTTTTCGCCGCGGGCGATGCTTACGATGATGGCGTCGGACGGCAGCGCATCCGCCACGTTCTCGCTCCATTCCACCACGCACACACCGCCCCGCTCCAGATAGTCCTCCCAGCCGATGTCAAACAGCGCGTCGCTGTCGTCCAGACGGTACATGTCGAAGTGGAACAGGGGCGTTTCGCCCAGATATTCGTTCACGATGGTAAAGGTGGGAGAGGTAACGCGGCCCGTGTAGCCCAGTCCCTGAGCAATGCCGCGGGTCAGCGCGGTCTTGCCCATTCCCAGACCGCCGCGGCAGGCCACCACGGTATTGGGATGCAGCTGCTGGGCCAGCTGGCGGCCAAACGCCTCGGTATCGGACACGCTGTGGGAAATATACTGCATGGTAAACGTCCTTTCGGAAAGTGAAACGGCCCTATTCTGCCATTTTTATTATCGTATCACAAAAAGTTCAAAAAAGAAAGGGGGTAAGACAGGTTTACAGGGAAAAAGTATTGTGGTAGAATGTACAGAGTTTATTTTGGGGTGCTATGCGCCCCGGCGGAGACCACGGAGGAACCATTTCATGCAACGTGTGCGGGAATTTTTACGGGATATTTTGCGGCAGACAGATCTTGTTCTGCTGGCGCTTTGCTGTACCGCCACGGCCTATGGCATTCTGATGATCTACTCTGCCACCCGGTATATGAATACGCTGCGGCTGGTGCTGGTACAGACCGGCGGCGCGGTGGTCGGTATCATTTTATTTTTCCTGCTGTCGCTGGTGGATATCAGCGAGCTGATGCGAAAAAAGGGCTGGCTGTGGCTGACGCTGTTCGGCCTCGGCATGATCCTGCTGCTGCTGGTCTTTGGCGAGGCGGGCGACACCGGCAATCTGGCGTGGCTGGATTTCCCGTTCCTGCCCTTCATGGTGCAGCCCTCCGAGATCGTGAAGCTGACCTTCACGGTGGTGCTGGCGTGGCAGCTGGTGTGGCTTCAAGAGAACCGCACGCTGAAAAAGCTGCCGGATGTGCTGTTTCTGGGCGCGCACCTGATGGTGTTTTTCCTGCTGTACTATAAAATTTCCTCGGATATGGGCAGTGATCTGGTGTTTGTGGCCATCTTTATCTGCATGTGCTTCGTGGCCGGCGTGTCCAAGGGCTGGTTCATCGGCGGCGGACTGACGGCGGCGCTGGCCTTCTACATTCTCTGGGAGGAGGATGTGATCGAGGATTACATGAAAAACCGCTTTATCGTGGTGTTTGACCACAGCTTCCACCCCATGGAGGAGGGCTGGCACCAGACCCGAAGCCTGATGACGCTGGGCGGCGGAAAGCTGACGGGCATGGGACTGTTCCACGGCGTACAGACCCAGAGCAAGGACAGCTCCAGCCTGCCCAACCGCCACACGGACTTTATCTTCTCCGTCATCGGCGAGGAGCTGGGGTTCATTGGCTGCCTGCTGGCGCTGGCGATTCTGGCGGCTATCGTGCTGCGGTGCATCTATGTGGCCCGCAACGCCCACAGTAAGCTGGACGCCTACATCTGCGTGGGCGTGGTGGGCATGCTGATCTTCCAGATACTGGCCAACGTGGGCATGTGCCTGTTCGTGATGCCGGTCATCGGCCTGACGCTGCCGTTTTTCAGCTATGGCGGCACCTCCATTCTGGCAACCTTTGCGGCCATGGGATTGGTCTCCGGCGTCCACAGCCGCTCGCGTCCGGATT